>JBGVKB010000117.1:0-17381 GCA_045118955.1 Oscillospiraceae bacterium | reverse complement strand
TGACCCAGCCCAGACAGTTTTGTTGGCTGGCGGGGGCCCCCCCCTCGTCCGCCGGATCCAGCGGGGCTTCGGCGGCGGCGATGGCAGCGGTGTTCACCGAGGCGCTCTCGTCCTCCCGCACCATGCGGCCCACCACCGCCAGATACTCCCCCTCGCCGGTGGGGGCGAGGAGGGTCACAAAGCGGTCGGTGTCCCGAATGTCCACCGGCAGCTCAAACAGGCTGCGGGCCTTGACCCCCAGCACAAAGGTGAGATAATCGCGGTAGTTGGTCAGATCCTGCAGCTCGGTCAGTGGCAGGGCGTCGCCCTCGGCGTTCCAGCGGAACACCGCCGCCGCCTTGCAGCGGCTGACCCCGTCCGGGGTGTACAGGGTAAAGCCGTAGTTGGCGGCCAGCACGTCCTGCTGGTCCAGCCGATCCAGATACCCCAGCGCCTCGCCGGGGCACCAGACCAGCGTGTTGCTGTGGGCGCGGGCGGGGTCGCTGCCCGGCTCCAGCCATGCGCGGGTGCCGGGCTTCACCTGTCCCGGCTCGGCTTCATCGGCGTAGACCGCGCCGCCGGCGGACATGGCTCCCGGCTCGTCGGTGCTGTAGACCAGCGCGCCCCGCTGACCGGGCAGGGCCAGATAGGCGGCCACCTGCCCGTCCTTGGCGCGGGCGCCCGCCAGATACTCCGCCGCCGCCTGATCAAAGGCGATGGTGCCGTAGCCCCGGGGCGAAGGGCCCTGCCCCGCGTTGTGGCTCGTCCACGCATAGGCCGCGGCAGCGGCGCACAGGGCCAGCACCACCAGCAGGCAGGCCAGCACCTTTTTCCAGCTACCCTTCTGGGGACGGCTGTAGGGGGCGGGGCCGTCGTCCTCCTCCCCCGCCAGATCGTACAGGTTCAGCGCCGCGCGGAGCTGCTCCTCCTGCGGGGCGGCGGGGCTGTCCGGCTCCGCGAACGCCCGGGTGGGCGCGCCGCGCCAGTCCTCCGGGTCGCTCTTTTGGGGGGCGGGCGCGTGCCACACCGGCAGCTCGGGGGCCTCCACCTCCGGCACCGGGCCGGGGGCGGGCAGAGGCGGCAGCTCAGGGGCGCGCTTGCCGGGCACGAATTCCGCGGTGCCCGCCGGGGCGGGCAGCTCCAGCGCCATGCGCCGGCCCAGCTCCAGCAGCCAGTTGCGGGCGGCGGCCTCGGCGGCCTGCTCGCCGCTCAGGGCGCGCACCCACGCGGCGCGGCCGCTCACCGCCATGGCGGCGGCCGGCTCAGCTTCGGCGGCGGGCAGCAGAATGAGGGCCAGATCCGCGTCGGTGGCCTTCAGCGCCACCAGACCCGACCGGGCCGCCCCGGTGAGACGGTCATCCCCGGCGCGGGGCTTCAGGCGGGGGGCGGTCTTTTCGTCCGCCCAGCTCTGCCGGCCGAAGTCATACAGCGCTCTGCCCTGGGGCAGGCTCTCCATCACCGGGTCCAGCAGCCTGCCGGTGGCCTCGTCGGGGGTCACCACCAGCCACTCCCTCCCGGTGAGGGCGGCGGCAAAGGCCTGTGGCAGACCGTCGCTGCCCCGGCCGAAGCACACATCCCGCACCAGACGCTCCAGCTCATCCGCCCACAGGGCGGCAAGCTGCAGATCCTCGGCGGAATCGCCCCGGGCACGGATGCACACCGCCTGCTCGCCGTTCTGCTCCAGCAGGCGCAGACCGGGACAGCCCTGCGCCGCAGCCTCCTTCAGAAGCTGGGTCAGAGTGGCGCGATCCATGCCGAACAGCCGCAGGATGTGCATCCGCGGCGTGGGGCTTTGGTTCTGGTTCAACTGGGACATGGCGGTACCTCCGGGTGGGGTTCAGTCGTATCAAAACAGGTTCAGCGGGCGAAGGGGGCGCGGCGGCTCTCCTCCACCTGCTCAATGGTGTAGGCGGTGGTGTCCTCGGGGGCGGACAGACCGGCGGCCAGCCGGCGCACCATGTCCAGCGCGTGCTGGGAGGCACGGCGGCGGATGTTGTCCCGGTCGCGGCGGCCGAGGGTCATTTTGCGCACCCAGACCCCCTCGCGGGTGGCGGCTGCGCCCCACACAAGGCCCACGGGCTTTTCGGGGGTACCGCCGCCGGGGCCGGCGATGCCGGTGAGTGCCACCGCCACGTCCGCGTCGGCGGCGCGCAGGGCGCCCAGCGCCATCTGGGCGGCGGTCTCGGGGCTGACGGCGCCCTCGGTGTTCAGGGTGTGGGCGCTCACCCCCAGCAGCTTCTCCTTGGCCTCGTTGGCGTAGGTGACGAAGCCGTAGCGGAACACCTCGCTGCTGCCGGGCACGTTGGTGACCCGCTCGGCCACAAGGCCGCCGGTGCAGCTCTCGGCGGTGGTCATGCACCAGCCCCGCTCACCCAGCAGACGCACCACAGTGTACTCCAGCGCGGGCACATCCACATCGTACACCGCGTCGCCGTACAGCGCGTAGAAGTTTTTGGCGAATTCCTCACAGCGGGCCTTGGCATCCGCGTCGTTCTCGCCCCGGGCGGTGATGCGGATGTGGCACTCCCCCACCTTGGCGTAGATGGCGGCGGTGGGGTCCTCGTGCTGGAACAGCGCGCCGCCCCGGCTCTCCAGATCGCTCTCGCCGCCCAGCACGTGCAGGGTCAGGCTGTGCAGGGTGCCGCCGGTGCGGGCGGCCAGCAGGGGGCGCACCCCCTCCCGCCACATGGCGGTCAGCTCGCTGGGCGGGCCGGGCATCAGCACGGCGCAGCGCCCCGCCTCGTCCTCGAACCACACACCGGGGGCGGTGCCGTGGTTGTTGACGATCTTGCGCCCCTTCACCGGCACCATGGCCTGCTTGCGGTTGTTGGCGGGCATGGCGCGGCCGGTGCGCAGGTAGAAGGCCTCGATCTTGGTCATCTCCTCCTCATCAAAGGTGAGGGTGTCGCCGTAACAGGCGGCCACCGTCTCCTTGGTCAGGTCGTCGGCGGTGGGGCCAAGCCCGCCGCTGAACACCAGCAGGTCGCTGCGCTGCTTGGCCTCGTTCACCAGCTCGGCCACCCGGGCGGCGTTGTCCCCGATGACGTGCTGGTGCAGCACGTTGATGCCCAGCGCGGCCAGCTCCTGACTCAGGAACTGGGCGTTGGTGTTCAGAATGTCGCCCAGCAGCAGCTCGGTGCCCACGGCGATGATCTCAGCGGTCATGGTCTGTCCCCCTGTCGGTGCGGGGCGGTGCGCCCCGCGGTCTTGTTTAAAAGGTGCGGTTTACAGCAGATCCACCGGCTCATCCTGCTTGATGAGGATGCGCTCCACCTGCTCGGCGGCCTGCTGCTCCAGCTCGGCCAGCCCGGGCATACCCGCCTCGGCCTCCAGAATTTCGGCGATGGTGGGCTTGGTCTTGGGGTGGGGCGGGGTGAAGATGGTGCAGCAGTCCTCGTAGGGCAGGATGCTGGTCTCGAAGGTGCCGATGGCGCGGGCGGTCTCGGTGATCTCGCTCTTGTCCAGACCGATCAGCGGGCGCAGCACCGGCAGGTCCTGCGCGCAGTCGGTGCACTGCAGGGCCTTCAGGGTCTGGCTGGCCACCTGCGCAAGGCTCTCGCCGGTGACCAGCGCGTCGCACTCGATGTCGTGGGCCAGCTTGCTGGCGATGCGCATCATGCTGCGGCGCATCAGCACGGTGAACAGCACATCGGGGGCGTTGTCCCGAATGTACTCCTGGGGCTTGGTGTAGGGCACCACATACAGCACGCAGTTGCCGGTGTACTCGCTGACGATCTGGGCCAGGCTCTGCACCTTCATCTTGGCGCGCTCGCTGGTGTAGGGAGGGCTGGCGAAGTGGATGTGGTGCAGCGCCAGACCGCGGCGGGCCATGCGGTAGGCCGCCACGGGGCTGTCGATGCCGCCGCTGAGCAGGTTCATGGCGCGGCCGCTGCTGCCCACCGGCAGGCCGCCGGCACCGGGCACCTTCGGCCCGTGGATGTAGGCGCCGAAGTCCCGGATCTCCACCATGACGGTGAAGTCAGGGTTCTTCACGTTCACCCGCAGGTGGGGGTGCTTGCTGAGCAGGTAGCCGCCCAGCTGGGCGCTCAGCTCAGGGCTTTTCATGGGGAAGGTCTTGTCGCTGCGCTTGGCCTCCACCTTGAAGGTCTTGACCCCCCGCAGCTTGTCGCCCAGATAGGCCTCGGCGGTCTCGCAGATGGTGTCGAAGTTCTTCTCGCAGACGGCGGCGCGGCTCAGGGCGGCGAAGCCGAACACCTTGCGGGCGCGCTCAAAGCAGGCGTCCACATCGGCGAACTCGTCCAGCGGCTCGATGTACATGGTGCTCTGGGCGCGGTAGACCTTGAAGTTGCCGCAGAACTTGGCGCGGTAGCGCAGGATCTTGGCGAGCATGGACTCGAAGCCGGCCTTGTTCAGGCCCTTCAGCACGATCTCGCCCTGATAGCACAGGATGATCTCTTTCATGGGAGGAAGTCTCCTTTTTACTATTTGTATATTTATTGTATTTTTCTACAGAATTCAGCGGATACGGGTCAGGCTCTTCAGACCGTCCTCCAGCCCGTTCAGCAGGGCGTCCACGTCCGCCTCGGTGTTCTCGGCGCAGAAGCTGGCGCGGATGGCGGTGTCGATGCGCCGGGCGGGCAGCCCCATGGCGGTGAGGGTGTGGCTGGCCGCGCCCTTGCTGCAGGCCGAGCCGCTGGACACATACACTTTGGACTGCTCCAGATGATGCAGCATGGTCTCGCTGCGGATGACGTTCAGGCTGAAGTTCAGCACCTCAGGCACCGCGTCCGCCGGGCTGTTGATGACCACCTCGGGGAAGGCCGCCAGCCCCGCCCGCAGCCGGGCGTTCAGCACGGCCATGTGCTGATGGCGGCGGGGCAGATCGCCTGCAAGCCGCCCCGCTGCCGCCGCCAGACCCACCGCGTAGGGCAGGTTCTCGGTGCCGGGGCGCATCCCCTTCTCCTGCCCGCCGCCCAGATAGGGCGGCTCGAGGTTGTAGCCCTTGCGCAGATACAGCGCGCCCACCCCCTTGGGGGCGTGGATCTTGTGGCCGCTCACCGCGTAGCTGTCGATGTTCGCCAGCTTCACCGGCAGGCGCATCCACGCCTGCACGCCGTCCACATGTACGGCGGTGCGGCTGTTGCGGGCCTTGACCCCCGCCGCCAGCCGGGCCACGTCCACGGCGGTGCCCAGCTCGTTGTTCACCTGCATGGCCGCCACCAGAACGGTGTTTTTGTCCACCAGCTCCAGCATCCGGTCCACGTCCACATGGCCGTCCGGCCCGGGGGCCACGAACCGCACGTCATAGCCCTCCTGTGCCAGCCGCTCCAGCGGCAGGGTCACGCTGGGGTGCTCAAAGCCGGTGCAGACGATCCGCTTGCCCCAGCCGCGGGCGCGCACCGCGCCCAGCAGGGCCAGATTGTTGCTCTCAGAGCCGCAGCCGGTGAAGTACACTTCGCCGGCGGTGCAGCCCAGCGTGCGGGCAACCGCCCCGCGTGCCTTGTTCAGCTCCAGCTCGCTGTGGGCGCCGGGGGTGTACAGGCTGGAGGGGTTGGCCCAGTGGGTGAGCATGGCGGTGTGGATGGCCTCGGCCACCTCGGGCGCCACGATGGTGGTGGCGGCGTTGTCAAGATAATGCAATTCTGCGTCGTGCAGCATGGAAGATCCCTCGTTTCGCGGGCTTTTGTCGGCCCGGCGTTGTTTGCTCCCCCGCCGCCGGCCATACGCCGGGGCAAAGCGATACAGATTAAGTGTACCACAACCCCGGCCAAAGCACAACAAAAAAAGCCATCCCGAAGGATGGCTTAAACAAAGTTTCACTCGTGCAGCTCCAGCGGCAGGCCGTCCGGATCGAAGAAGAAGGTCATGGCCTTTTCGGTGTAGGGGTCCCAGCGGATCGGCTCGGTCTCGATGCCCAGCGCGTTCAGCCTAGCGGCGGTGTCGGCCACGCTCTCCACCCGGAAGGCCAGATGCCGCAGGCCGGCGGCCTCGGGGCGGGTGGGGCGGGCGGGGGCGTTTTCCACAATGAACAGCTCCAGCTCGCAGCCGTCCAGCCGCAGGTCGATCTTCCAGTCGCCCCGCTCGGCGCGGTACACCTCCCGCACCACCTCAAAGCCCAGCAGCTCCACATAGAAATGCCGGGACGCCTCATAATTCGTGCCGATGACCGCGATGTGATGCACCGCGCTGAGGATGGGTCTTTCCATATTCGTTTCCTTTCGTTTTGGCCGCCGCGGCTCACAGCAGCAGGGTGACCACCACCGTGTACACCGGGATGAGGAAGATGCTCAGCACGGTGGTGACCGCGATGAGCAGGGAGGCAAACTCCACATCGCTGCCGGACTCCTTGCACATGACGCTGAGCTGGGTCATGGCGGGCATGGCGGACATGATGAAGAACACCCGGCGGTAGAGCTGGGGGATGGGCAGCAGGCGCACCAGCACCAGCACCAGCGCGGGGCAGATGACAAAGCGGAACAGCACCACCAGCACCAGATCCCGGCTGAGGCGCAGCTTTTTCCAGTCGGCGTTGCGCAGAATGCAGCCCACGAACACCATGGCCAGCGGGGTGGCCATCGCGCCGAGCTGCCCGATGGGGCCGGCCAGCACCGGGTGCAGGCCCAGACCCAGCACCACCATCACCACGCCGGCAAAGAAGCCCATCAGCGGGGGGCTGACCAGCTTTTTCAGCCCGGCTTTGGAGAAGATCGGCTCCTTGTGGCCGCCGTCCTCCCGCAGCAGGCTGACGCCGATGGTCCAGAAGCAGGTGGTGTTGGCCATGTAGTACACCATACCCGCGGCGGCGGCCTCGTCGCCGAACAGGGAGGTGACGATGGGGAAGCCGATGAACACACAGTTGGTGAAGGTCATCACGTTGATGAACACGCCCCGCCGGGGTGCCTTGATGCCCAGTGCCTTCGCCGCGCCCAGACCCAGCACAAGGCCCAGCAGCACGGTGGCCAGCGGGATGGGGAAGCTGGCGAGGATCTGTACCAGGTTCTCCCGGGTGCCCACCTTGTTCAGCACATTGGTGAGCATATAGCAGGGCACGAACACCTGCACGATCAGCTTGGACAGCATCCCGCTGCCGCCGTTGTCCCGGAACCAGGGCTTGCCGGCCAGCCAGCCGCCCACCAGCATCAGCACGATCATGGACAGCACCGACTGCACCGCCTGAAGCACCATTTCCATAGGTAGCCTTCTTTCTGTGCGGGCCTCCCCGCACCTGCGTATTGGTTCGGGCAGCCGCGCCGCCCGCCTTTGACTTCTTGCGTTTTCTCTATCTTACCGCCGCCGCGGCGTTTGTGCAAGCGGGCGGGCGGCGTTTTACCTCCGGCACCCGCCGTACAGATGGCCGCGGGCGGCCTCGGCGGTGCGCACCAGCCAGTCCATGGCCTGCACCGGGTACGCGCCGGCGGCGGTCTCGCCGGTGAGCATCAGGGAGGACGCGCCGTCCGCCACCGCGTTGTACACGTCGCACACCTCGGCGCGGGTGGGGGTCGGCCGCCGGTGCATCGAGTCCAAAAGCTGGGTCACTACCATAAACGGCACCCCGGCGGCGCGGCACCGGCGGGCGATGTCCTTCTGCACTGCGGGCAGCTCCCACAGGGGCACCGCGTTGCCCAGATCCCCCCGGGCGATGACGATCTCATCCGCCGCGCCGAAGAACGCCTCGAGCTGCCGCACCCCGTCCGCGTTCTCGATCTTGGCGTGGATGCGCACATGCCCCGCGCCCGCCGCGTCCAGCGCCCGGCGCAGCTCCTCCAGATCGGCGCGGCTGCGCACAAAGGGCTGCATCACGTCGGTGACCCCGCACTCCGCAGCCAGCGCCAGATTTGCCCGGTCGGCATCGGTGAGGGCAGGGCGGTCCCGGTGCAGGTCAAGGCCGGGGGCCTCAAGGCTCTTGCGGGCGGTGAGCGGGCCGCCCCGCGCCACCCGGCAGACCAGCGCGGCGCCCTCCCGGCCGGTCACGGTCAGGGCGATGCGCCCGTCGTCCAGCAGCAGGCTCTGCCCCGGCGGCACTGCGTCCACCACCCACGGCTCCGCCGGGATGTCCCCCTGCCCGAGGGTCACCGTGTCCCCCGCCGCCAGCTCCAGCGGCCGGGGCGGCACGCCGATGCGCACCTCCGGGCCTTGCAGGTCAATGAGCAGGCGGGGCGACGTCCCCGCGTCCCGGGCGGCGGCGCGAAGCAGCTCCAGCCAGTCCCGATGCTCCGCCAGCCCGCCGTGGGACAGGTTCAGCCGGACGCCGGTCATGCCCGCCCGGTACATCGCCCGCAGGGTCTCCCGGTCGGCGCAGGCGTGCCCGATGGTGCCGTAATATTCCATGACGATCTCCTCCCCCCTGTATTCCACCAAAGTATACCACAAACGGGTCGGCTTGCCAAAAAGTGCCGCGGTCTTCACATTTCTTTCGTGGTTTTTCGCCCGGAGGTGTGCTATACTGAGGGGCGAAACTTGTCCCGGAGGTCTACTTCCATGTCTGAATCCCCCGCACCCGCTGTGCGCAAGCCCTTCGGCGGGCTGAACGCCGACCGCCTGCGTCTGCTGGCCTGCCTGCTGATGCTGCTGGATCACATCTGGGCCACCGTTGCACCCGGCAATCCCCTGTGGATGACCTGCGCCGGGCGGCTGGCCTTCCCCATCTTTGCCTTTCAGGTGGCGGAGGGCTGCCGCCACACATCCGACGCGGGCCGCTACGCCAGGCGGCTGCTGGTCTTTGCGCTGCTCTCGGAGCTGCCCTTTAATCTGATGGTGTCCGGGAGCTGGATTTTCCCCTTTCACCAAAATGTACTGTTCACCCTTTTGCTGGGGCTGTGGGCCATCCGCGCGCTGGACGGCATGAAGCAGGCGGCCTACGCCCCCCGCGCCTGTCTGCGGTCGGCGGCGGTGCTGGCGGCGGCGCTGGTGCTGGCCCTGTTCGGGTTCGTGGATTATGGGCCGCTGGGGGTGCTCACGGTGGTGGTGTTCCATGTGTTCCGGGGCTTCCCCATGGCGCAGGTGGGGCGGCTGGCGGCGCTGATGCTCATCAACCTGTTTGCCTTTGAGGGCATGACCCTGCCCCTGACGCTGGCGGGGCTTCGGCTGGAATTCCCCCTGCAGGGCTTCGCGGTGCTGGCGCTCATTCCCATCTGGCTGTACAACGGGCAGAAAGGCGGGGGCGGCCGGGCGCGGCAGCTTGCCTTCTACGCCTTTTACCCCGTCCATATGCTGGCGCTGGGGCTGGCCATGCGCTGGCTGTGACCTGCAACCCAAAAAACGAACGCATCCCTGTGCCGGGGCCTTCCGGCGGCGGGGATGCGTTTTTTGTGTTTATTCGGGGGCCTTCAGGCTCTCGACCATGTCGATGGTGCGCAGGCTGCGGCGGGTCCACAGGCAGACCACCGCGGTGAACACCATGGTCAGCACCATGCTGAACAGGTAGCTGGTGGGGGCCACCTGCCGCACGAACATCATGCCGTCCACCTCCACCGCCCGGATGACGAACTGGTGCAGGGGTACGCCCAGCACAAGGCCGGCCGCGCCGCCCATCAGCGCCAGCAGGAAGATCTCACGGAAGATGTACATCCCCACCTCGTTCTCGTAGAAGCCCAGCACCTTGATGGTGGCCAGCTCCTTTTTGCGCTCGCCGATGTTGATGCTGATCAGGTTGTACAGCACCACGAAGGCCAGCATACCGGCGCACAGGATGATGACCACCACCACCGAGTTGATGTTCTTGATGGTCTCGTCGAAGATCTTGGCGGTGTCCCGCGAGAACATGACGCTGCTCACATAGTCCGCGCCCAGAAGGTCGGTGGCGAGGGCGTCGAAGTCCGCGCCCTCGGCGGCGATGGCGTAGACGGTGTTCCACTCCGCCTCGCTGCCCAGCGCGTCGGCGTACAGGTCAGCGCCCAGATACAGTCCCACGCCCAGATAGTTCTCGGCGATGCCGGTGAGGGTCACGGTCACCCGCTTGCCCTCGATCTCGGCGGTGACCGGGTCGCCCGCCTGCACCCCCAGCTCCTCGGCGGTCTTGGCGGTGAGCACCGCGCTGCGGCCGGAGAACTCCAGCTCACGCCCGGAGTCCGGGTCGCGCAGGGTGACGAAGGCGTCGAAGTCCCGCGCCGCCTTGGGCACGGTCAGATTGACCGTCTTGGTCAGGCCGTCCGGGCCGGTGACGTCCACCGTCTTGGCGTGGATCCGCGTCCAGTCGGCGATGCGCGCGCCGTCGTCCAGAATGGGGCCTGCGCCCCGGCGGCTGGTGAGGGCGTCCTCCCGGTCGATGCCGATGGACACGTCGTAGTGCCAGAGCTGGCTGTACTGGGTGTTCACCAGATCCATGATGGAGTCCTGCAGGCCGAAGCCCACCAGCAGCAGGGCGGTGCAGCCCGCGATGCCGGTGACGGTCATGATCATGCGCTTTTTATAGCGGAACAGGTTGCGGGCGGTGACCTTGTGGGTGAACTTCAGCCGCCGCCAGATGGGGGTGATGTGCTCCAGCAGGATGCGCTTGCCCGCCGGGGGCGCCTTGGGCATCAGCAGGCGGGCGGGCCGCTCGCTGAGGGTGGCGGTGCAGGCGCTGGCGGTGGCCACGCCGGTGGCCAGTGCGCCCGCCGCAAGGCTGACGAAGGTCAGCGCGGGGTCCACCAGCGCGTAGAATTTGGGCAGCCGGTACATGATGGAGTAGGCGAACCACAGCACCCGGGGCAGCGCCTGGGTGCCCAGCACCACACCCACCGCGCCGCCGGCAAGGCTGGCCAGCAGGGCGTACAGCAGGTACTTGAAGGTGATGGCCCACTCGCCGTAGCCCAGCGCCTTGAGGGTACCGATCTGGGTGCGGTTCTCGTCCACCATGCGGGTCATGGTGGTGAGCGCCACCAGCGCGGCCACCAGATAGAAGAACACCGGGAACACCCGGGCCACCGCCTCCAGCTTTTCGGCGTTGCTCTCAAAGGTCACGCAGGGCACCACGGTGTCCCGCCCCAGCACATACCACTCGCAGTCCTCGATCCGGTCGATCTCAAGCTGGGCGTCCAGCAGCTTATCCTCCGCTTCCAGAAGCTGCTGCTCCGCGTCGGCCTTCTCCTTTTGGAAGGTGTCCATGCCCTTGTTGTATTCCTTCCAGCCGTCGTCCAGCTCGGCGCGGCTCTCGTCCAACGTCTTGCGGGCCTCGTCCAGCTGATCCTGTGCCAGCTCGAACTGAAGCTGCGCCTCCAGCGGGGCCATCTGCAGGGCGAACTCGCCCTCCTGCACCTGCGCCTTGGCCAGTGCCAGCTCCTTCTCGCTCTCGGCGAGCTGCTTCTTCGCCGCCTCGAACTGGGCGGGGGCGTCGGCCAGATCGCCCAGCCCCTCCATCTGCTTTTTGGCCTCCTCCAGCTCGGCGCGGCCCTCCTCGGTCTGGGTCTTGGCGGCGGCCAGCTCCTCCTCGGTGCGGGTCAGCAGGGCTTGGCTGTCCTGCGCCACCTGCCGGGCGTTCTCACAGTCGGCGCGGGCGGTGTCGGCCTCGGTCTGCGCGTCGCTCAGCGCGGCGCTCAGCCGTTCCAGCTCCGCCTTTTGTTCCTCGGTGCGCTGCTCCTCAGGGGGCATCGCCGCAAGGGCGGTGTCGTAGGCAAGCTGCGCCGCCGCCAGCTCGGCTTCGGCTTCGGCCTGCTGCCGCTCGGCGCGGGTCAGGGCGTTCTGGGCGGACTGCACCGCCTGCCGCAGGGTGGGCAGCGCCTGCTCGGCGGCGGCCACCGCGGACTCGGCCATGGCGAGCTGCTGCTCCGCCTGCTCGATCTGCTCCTGAGCGTCGGCCACCTGCTCGTACTGGGCCTGCGCCTCCTCAAGCTGCTTCTGCGCCTGCGCCAGAGCCACCTCGCCCTCGGCCACCTGCCGGCGGCCCTCGGCCAGCTTCTCCCGCTGCTCGGTCAGCAGGGCGGGCAGGGCGGCCTTCTGGGCGGCCAGCTCGGCCACGCCGTCCTTCCACTGCTTCTCGCCGTCGGCAAGCTGCCGTTCGCCGTCCTCCAGCTTCTTCAGCGCGTCTGCCAGCTCCTCTTCCGCCTCGGCGATCTGCTCCTCCGCCTTGGCCTTTTCCTCCTCGTATTCCGCGCGGGCCTCGTCCAGCTCCTTCTGCGCGTCGGTGACCACCTCGTCCCGGCGCAGGTCGCTGCGCTCCTCGCCCAGCTCCTCCAGCCGGTCGATCACCGGGTCCACCTTTGCGTCGTAGCCCTCACCGAAGGCATCCTCGGCGGCCGCGCCCTCCACCGTCAGGTAGATGCCCGTCCACACCTCCATATCAAAGACCTCGGCGGGCATATACAGAATGGCGTCCAGCTTGCCATCGCCGGCGGTGCTGCTCTCGTCGTCGATGGAGAAGTTGGTGGGGCTGCTCACCAGACCCACCACCGTGAACTCCTGCTCGGTGAGGGCGTCGTCGTCCTCGCCGTTGGCCTCGTCCAGCGCGATCACGTCCCCCACCCGCACGCCGTCCGTGATGCCCAGGGTCAGCACCGCACACTCGCCGGGCTGCTCGGGCAGACGCCCTTCCCTCAGGGTCAGGCGGTTCAGATAGTCGGCGTTGCCCGCGCTCAGGTCGGCGGGCAGGGACTGGGCGCGGATGACCAGACCGTCCCCGTCCTCGTTGAGGGCAAGACAGTCCACGCTGCGGATGGGCATGGCCCCGCTCACCCCGTCCGCGTCGGCGATCAGGGCGATGTCCCCGTCGGTGAGGCCCAGCGTGGACACCACCCGCAGATCCATCAGCCGCTCCTCGTCCCAGTAGCGGTCGGCGCTGTAGCGCATATCCGGGGCGATGCCCAGCAGGCCGGTGAGCATGGCCGCGCCCAGCATGACGATGGCCGCGAGGGCCAGCATCCGGCTGCGGTTGGCCGCCAGCTCCCGGGTTATGTTTTTCCAGTAAGTACCCTTCATTGGCTCACCATTCGATCTGCTCCACAGGGGTGGGGCTGGGGTTGACCTCATTGCTCTGGATGCGGCCGCTCTTCACCCGGATGATCCGGTCGGCCATGGGGGCGATGGCCAGATTGTGGGTGATGACGATGACCGTGCGGCCGGTGGTGCGGCAGGTGTCCTGCAGCAGCGCCAGCACCGCCTTGCCGGTCTGGTAGTCCAGCGCGCCGGTCGGCTCGTCACAGAGCAGGATCTTGGGGTTTTTGGCCAGCGCGCGGGCAATGGCCACCCGCTGCTGCTCGCCGCCCGAGAGCTGCGCCGGGAAGTTGTTCAGCCGGTGCCTCAGCCCCACCTGCTGCAGCACGGCGGCGGCATCCTGATGGTCGGGGCAGATCTCGCTGGCCAGCTCCACGTTCTCCAGCGCGGTCAGGTTCTGCACCAGATTGTAGAACTGGAACACAAAGCCCACGTCCTCCCGGCGGTAGTGGGTGAGCTGCCGGGTGTTGAACCCGCTCACGAGCTGCCCGTCCAGCAGGATGCGGCCCTCGTCACAGGTGTCCATGCCGCCCAGCATATTCAGCAGGGTGGTCTTGCCCGCGCCGGAGGGGCCAACGATGATGCAGAACTCCCCCTTGTCGATGCCGAAGCTCATGTGGTCGGCGGCGGCGATGCGGTTCTCGCCCATCTGGTAGTATTTGCAGACCCCTTCAAAGGTCACGAACTGTTCCACGTTGGTACCTCGCGTTTCCGGGCGGCGGGCGCTGCGCCCACTGCCCCATGTTAAAGCATCTTATGTTCATTATACGAAGCGGCGCAATCCGTTTCAATACGCAGAAAGTTGCCATTCTGTTAAATTTCGGGGGCGGCCTTTCACAAAACGAACACCCCCGCCGAAGCGGGGGTGTCAGCATGATAAAAGGAACCGTCAGCCCAGCGCGGCCTGCCAGTCGGCCTCCTTGAAGCCCACCAGCACCCGGCCGTCGTCCAGCACCAGAATGGGCCGCTTGACCAGCATCCCGTCCCCCGCCAGCAGGTCGAGCTGCTCGGCGTCGGTCAGGGCGGGCAGGCGGTCCTTCAGCCCCAGACTGCGGTAGAGCTGGCCGCTGGTGTTGAACCACTTTTTCAGGGGCAGGCCGCTGGCCGCCGCCCAGCTCTCCAGCTCCGCCCGGGTGGGCGGCTGGGCCTTGATGTCCCGCATGGGCTGCTCCTGCCCCTGCGCCGCCAGCCATTTGGCGGCCTTTTTGCAGGTGGAGCAGGGCGGGTAACCGATGAACTGCATGGCGCGCCCTCCTTACAGGTGGTGCTCCGCCACCACGGCGAAGAAGCGCAGGTCGGCCTCGCTGCTGTTGATCAGGCTGTGGCTGTGACCCTCGGGGCAGTACAGGCAGTCGCCGGCGGCCACGGGGTAGTACGCACCGTCGTCCAGCACCTTGCCGGCGCCCTCCAGAATGTAGATGACCTCACTGTTGCCCTCATGGGTGTGCAGGCCGATGGACGCGCCCGGCTGCAGGCGGCCCTGCATGATCTTGCAGGCGCCGTCGTCAAACATCCGCACGTTGAACTCCTTCTCGCCGCCCTTGAAGCCCGGCAGAGCCTTCTCCTGCATCTTGTTGTGTTCCACAAACATCGCGATCGCTCCTTTACTATTTGTATATTATCGACTGTTTAATACATATTTTTGAATGGCCTGCGCCACGCCGCTCTCGTTGTTGGAGCCGGTCACCGCGTCGGCCAGCGCCAGAATGTCCGGGGTGGAGTTGGCCATGGCCACCCCCAGCCCGGCGGCGCGCAGCATGGCGGTGTCGTTGCCAGAGTCGCCGCAGGCCATCACCTGCGCGGGGGTGTGACCCAGCACCTCGGCCAGCGCCAGCAGACCCTGCCCCTTGTCCACGCCGGGGGCGTTCATCTCCAGATTGGCGGGCAGGCTGCTGCTCACGGTGAGGCCCAGCCCCTCGGCGGCACGCCGGCAGCGCTCCCGCTCGGCGGGGTCGGCAAAGAACATGGTGATCTTCTCCGGGCCTTGGGTCTGCCGCTCCAGCCAGGCGGGCAGGTCGTCCACCGCCACCCGGCTGCTGTAGATGTAGCTGCGCAGCTCGGGCACGGTGCGGGCGGCGGCCAGCTCGATGTTGCGCGGCTCGGCGTAGGCCTTGCCCTGCCAGAACAGGTCGATGGAGCCATCAAAGCGGCTCAGCTCCCGCAGGGCGGTGAGGGCCAGCGGCGTTTCGATCAGCAGCTCCACCACCGACGCCCCGGTGGTGAGATCCACCACCCGCGCACCGTTGCTGGTGAGGGCGTAGCGCACCCCGGGGATGCGCAGGAATTCCTCCGGCACCGCGTTCAGCGGGCGACCGGTGGCGGGCAGCACCTGCACGCCCCGGCGGCAGGCCTCGCGAATGGCCGCCTGATTTTCGGCGCTGATGCGCTTTTGGTCGTCAAATACCGTTCCATCCAGATCCAGTCCCACCAGACGGATGTCATAGCTCTGTTCCATCAGTGTTTCCCCAGATCCTTGGTCTTTTGGTAGGCGGCAGCGACCGCATCCATGGCGGCGGCACGGAAGCCGCTGCGCTCCAGCGCGTGTACGCCCACGATGGTGCTGCCGCCGGGGCTGCACACCGCGTCCTTCAGCTCGCCGGGGTGTTTGCCGCTCTTCAGCACCAGCCCGGCCGCACCCAGCAGGGTCTGGGCGGCGTACTCCATGGCCTTGGCGCGGGGCAGACCGCACTCCACGCCGCCGTCCGCCAGCGCCTCGATGAACAGGTACACGAAGGCCGGCCCGCAGCCGCTCACCGCGCTGCCCGCGTCGATCAGGCTCTCCTCCAGCCAGTCCAGCCGGCCGGCGGCGCACATCCCCTCACAGAAGGCGGCCTTCTCCTCCTCGGTCACGTCCGCGGCGGCGCACAGCAGCATCCCCTGCCCGATGGCACAGGGGGTGTTGGGCATGATGCGGATCACCGGCCAGTCCTCGCCGGCCATCTCACGGATGCGGGCGATGGACAGCCCCGCCGCCATGCTCACCAGCACAAAGCGCTCACCCGCCTCGGCGCGCTGCTTCAGGGTGGGGCGGATGGACTCCAGCATCCCGGCCATCATGTGGGGCTTGACCCCCAAAAACAGGTAGTCCGCCTGACTGGCCGCCGCGGTGTTGTCCACCGCCAGCACGGTGGGGGTGCCGCCCTGCAGCTCCCCGGCCAGCTCCTGCGCCTTGGCGGGGAAGTGATCCGCCAGCAGCACACCGCCCACACCACGGCCGCGGCTTGCCGCCCGCGCCAGCGAGCCGCCCATGTTGCCGCAGCCGATAAACCCGAAGTCTTTCATGGTCTGTATCCTCCTGTCCGGCGGGACGCCCGCCGGGTCTTTGTCTGTGTACCCTTCCATTGTAAGCCTGCCGGGGCGTTTGCGCAAGGGCGCGTTTGCCCGCCCCAGCGCCGCAGCCGTGCCAAGTCAAGGCAAAAAGCGCCCCGCCGCCCAAACGGGCGCGGGGCGCTCTGCGCCGGATCAATGTGCCGTCACGGCGTTCACTTCGCGGCCACCCGCTGGCGCACCAGCGAACGGCGCAGCCGGGCTTCGGCCAGAGCGCGGGCCTGACGGTCCTGGCTCTTCAGCTCCGCCTCGGCGCGGGTCTGGGAGGCCTTGGCGCGCTCGGCGTCGATGTCCTCCGCCCACTCCCAGGTGGTGGCCACCAGCCGCACCGCGCCGTCCAGCACGCTCAGCATACCGCCGATGCAGGCGGCGCGGCGCACGGTGCCGTCCTCGGCGGTGATGCGCGCCTCGCCCATGCCCAGTGCGGTCATGTAGTTGCAGTGGCGGGGCAGGATGCACACGTCGCCGGTGATGGTGCGGCAGAACACCTTCTGGGCCTGCCCGTCAAAGAGCTGCCCGTCCGGGGTGACGACCTGCAAACGGAAGCTGCTCATGCTTGATCACCCTTCTTTGCCTTGGCGAACACGTCGTCGATGGTGCCCGCGAACAGGAACGCGGACTCGGGCAGGTGGTCGCACTCGCCCTCCAGGATCATCTTGAAGCCGCGGATGGTCTCCTTCAGGGGCACGTACTGACCGGGCATACCGGTGAACTGCTCGGCCACCGAGAAGCTCTGGCTCAGGAAACGCTGGATCTTGCGGGCGCGGCTGACGCTCAGCTTGTCCTCCTCGCTCAGCTCGTCCATACCCATGATGGCGATGATGTCCTGCAGCTCCTTGTAGCGCTGCAGCACCTTCTGCACGGCGCGGGCCACCTGATAGTGCTCCTCGCCCACCACGTCGGGGCTGAGGATGCGGCTGGTGGAATCCAGCGGATCCACCGCCGGGTAGATGCCCTGCGAGGCGATCTCACGGCTCAGAACGGTGGTGGCGTCCAGATGGGTGAAGGTGGTGGCGGGGGCGGGGTCGGTCAGGTCGTCGGCGGGGACGTAGACGGCCTGCACCGAGGTGATGGAGCCCTTCTTGGTGGAGGTGATGCGCTCCTGCAGGGCGCCCATTTCGGTGGCCAGGGTGGGCTGGTAGCCCACGGCGGAGGGCATACGGCCCAGCAGCGCGGACACCTCGGAGCCGGCCTGCGTAAAGCGGAAA
>JBGVKB010000116.1:0-14843 GCA_045118955.1 Oscillospiraceae bacterium | reverse complement strand
GCTGCCCGGGGGGGGCGCGCCCCCCCCCCCCCACCCCCCACCCCCCCCACCCCCCCACGACCGGTACCCCGCGTCTGGGGCACCGGTCGTTTTTTATTGTGCTTGCGTCAGAATGCAGACGCGATGGGGGTCAGGCGATCAGGCCTTGCCCACGCTGCCGAACAGCTCCATCTTGTCCTTGACGGTGGCCTTGATGGCCTCGAAGCCGGGGGCCAGCAGCTTGCGGGGGTCGAAGCCCTTGCCCTGCTGATCCTTGCCCGCCTCGATGTAAGCACGGGTGGCGGCGGCGAAGGCCAGCTGGCACTCGGTGTTCACGTTGATCTTGGACACGCCCAGGTTGATGGCCTTCTGGATCATGTCGGCGGGGATGCCGGTGCCGCCGTGCAGCACCAGGGGGATGTTGTCGGTGGAGTTGTGGATGGCGTCCAGAGCCACGAAGTCCAGACCCTTCCAGTTGGCGGGGTACTTGCCGTGGATGTTGCCGATGCCGGCAGCCAGGAAGTCGATGCCCAGAGCGGAGATCTTGGCGCACTCGGCGGGATCAGCCACCTCACCGGCGCCGATGACGCCGTCCTCCTCGCCGCCGATGGCGCCGACCTCGGCCTCAACGGAGACGCCCATGCCGTGAGCCATCTCGACCAGCTCGGTGGTCTTGGCCACGTTCTCGTCGATGGGGTAGTGGCTGCCGTCGAACATGATGCTGGTGAAGCCGGCATCCAGGCAGGCCTTGGCGCCCTCGTAGGTGCCGTGGTCCAGGTGCAGGGCCACAGGCACGGTGATGCCCAGGCTCTCGTCCATGGCCTTGACCATGGCGGCGACGGTCTTGAAGCCGCCCATGTACTTGCCGGCGCCCTCAGAGACGCCCAGGATGACGGGGCTGTTCAGCTCCTGCGCGGTCAGCAGGATGGCCTTGGTCCACTCCAGGTTGTTGATGTTGAACTGACCCACGGCGTAGTGGCCGTCGCGAGCCTTGATGAGCATGTCACGAGCATTAACCAGCATTTTGATTACCTCCATTATTTGGGCCGGGGGCGCGGCCTGTTTCAGCGATCCCCGGCGTTCTCGCATAAAATCAGTATACCCCAAAGCGGCCATAAAAGCAATCGTTTCCAATCAAAAGACGGACAAAGCGGGGCAAAATGCGTAAAAATATGCGTTTGGTGGACAGATTCACCGTTCTGTCCCGCAAAAACGGCGGTGTGCCGCCCCTCAGCCGCCCTTGGGCAGGCTGCGGCGGGCATAGTCAAAAATGAACTGCTGTGCGATGCCCTGATGCCCCCGGCAGCAGCGGGGCACCCCCCGGGGGAACAGCCGCCCCATCGCCCGCTTCATCCACACGTCCATGGGGAAGGCCTCCCAGCGCCCCAGCCCGTACAGCAGGGTGCAGTCCGCCACCTTCGGCCCCACCCCGCGGATGGTCATCAGGGCGGCGCGGGCCTCGTCCAGCGGCAGCGCGCGCAGGCGGTCCGGGTCGATGCGCCCCTCCGCCACCGCCCGGGCGGCGTGGAGCAGATAGTCCGCCCGCCAGCCCGCCCGCAGCCCGGCGAGCTGCTCCGGGGTGCAGGCGGCGAGCTGCCGCGGGGTGGGGAAGGCGTACTGCCCGTCCGCCAGCTTGTCCCCGCACAGGGCGCACAGACGCTCCACCAGCCCCTTGATGCGGGGGATGTTGTTGTTCTGGCTCAGGATAAAGGTACACAGCGCCTCAAAAAAGGGCTGCCGCAGCACCCGGATGCCCGGTGCCTGCTCCACGCACGCCGCCAGCCGCTTGCTGCCCGCGCAAAACCGCGCCAGCAGGGCGGGGTAGTCCACGTCCAGCGCGAAGTAGCCCGCCCAAAAGGCCCGGTCGGCCTCCTCCGCGCCCTCCAGCACCAGCGCGCCGCCCTCGGTGCGGGCCAGCACGGCGCGGCCCTCCACCACGCCCCGCCACCCCGCGGGCGTTCTGACCCAGCGGAAGCACTGCCCGCAGTCCAGTGCGGCGTCCAGCTCCAGCCCCCGCGCGTCCTCAAATCGCAGCATACGCAAGCCCCCCTTGATGCATCTTTTTCACATTTTAGCATGGCCCGCCGCCGCCCGCAAGCCGCCGGGCGCGAGGGGGCGCGAAGCCGGAAAATTCCGGCAGAAGCCCCTGTAAAAACTGGTAATTCCGCGCGAAAACCGCCGCTGAAAATGGGCGAAATCCCAACTTGACAGTCGCAGTTCAACGGTGCGTTTAGTGGGGAGTTTTCAACCTGCCGTTGAAAACCCTGTGCAAAACCCGGTTTTCAACCACTGTGAACCGGGGAAAATGGCGGGTTTTTCACCTTTTCAACCGGGTTTTCAACAGGTGATGGAACAAGTTGAAAAATGCTGGAAGCTGTACGCGCTGTATAACTTTGCACACAAAGCCCAAACTCGGCGAAAATACCGTGCGATAAGATAAAATGAGCTGCAAAAAGGGTCTGTGCGAAATGTCCATGCCGGGGCATCCGGGCGCCCGGCGGGGTGCTGGGTGCGCCGGGCCGGAAACAGACCGCCGAAACTGTGAGAAAAAAGTGGAAATAGCGCCGAAACTGTGCTATCATTATATCTGTATCACTATGCCATGAGCCGTGCGGTGCCGCCAGAGCGGCGCGGCGGCTGAAAATACACCGATCCGCCCCGGAGCGGACAGAGGAGAAGAAGATGGAACACGATCGCGATAAGAACCCCGCCTCCCAGACCGAGCATCTGGTCTACGGCAAAAACCCCGTTACCGAGCTGCTGAAGAGCGGCGCGGGGGTGGACAGCGTGCTGCTGAGCGACGGGCTTGCCCCGCAGGTGGCCAGCTACTACACCGCCATGGCCAAGGACGCCGGCGCGGTGGTCAAGCGGGTGAAGGCCGCCAAGCTGCGCACCCTGTGCGGCACCGACAGCCATCAGGGCGTGGCCGCCTGGGCCAGCCAGATCGAGTACGCCACCCTTGAGGAGCTGCTGGCTGCCGCCGCCGAAAAGGGCGAGCCGCCCTTCCTTGTGCTGGCGGACGGCATCGAGGACCCCCACAACCTGGGCGCCATCCTGCGCTCGGCGCTGCTGTGCGGCGCACACGGCGTGGTCATCCCCAAGCGGGGCGGCGCGGGCATTACCGGCACCGTGCTGAAGTCCAGCGCCGGCGCAGCCAGCCGCCTGCCGGTGGCGCGGGTGGCCAACATCGGTGAGACCATCCGCCGCCTGAAGGAGCAGAACGTCTTTGTCTACTGCGCCGACATGGACGGCGAGGAGCTGCACCGGCACGACCTGACCGGCCCCATCGCCCTTGTGATGGGCGCGGAGGGCAAGGGCGTCAGCCCGCTGGTGAAGAAGCTGTGCGACGGCGTGGTGCGGCTGGACATGGCCGGCGGCGACACCGGCGTGGACAGCTTCAACGTGTCGGTGGCCGCGGGCATCATCCTGTACGAGATCCGCTGCCAGCGCAGCCGCTGAACCGGCCGATTTTGGCCCATACTCACCGAGAGACACCCCATTGACCACATCAAAAGGAGAACCCCATGTCTCAGAATCGCTATTCCAGCTCGGTGGATGAGATCATCGAAAGCCTGCGCCGCCAGCAGGAAGCCGCCCCCAAGGCCGACGAGCATCAGGTGGACGACATCCTCGCCAGTCTGGGCGTGAGCACCCCCCGTCTGCACCCCCGGGAGACCGCCCCCGCGGCGGCGCCCGTTTCCACCCCCGCGCCCGCTGCAGTGGAGGATTGCGGAGGGCTGAAGCCGGTCGTGCTTCCGCCCGTTTCCGCCCCCGCCGCGGAGGAGCAGCCCGCCCCCGCGCCGAAGCCCGAACCCGCCCCGAAGCCCGAGCCTGCCCCGAAGCCCGAGCCCGCCCCTGCGCCCAAGGCCGAACCCGCTCCTCCGGCAGAGCCTGCCCCTGAGGGGGACACCGTCCGGCTGGATCGGCTGGGCGAGCGCCGGGAGTGGACCGATACCTCCGCATGGCCCCCGGACGAGCTGGAGCGCCGCCGCGCCGAGCGTGCCGAGGCCGTGTCCGTGGACGACACCCCCACCGGCGAGATCCTGCTGGATCTGGAGGATCAGGGCGAATTCTCCACCATGGCGCAGATCAGCGACGAGTTTGCCACCTTCTTCACCACCCCGGTGATGGAGCAGGAGGAGCCGACCTGGACCGTGAGCGGCTTTTTGGGCCGCGGCAAAAAGAAAAAGACCGAGCCCGTCGACGAGACCCCCACCGGCGAGGTGGTGCTGGAGCCGGCCGGGGAGACCATCGACCTGAACGGCTTTGAGCAGAAGCCCGCCCCCAAGGCCCAGCCCGCCGCCCCCGCAGAGGAGGACGAGCCGACCCGCCTGATGGAGGACGAGGAGCTGGAGGAGATGCCCGCTCCCGAGAAAAAAAGCCCCTTCCTGCGGCTGTTTGGCCGCGAGGAGCCGGCCGAGCAGCCCTTCGCCGAGCCGGAGGAGGGCGAGGAAGGCGAGGAGCCGACCCTTGAGTACAGCGCACTGGGCGATGCCCCCGCGGTCAGCGAGATGCTGGCCAAGGGCAACGCCCGCCTGACCCTGACCGCCGCCCTGTGCGGCCTGCTGAGCCTTGTGATGCTGTATCTGGGGGTCAGCGCCGGCGGGGTCATCGCGCCCATCTCGGCGCTGGATCCCACCATCGCGCCCGGGGCGTTCCTGGGGGTGCAGCTCACCCTGCTGGCGGTGGTCTGCCTGCTGGCCGGCCCGGTGATGGCCCGCGGTTTGAAGGGTCTGAGCAAGCGCGAGCCTTCCCCCGACACCCTGCCCGCGCTGGCCGCTGTGGGCGCGCTGGTGCAGGTGCTGGTGTTCTTCTTTATGGCTGAGAGCTACGAGCCGGAGCGCATGACCCTGTTTGCCCCGCTGGCGGGTCTGAGCCTTGCCGCCGCGCTGGCGGGCCACCGGGTGATGGGCGAGAGCATCGCCCGCAACTTTGAGCTGGTCAGCTCCGGGGTGGAGCACTCCGCCGCCTACCGGCTGCAGAACATGGATCTGACCACCAGTCTGGCGCAGGGTCTGGGTGAGGAAAAGCCCTGCCTGCTGGTCAGCCGCCCCACCGCGCTGGTGAAGGACTTCCTGAAGCGCAGCAACAGCCGCCGCCGGGGCGACGGGCTGGCCCGCAAGCTGGCCCTGGCGCTGGCCGGGGCGGCGGTGCTGGCCATGGTCATCGCGCTGGTGCGGGACAAGGGGCTGCTCAACGCGGTGAGCGCGCTGGCGGGCACCCTGTGTCTGGGCGCGCCGCTGGCGGTGACGCTGGTGCCCGGCGTGACAAGCTGGATGCAGCAGAAGGCCGCCGCCCGGGTGGGCGCTGTAGTGCCCGGCTGGGCCAGCATGGAGGAGCTGAGCCGCATCAACACCATCGTCACCGAGGGGCACGACCTGTTCCCCACCGGGACGGTGACCCTGCACGGCCTCAAGACCTTCTCCAAGGAGCGCATCGATCTGGCCATCCTGTACGCCGCCTCGGTGCTGGTGGAGGGCTGCGACACCCTGCGCGACCTGTTCCTTGAGATCATTCAGGGCCGCACCGAGATCCTTTATAAAGTAGAGAGCCTGACCTGTGAGCCGGGCCGGGGCTTCACCGCATGGGTGGACGGCCAGCGGGTGGTCATCGGCGGCCGCGCCATGATGGCCGAGTACCAGATCGGTATGCCCAGCCGGGACATGGAGGAGCGCTACACCCACGGCAAGCTGCAGCCGGTGTATCTGGCGGTCAGCGGCAAGCTGTTCGGTATGTTTGTGGTGGGCTACAAGGGCAACCGGGAGATCGCCTCCTCCCTGCGCACCCTGCAGAAGAGCGGCCTGTCCCTGCTGGTGCGCACCGACGACTTCTCCCTCACCGGCGAGCTGATCGAGCGGGCCTACCGCCTGCGCCGCGGCACCGTGAAGGTACTGACCGACCACGAGACCGAGCAGCTCGCCAGCGCCACCGGCTACCTGCCCGAGAGCGAGGGCTGCATGGTGCATCTGGGCAGCCTTGCCAGCTATGTGGGCGGCCTGTATGCGGCGGTGAGCGCCATTGCCGCCGAGAACAGCGCCAATCTGGTGGTGGCGGCTTCGGTGGCGGCCAGCGCCGTGATGGCCCTTGTGCTGAGCCTGAGCGGCGGTCTGGGCAGCCTTGCCCTGCCCGCGGTGGTGCTGTACCAGCTTGCGTGGAGCGTGCCCGCGCTGGCGCTGCCCCTGACCCGCCGGTATTGAGCCGGGCGACTTTGTGAGAATTGTCGAAAGCAGAGGAAAAATTTTTTCGCTTCCGACGCAGGGTTCGACTTGACACGCGGCGAATCTGTGGTAAACTATAAATAGAAATCGTTACTATTTATTCGATGCCTATCTGCCCGGGCACACCGGCAGAAAACAAATACTGAAAAGGAGAATACGACTATGACTTTGAAGGGTTCCAAGACTGAGGCCAATCTGCGCACCGCGTTCGCTGGCGAGAGCCAGGCCCACACCAAGTACGGCTACTACGCCAGCAAGGCCAAGAAGGAGGGCTACAACCAGATCGGCGCCATCTTCGCCGAGACCGCCGGCAATGAGAAGGAGCACGCCAAGATCTGGTTCAAGCTGCTGCACGACGGTATGCCCGACACCATGACCAACCTGCTGGATGCCGCCGCCGGTGAGAACTACGAGTGGACCGATATGTACGCCGAGTTCGCCGCCACTGCCCGCGAGGAGGGCTTCGACCACATCGCCCGTCTGTTCGAGATGGTGGGCGCCGTGGAGAAGGAGCATGAGGAGCGCTACCGCCTGCTGGCCGAGCGCATCAAGGCCGGCGAGGTCTTTGCCCGTCAGACCGAGCAGGTCTGGATCTGCACCAACTGCGGCCACATCCATGTGGGCCTGCACGCCCCCGAGGTGTGCCCCGTGTGCGCTCATCCTCAGGCTTACTTCGTGGTTCGCGCTCAGAACTACTAAGCTTTTTGACCGGCTGGCCCGCCGCCGGCTGACTTTAAGCGGCGCGGCGCGATAACCGGGCCATGAACACTGCAGGGTGTGTTCCTCAAAACGGAAGAAGTTCAAAAGGGTCTGTTTCCGACCCGAATGCTTGTACGATCGACCTCGCAAGGGGCGAGGTGTACCCATTCGGCTCCGGGGACAGGCCCTTTCTGCTGCCCGGGCGGGGTAGAGATCGATCCGCTTCAAAGATGGAGGAACACAGTATGATGAACCGCATTCTCAACACCAACGACAATGGCCGTACCCTGCGCTGCACCCTGAAGGTCAGCGGTGACTTCCGCGCCCGCTTGCTGGCGGACTGCCCCCTGCTGCCCGAGGCCGTGGCCTACGGCGCGGCCCGGCTCATCGGCCGCAGCGCCCGGCTGCAGGCGGCGCTGGTGCCGGTCAGCTACCGGCTGCGCTTCGCCAAGCGGCGGGCGGGGCAGCGGCTGTGGGTGCGGGTGCCCGGGCGCGCGCTGGGGGTGCGCGGGGTGCTGTACCTGCACCTCGCCGCCGACAGCGACGGCCTGACCCTGCTGGAGGTCTGCCAGCGGACGGAGGGCGCGGGCGCGCCCTGCCCCCGGGTGGTGCTGACCGCCTTGTAATATGGCTCTGATTGCGGTATAATAACTTATTACCGCAAGATGACCCGACCCCGCCCCGGCGGGCATCGCACGCGCGGTGCCTGCGGGGCGGTTTTTTTGCAGATACTTCGGATGGGAACGGGGGATGACCTTTGGACAAGACCAAACTCAGCCTGCTGAAAAAGCTCGCCGGGCTGGCCTGCCTGCTGCTGGCCTGCCTGCTGGCGGTGCTGTGGGGGCGGCGCGCCGTGCGGGACGCCGCGGACGGACAGGCCCGCTACCGCATCGTGAACGACGAGTACAGCCGGGTGGTGGAGCTGACCGACCCGATCAACGGCGTGACCCAGACCCTGCCGCTGGAGGCGGGGGAGACTCTGTACGGTGTGCGGCTGCTGTTCGCCACCTACGAGCGGGTGCCCCACGGCACCGGTCACGCGCTGCTGCTGGACCCGGCGGGGGACGGGGTGGCGCGGGCGGACTTCGACATGACCGCGCTGCTGGACAACACCTTTTACGGCATCGTGTTTGAGCAGCCGGTGACCCCGGCCGCGGCGGGGGACTACACCCTGCTGCTGCGCTTTGACCGCGCCACAGAGGAGGATCGCATCGGCCTGTACGCCAGCGAGGGCGCGGTGGCCGGAATGCCCCTCGCCATGGCCAACGGCGGCGCGCTGGATGCCACTGCCGCCGTCCAGTACATGACCGACTACACCGGCAGCCTGCCCAGCACCGGCTTTCTGGCGGTGGGGCTGCTGCTGACCGCCGCCGTGGTGGGCGCGGCGGCGCTGCTCTGGCTGGGGGCAAGCCCCCTGCGTTTGGGGGCGTTCTGTCTTGCGGCTGCGGGGCTGGGGCTGGCGTTCTGTCTGGTCACCCCGCCGCTGGGCGGCCCGGACGAATACGTCCATCTGGCGGGCAGCTACGCCATGGCCAGTGAGCGGCTGGGTCAGCACACCTACGACCTTGAGGGCCGCCTGTTGATGCGCGCCTGCGACGCCCCCCACATGAGCGACGTGACCGGCCCCGCCGACGCCTTTGTGTACAAGCGGGTGTTCTCCACCCTCGCCGAGCGCGGCTGTGACGGCGCGCTCACCGCCGCCGCCGAGGTGCGCAGCCCCGGCAAGGTGGCGGCGCTGCTCTACCTGCCCCAGACCGCCGGCGTGCTGCTGGCGCGGGTGCTGGGACTGGGCTTCACCGGGCTGGTGCTGGCCGGGCGGCTGTGCAATCTGGCGGTGTACATCGCGCTGGCGGCCTTTGCCCTGTGGCGGATGCCCTACGGCAAAAATCTGCTGTTCGTGACCATGCTGCTGCCCGGCTGCCTGCAGCTTGCGGCCAGCTTCTCGCCGGACGCGCTGGTGCTTGGGCTGGCCTTTGCCTTCACCGCCCATGTGCTGGCCATGGCCGCGGAGGAGCGCGCCCTGCGCGGCTGGGAGTGCGCCGTGCTGCTGGCGCTGGCGGCGGCGCTGGGGCCTGCCAAGGCGGTGTATGTGCTGCTGGTGGGTCTGGTGCTGCTCATCCCCGCGCGGCGGTTTGCAAAGCCCCTGTATGGCCTTGGGCTGAAGGCAGGGGCGTTTGCGGCGGCGGCGCTGGGCTGGCTTGTATACAATCTGGAATACATCCGCTATATTTTGCGGGATGTAAATGAAATGACCATGCTGGTGCTGGTTCTGGCGCTGGCAGCGGCGGCCGTTGCCGCCCGGCCCCTGCTGCGCCGCTGGCTGGCGCTGCCCCGGCGCACCCGTCTTGCGGTGCTGTGCGCGGGCGGCGCGGCGGCGCTGGTGCTGGCGGTGGCTGCCCTCAAGGCCCTGCGCATCGGCGGGGCGCTGACCCCCGAACAGCTCGCCGCGGGCATCCAGCCCAACGGCGATTCCATCTACACCTGGTCGGTGGGCTACACCCTGCGGCACCTGCCCGGCATGGTCAAGCTGCTGGTGGCCACCCTGTGCGCCAAGCTGCCCCAGCTTGTGCAGGAGGTGCTGGGAATGCGCCCCGGCGAGCCGATCGTCTACGGGCTGGAGCTGAGTTGGGCCATCACGGTGGCGCTGCTGGGTCTGGTGCTGGTGGCCGCCTGCCGCCCCGCGGAGCGCGCCCCCCGGCTGGGGCTTTCCCACCGCTGGGCCATGGCGCTGATCCTGCTGGGGGTCAGCGGGCTGCTGGTGTTCGCCTGCCTCACCTGGACGCCGGTGAACTATGAGATCCTGTTCGGCCTGCAGGGGCGGTACTTCCTGCCGGTGCTGCCGCTGGCCCTGCTGCTGTGGGGCGAGAACGACTGGCTGCGCCTTGGCCGCGACCTGACCCGCCCGGTGTGCCTTGCCGCCGCCGCCCTGCCCGCGCTGGCCCTGCTGCAGGCCATGTGCCTGTACGCCGCCCACTGACCCGCGCCGCCCTTGCAAAGCGGGCGAAAAGCGGGTATGATGAACAAACCGAACCGTTGATACCGGCGCAGACTGCGCCTTAAAAAAGGAGAATACGACCATGATCATCACCAAGGACACCGTCATCGGCGACATTCTGGACGCCGACAAGACCACCGCCCCCTACTTTCTGGAGATCGGGATGCACTGCCTGGGCTGCCCCCACTCCCGCGGCGAGAGCCTTGAGCAGGCCTGCGCCGTGCATGGCACCGACGTGGACGCTCTGGTGGAGAACCTGAACGCCCACTTCGGCAACTG
The DNA here is from genome assembly GCA_045118955.1 of Oscillospiraceae bacterium. Classification (GTDB taxonomy): domain Bacteria; phylum Bacillota; class Clostridia; order Oscillospirales; family Ruminococcaceae; genus SFJ001. The sequence continues at coordinate 4,673 of JBGVKB010000116.1, read as the reverse complement.
AGCCGTGCATCTGGACGCGCGCCTGCGGGCGGCGGCGGAGCTGGTGCGCCCGGGGCACCCCGCGGCGGACATCGGCTGTGACCACGGCATCCTGACCGCCGCCGTGGTGGGCAGCGGCCGCTCCCCCCGGGTCATCGCCGCCGACCTGCGCCCCATGCCACTGTCGGTGGCACGGCGCAACCTGACCGCAAAGGGACTGATCGAACAGGCCGACCTCCGCTTGGGGGACGGCCTTTCGGTGCTGGAGCCGGGGGAGGTGCGGGACATCGTCATCGCCGGCATGGGCACCGAGACCATCATCCAGATCCTGGAGGCCGCCCGCTGGGTGTACGACCCGGCGGTGCGTCTGGTGCTGGTGCCCGCCACCAAGCACTCCATCCTGCGGCGCTGGCTGCGGCGCAGCGGCTTCGCCCTCGCGGAGGAGCGGCTGGCCCACGCCAACGGGCGCTGGTACACGGTCATCGCCGCCGAGTACACCGGCGAAGCGGAGGAGCCGTCGGCGCGGCTGTGCATCCTCGGCCATCTGGAGGGCGCGGAGGGCTGGCAGAGCTACCTGCGCCAGCAGCTCCCCAAGCTGCGCAAATACCGCATCGGCGCGCCCATCGAGGAGCAGGCGCCCATCGACCGTCTGTTGGCCGAGCTGGAGGAGCTGCTGACCGACTGAACGCCCGGGCGGGTATGACGCGCCAAACGTTGATTTTAAGCCACACAGAGCCGCTTTTGAGGGCGGGCGGACAAGCACCCGCCCACCCCTGCAAAGCCGCCCTGTGGGGCTGGTTCGGGGCCTTGCAGAGCGCCCCGCACAGGGAAGGAGAAACGACCATGACGACCGTTACCACAAAGCAGGTGCTGGCCTGCATGGAGCAGTGGGCACCCATGGAGCTGGCCGAGGGCTGGGACAACCCGGGCCTTCTGGTGGACTGCGACCGGCCGGTGAGCCGCATCCTCACGGCGCTGGACATCACCGGCGCGGTGGTGCGGGAGGCCGCCGAAAAGGGCTGCGAGATGATCGTGTGCCATCACCCGGTGATCTTCCAGCCCATGAAGCGGCTGACCGCCGACAGCCTGCCCATGCGGCTGGCACAGGCGGGCATCTCCGCCGTGTGTATGCACACCAATCTGGACGCGGCCGACGGCGGCGTGAACGACCTGCTGGCGGCCAAGCTGGGGCTGACCGAGGTGGAGAGCTTCGATACACTGGGCCGGGTGGGTACTCTGCCCGAGGAGCTGGACGCCATCGCACTGGCTGAACAGGTGGCCGACCTGCTGAACACCCCGGTCAAATGGGTGGACGGCGGCGGCACGGTGCGCCGTCTGGCGGTGGTGGGCGGCTCCGCCGGCAGTATGTGGGCGGACGCGAAGGCCGCCGGGGCGGACGCGCTGCTCACCGGCGAGGTGAGCCACCACGCCGCGCTGGACGCCGCCGAGGAGGGCTTCACCCTGATGGCGGCGGGGCACTTCGGCACCGAGTGGCCGGTGGCCGGGGAGATCGCCCGCCGGCTGGGCGAGGCGTTCCCCGGGGTGGAGGTGCTGGTCAGCGAGACCAACCGCGACCCCTTCGACTATCTGTGAGCCGCAAAACAGCCCCTTGAGCGGGGCGGGGAAGGGCGGAAAAACCACCGGGTTTGACCGCTGTTCCCCCACGCCCCTATTTAAATAGGTATTATAAGGGGGCGGCAAAGCCCCCCATCAAGACCCAAGCGAGGTGAGACCCATGGCATTGGATGCCGCGACCCTGGCTCTGGCAGCCCGGGAATTGAAAGAAACTCTGGTGGACGCACGCATCGACAAGATCTTTGAGCCTACCCGGGATGAGGTGCTGCTGACCATGCGCACCCGCACCCAGACCTTCAAGCTGCTGCTCAGCGCGCGCAGCGGCTCTGCCCGGGTGTGCTTCACCGGCGAGAGCTTCGAGAACCCCGCCGTGCCCCCCAGCTTCTGTATGCTGCTGCGCAAGCACCTGTCCGGCGGCCGGCTGCTGGACGTGCGCATGGAGCAGGGCGAGCGCATCGTCTTTTTCGACTTCCAGTGTGTGAACGAGATGGGCGATCTGGTGAAGAACACCCTCGCCGCCGAGCTGATGGGCCGGTACTCCAATCTGGTGCTGACCCAGAACGGCCGCATCATCGACGCGCTGAAGCGGGTGGACTTCGAGGACAGTGAGGTGCGCCAGCTTCTGCCCGGCCTGCCCTACACCATGCCCCCCAAGCCGGGCAAGCCCGATTTCTTCGAGGGCAGCGCCGCCGGTCTGGTGGCCGCCGCCTGCCAAAAGGACCTGCCCGCCGCCGACGCGCTGGTGCGCACCGTGGCCGGTGTCGGCCCCATCATCTGCCGCGAGGCGGTGTTCCGGGCGCTGGGGGACACCGCCCCCGACGCCGACCGCCTGACCCCCGCCCAGCAGAAGGCGCTGGTGGAGGCCATCGAGGGCATCCGGGAGGAGTACGCCGCCGGCGGCACCCCCATCGCGGTGTTCACCCCCGAGGGCAAGCCCATCGAGTTCACCTTCCTGCGGCCTGCCCAGTACGGACCGAAGGCCAAGCTGGTGGAGTACCCCGGCTTCAGCGACCTGCTGGAGGGCTACTACTCGGACAAGGACCGGGCCGAACGGCTGCGCCAGAAGAGCAAGGACCTGCACAAGACGGTCAAGAACCTGCTGGACCGCGCCGTGCGCAAGCAGGCCGCCCGCAAAGAAGAGCTGGCGCAGAGCGAGAGCAGCGACCGGCTGCGGGTGTTCGGCGAGCTGCTGCAGGCAAACCTGTGGGCCATCCAGAAGGGCGCCAAGTCGGTGACCGTCACCAACTACTACGACGGGCAGGAGGTCACCATCCCGCTGGATGTGCGCCTGTCCCCGGTGGCCAACGCCCAGAAGTACTTCCGGGACTACAAGAAGAAGCAGACCGCCGCCAAGATGCTGGTAAAGCTGCTGGCGGAGGGCGAGCACGAGATCGCGTACCTCAAGACGGTGCTGTACGAGGTGGAGGCCGCCCCCGGCGAGCAGGCGCTGGGGGAGATCCGCGCCGAGCTGAAGAGCCAGGGCTACCTGAAGTACTACAAGGTGCGGGACAAGAAGCAGAAGCCCGCCGACTTCTACCGCTACCGATCCTCGGACGGGTTCCTGATTTTGGTGGGCCGCAACAACCTGCAGAACGACAAGCTCACCCTCCACACCGCCCGGGGCAAGGATCTGTGGTTCCACACCAAGGACGCCCCCGGCAGCCACACCGTGGTCATGAGCGAGGGGCGGGACATCCCCGACTCCACCAAGGAGGAGGCCGCCCAGCTCGCGGTGCTGCACTCCAGTCAGGCCAAGGGCGTCAAGGTCGCGGTGGACTTCACCGAGGTGCGGAACATCCGCAAGACCGGTGACCTGAAGCCCGGCATGGTGCTGTACGAGAAGTACGAGACCGCCTACATCACCCCTGAGCCGGGCCTCGCGGCGCGGCTGGCAGAGAAGAAATAAGCCCTCATCCGGTGTGCCGCGCGGCGCGCCGGATTTTTTTGCGGAAATTTTCAAAAAACCGTTGACAGCAGGCGAAATCCAGTTGTATACTAGTGTAGTTCGAGGAGCGACCGGCACTGCCGCCGGGCGCTGCTTTGGGCGGGCTGCCGAAACGGTGGTTCGGGTGTTTGAACGGGCTGAGCGCCGCCCATACTGCCTTGCGAAGGGCAGGGAGGCGCGGCCGCAAAAAAATTCGAAAAAATTTCGATTTTTTTGAAAAAAACACTTGCAACACCGGGCACGGTGTGCTATTATAATTTTCGGCTGCGAAAGGCTTGCATGGCAAGTCAGACATGCAAGCCACGATATGCGTTGATGCGGGAGGTTGCCGTACCGTGTACGGGTTTTTCCGCGGAGTATGTCCGAGTCTAGAACCGGGCGAAAGAATGATTGAGTGCAAAGGGATATGTTCGCTAGTTACTCAGCGAACCAATGTTCGTGTGCTTTGCCATAGTTCTGTCCGGGGGAACTGCGCCTAAGCGGTTCACCGGCTTTTGTTATGGGAAAAAGTTGAACACCCGGCGCGGTGTAACAGTCATTTATCGGCTCGCCAAAGGAAAACATTTAGGAGGCGTAAGCAATGGCAGTCAAGGAAAAGATCAGAATTCGTTTGCAGAGCTATGACCACCAGCTGGTGGATGCCGCCGCAGAGAGAATCGTGGAGACCGCTAAGCGCACCGGCGCTCGCGTGTCCGGCCCCATTCCCCTGCCCACCGACAAGGAAGTGGTGACCATCCTGCGCGCTGTCCATAAGTACAAGGACAGCCGTGAGCAGTTTGAGAACCGCACCCATAAGCGTCTGATCGACGTTCTGAAGCCGTCCAACAAGACGGTCGAGGCTCTGACGAGCCTGCAGCTCCCCGCTGGCGTGGAGATCGAGATCAAGCTGTAACCCCACAACGGGCCGGTAAGGGAGGCCCACAGCGCCGCCAACTGCCGGTGTGGCAGTACAGCGACGAGATCGATCCGCAAGAGCGGAGAGGTCAAGTTGGCACAACAACCCGGTGCCAACCAATAACCTTTAACAGGAGGATTTGCAAACAATGATCAAAGGTATCATCGGCAAGAAGCTGGGCATGACCCAGCTGTTCGACGAGAACGGCAAGGTCGTTCCCGTCACTGTGATCGAGGCCGGCCCCTGCACCGTGGTGCAGAAGAAGACCGTCGAGAGCGA
>JBGVKB010000115.1:0-10893 GCA_045118955.1 Oscillospiraceae bacterium | reverse complement strand
GGCGGGGTGGGAAGGGCGTGAGCCCCGCCCCCCCAGCGCGTCGAAAATCCCACCAAACCAAAAAAAACCACGACCGGTGCCCCAGATGCGGGGTACCGGTCGTTTGTTTTTGGTCGTTTTGGGGGAACGCGGCGGCTCACTCCTCCTGATCGGTCATGCCGGAAGGCTCCACCGAGTTCACATAGTCCTCGATGAGCGGGCTGGCGAACAGACGCTCCATGCAGATGCGGAACAGGGCCGGGTCGGTCTTCATGCCGTTGCTGATCCAGCGGGTGAGCAGGCCCATGAAGGCCGCCGAGAAGAAGTCCGCCATAAAGCTCAGCTCGCCCTCGCTCAGGCGGGCGCAGGCGGGGCCGTTGGTCTGATGGATGCGCTGGTAAAAGATCCGGCTGAACCGGTCGAACATCGCCTCATACAGCGAATTTTGGCCAGTGTAGCGCAGTACGTTGCTGTAAAATTCGCAGTTCTGCTGGAGATAATCGCAGAGCTGGTTGAGCATCTCGCCCCAGCGCGCCCCGTCCAGATCATCGGTGAACAGCACGGCGGTCTCGCTGTGGAAGATCCAGTTTGCCAGGTCGTACTTGTCGCGGAAGTGGTAGTAGAACGTATTGCGGCTCAGCCCACAGCCTGCGGCGATCCCTCCCACGCTGATCTCCTGAAAGTCCTTTCGCGCGGTCAGCTTCTTCAGACTTTCTGCCAGAGCCTGTTTGGTGCGCAGGGAGTTCATCTCATACAACCTCCTTCCAAGTTTTGCTTTTTCCCTATTTTCATTATAATTAATGTTTCTCCAGTTGAAATATTACAAAGTATCGTTTTTGCTCAAATTTTCGCAATATTCGGAGAATGTACGGCAGTAAAGCGGCAAAACGCGGACTTCGATCTGTATTTTGTGCACATTCGCCGTGGCTGATTCTGCAAAAACAAAGCTGCCATGCAGTTTTTCCCTGCCGGAACAAAAAAATGCGCCCCGCAAAGGCCGCTTTGGGCCGCGGGGCGCGTCGTCCTATTTCAATGGGGGCCGCTCACAGGAACAGGTCGGTGACCATCTTGCCCAGCAGCAGCACCATCACCACCAGCATCATGGGGCGGATGAACTTCGCGCCGCGGTTCAGGGCGAAGTGGCTGCCCAGCACGTTGCCCAGAATGTTGCACACCGCGCAGGGCACCGCCAGCGCAAAGGGCACGTTGCCCGCCATGATGTAGGTGGCAAGGCTGGCGTAGTTGCTGGCCAGATTCAGCATTTTGGCGTTGCCGGAGGCGGTGCGCAGGTCAAAGTGCAGCACCGAGGAGAAGGCGATGATGGCGAAGGTGCCGGTGCCGGGGCCGATGAGACCGTCGTAGGCGCCGATGCCGAAGCCGATGACCGCCGCCAGCAGCAGGGCCTTTTTGCGGGGCACCTCCCGGGAGCGATCCTCCTCGGGCAGGTTGCGGCGGGCAAAGATGACCAGCGCCGCCAGAGGCAGCATCACCAGCACCAGCGTTTTCAGCACCCGGTCGGACAGCACCAGCACCAGCCGGGCGGCCAGACCGCTGCCCACAAAGCTGGCGGCCGCGGCGGTCAGGGCCACCTGCAGATCCAGCGCGCCCCTGCGGAAGAACATGGCGCTGGCAAAGGTGGTGCCACAGGCGGAGGAAAACTTGTTTGCGCCGTAGAGCATATGCACCGGCAGGCCGGTGACCATGTAGGCAGGCAGGCTGATGAGGCCGCCGCCGCCCGCCGAGGCGTCCACAAAGCCGGCAAGGCCGACCATGCCGCACAAAAAGACCATCATCGGCAGGGAAACCGTAACATCCATTGTATAACTCTCCTTTATGTGGGGGCCGCCGCCCCGCGCTCAGGCCGGCGGCTGCGTTTGCCCCATTCTATCACGGTGGAGGCGGTTTTGCAACGGCGGCGGACAAAGCGGATTTTTTTGTCCGCCCCGCTTGACGGATGGCGGCCGGAGAGTATAATAAAGGTATCGCGAAGCACATAAGTCTTCGGGGGGCCGGATGCATTCGGCTGAGAGTGGACTGGGTAGTCCTGACCCGTGAACCTGATACGGTTAGTACCGTCGTAGGGAAAGATGCATATATTGGATACCTTTTCGTGTCGCATTGCACCTGGACGGACTGCAATGCGATCAATTTTTTTATTGGAGGTATTCCTATGAACAAGACGAAACGACTGACCGAGAGCGCCATGCTCATGGCGCTGGGCGTGGTGCTGGAGCTGGTGGGGCGGATGGTCATCCCGCCCATGCCCTTCGGCGGGCAGCTCACGCTGGTGAGCATGCTGCCCATCGTGCTGATCTCCTACCGCCACGGCGTGCGCTGGGGTCTGGTGTCGGGCTTCACCTACGCCATGCTGCAGATGGCGCTGGGCGCAAGCACGGTCACCGCGGCCTTCCAGCCCGGCTACTTCGGTGAGGGCACCATGCTGCTGAACGCGCTGCTCATGTGCCTGCTGGACTATGTGCTGGCCTACACCCTGCTGGGGCTGGGCGGCATCTTCCGGGACAAGATCGCCCACAGCGGCCTTGCCCTGATGCTGGGCAGTCTGGTGGCGCTGGGCGGGCGGTACCTCGCCCACATCCTGTCCGGGTACATTCTGTTCGCCGGGTGGGCGGAGTGGTTCTTCACCCAGGAGGGCTTCCCCGCCTGGGGCGCGCAGCTCGTGGAGACGCTCAGCCCCGCCGCGCTGGGCTGGGTCTACTCCATCGTGTACAACGGGATGTTCATGGTGCCGGAGATCCTGCTCACCGCCGTGGCCGCGCTGCTGCTGGCTAAGCTGCCCCAGATCGTGAAAAAACAGAGCTGACCCAAACCAAAGCCGGGTGTGCCCCTAAAGGGCGCACCCGGCTTTTTTTGCTGTGTTCACCGGTCGGCGCGCGCCAGCCGCAGCACCGCCACGGTCACATCGTCCCGCCGGCGGCCGGGCAGGGCGCGGCGCACCGCCCCGTCCGCCAGAATGTCCGCGATCTCCTGCGGGCTGTTGCCGGCGGCGGCGCACAGGCCGAGCTGCTGGCGCGCCCAGTCGGTGCCGTCCGCCACCGCACCGTCGCTCACCAGCACGGCCATGTCCCCCTCGGTCAGGTTCAGCCGCTGCTCCCGGCCGTTCACCTGCCCCAGGATGCCCACCGGCAGGCCGGGGCCTTCCGCCAGCCGCACCTCGCCCCGCTGCACCAGCAGGGTGGGGGCCGCACCCGCCTTGTACAGCCGCACCCGCCCGGTGTAGAGGTCCACCGTCAGCAGATCCAGCGCCGCGCCGCTCTCCTCATCGCTCTTCAGGCTCAGGGCCACATTCACCAGCCGGGCAGCGGTCTCCCCCGCAAAGCCGGTGCGCACCAGCCGGGCGGTCAGGTTGGCGGCCAGAGCCCCGTCCACCGCCGCCGGGCTGCCGGTGCCCATGCCGTCGCACAGCAGCATATGCCCCCGCCCGTATCCGTCGCAGAACTGCTCCACCGCGTCCCCGCTGATCTCCCCCTGCCCCGGCCGCTGCGCCAGCCCAAACTCCGGGCAGTACAGCCCCTTCTCGCAGAAGGTCAGGGTGGTCACGGTGCGGCAGTGCTGAACCCGGGGCAGCTCCATGGGGCGGCGGCACAGCCGCGCCACCTCCGCCCGCAGCTCCTCCAGCTCCTCCGGCTCAAAGGCGGTGCGCTCCACCGTGGCACAGGCCCGCAGCCGCCCCAGCACGTCCGCCTGCACGCCGCACTCCAGCGGCTCCAGCCCCAGCCCGGCCAGCAGCCCCGCCAGCCGGCGGCTCTTGACCGGGTCGGCGGTGGTGCCCTCGCTCAGCTCCTCCGCCATGCGTGCCAGCGCCCCCGCCATGGCGCTGTACTGCTCGGTGAGGGCGGTGCGCAGCGCCTGCCCCCGCAGACGCGCCTCCCGCCGGCCGCACAGCACCGCGTAGCCCTGCCCCACACAGCCGCACAGCTCCATGGGGTGGCAGCAGCCCGCGAGCTGGCCGGGGAGCTGCTCCACCGCCACCCGGCCCTGCCGCTCCAGCGGCTCCCGCAGGGCGAACAGCCCCTCCACCGTGCGGTCGTAGCCCTTGATCCAGCAGGCTTCCCGCTGCTCACAGCGGCTGCACAGCTCCCGGGCCACATGGTCGGCCACATAGTTGAAGTTCTCCCCCCGGGGCGGCAGGCGGCGGCTCACCTCCTCCACCGTCTCGGCCACGTCCGCCAGCGCGTCCGCCACGGCGGTCAGGCGGCCGCCCGCCCCCACCAGCGCCGCGTGCTCCCCCGCCCGCGGGTCAGGGGCAGCCCCCGGCAGAGCCAGCATCACCGGCCGGGGCAGGCAGAAAAAAATCAGCTCGCTCAGGGCCACCGCCACCACGCAGCAGGCGGCGTCCGCCGGGGTGGCGGCGGTGGCGGTGCCCACCACGCCCCCCATCAGGAACAGCGCCCCGCAGCCCGCCCGCTCCCCGGGGGCGAGCCGGGCGGCGGCCAGACTGCCGGCACACAGCCCCAGCACCGCCGGGCACTGGGCGGGGGTCGCGGCGGTCACCGAGACCCCCAGCACAAGGGTGGTCAGGGCGGCGGCGGACACCTGCCCCTGATGGGCCAGCACCAGCCCCGCCGCGCCCAGCACCACCAGCCCCGGCTGCACCGGCCCGAAGGCCAGCGCCTGCAGTGAGGCCGCCGCCATGGCGCACGCCGCCAGCACAGGCCCCTCCCCCTGCCGCTGCTGCAGCAGCCGGGCAAGCCCCGCGCTCAGAGCCGCCTCGCCCAGCGCGGTGCACGCCCCCGCCAGACCGCCCAGCCCGTTGGCGGTGAGCATGAGCTGCACCAGCAGCAGACACCCACAGCCGCAGACCATGCCCGCCCAGGGCTTTTGCCGCGCCAGCAGCCGCCCGCCCAGCGCCGCCGCCAGCGCCCCGGTGCAGCGCAGCGCCGCCAGCGGCTCCAGCCGCAGCAGACTGCCCAGCATCGCCCCCAGCGCCGCCGCCGGGGCAAGCCCCGCCTCCAGCCCCATCACAAGGGCAAGGCCGAAGGGGCACATCCCCCCCAGCACCTGCCCGCCGGCCAGCACAAAGCCCGCCAGCCCCGCGCCAAGCTGCAGGGCGGCCGCCCACAGCCCCGCCCCGCGCCCGGCCGCCAGCCGCCGCATCGTCCGTTCCAGCATATCGTCCACCGTTCCTTTCCGTTTCGCGTCCTGTCTGTGTTCATCCTGTACAAAGGCAGTATAAAGCGCGTTGGATGGCAGATTTTGCCGCAGTGCAGGGTTGCGGCAGGATGCGCCCGGATGCGGCAAAAACGCCCGGGCCTGCGGGGTGCAGGCTCGGGCGTTCACGGCTGGGATTCAGTGTTCGTGGGGGATGGAGGCGAAGCTGTGCTCCATGTTGATGACGCAGAAATAGCTGGCGTCCCGTCGGCGCACAAGCTGCTTGATGGCCTTCTTCACCTCAAGGTCGCTCATGGCGAACTCCGGCGGGGCCACGCAGTCGAAGATCAGGTTGGTGTGGCTGCGCCCGGGCACGATGCGCAGGTCGTGGACGGACAGCGCCGGGTCGATGGTCTTGACCTCCCGGCCCAGCCACGCCCGCAGGTCGCTCACCGCCTCGTCGCCGGTGACGATGGGGTCGTAGTGGATGACCACGTGCAGGCGATCCTCCTCCCAGAAGGCCCGCTCGATGTTGTCGATCACGTCGTGGCTCACCAGCACGTCCTCCTCGGCGGCCATCTCCACGTGCAGGGTGGCGAACTGCCGCCCCGGCCCGTAGTCGTGTACGATCAGGTCATGCACCCCCAGCACGCCGGGCCAGCTCATCACCCGGTCGTGGATGTGCTGGGTCAGCGCCGCATCGGGGGCGGCGCCCAGCAGGGGGTCCAGCGTCTCCCGCACCAGATTCGCGCCGCTGTACAGGATGAACACCGCCACCCCAAGGCCCATCCAGCCGTCCAGCTCCAGATGGGTCAGGTGGGAGATGACCATGGCCAGCAGCACCGCGGCGGTGCTGATCACGTCGTTGCGGCTGTCGGCGGCGGCAGCGATCAGCGCGGAGGAGCGGATGCGCCCGCCCACCGTGCGGTTGAACATCGCCAGCCAGAGCTTGCCCAGAATGGAGCAGACCAGCACCCCCGCCGCCGCCGGGCTGAAGGCCACCGGGGTGGGCTGCGCGATCTTGCCCACGCTGCTCTGGGCCAGCTCCACGCCGATGAGCAGCACCATCACCGCCACCGCCAGACCCGCCAGATACTCGTACCGGGCGTGGCCGTAGGGGTGGTCGTCGTCGGCGGGCTTGCTGGCCAGCTTGAAGCCCAGCAGGCTGATGACGCTGGAGGAGGCGTCCGAAAAGTTGTTCAGCGCGTCCGCCACAATGGCGATGCTGCCGGACAAAAGCCCCGCCGCCAGCTTGCCCAGCGCCAGCAGCAGGTTGCACACAATGCCGGTGATGCTGGCCAGATGCCCATAGGCGGTGCGCACGGCGGGATCGCCGGTGTTCTCGGGGTGTTTCACAAAGCGGCGGATGAGAAATTCAGTCATACAGGTACCTCGCGTTTGCCGGTTTGCGGCCGCTCACTGCCGTCAGCCGCGGCTTACTACCTTTATAAAGACACCAATGGACCGGGGTGTGCAGCGCTTGCACAGCCCGGCCCATTGGGTAGGTCCGATTTTAAAATGTCAGCGTTTTAACGCAAATCAGCGATGGATGTAGGCATCACGATCGGGGCCGACCGAGATGTAGGTGATCTTGCAGCCCACGGCCTGCTCGATGAAGGTCACATAGTCCTGCGCCTCCTTGGGCAGCTCCTCCCAGGTGCGCACGCCGCCGATGTCGCAGTGCCAGCCGGGCAGATACTCCACCACCGGCTCGGCGATCTCCAGCGCCTCGCCCATGGGGAAGCGATCCACGATCTTGCCGTTGATGCTGTAGTGGGTCACCACAGGCACCTGCTCCATGTAGTCCAGCACGTCCAGCAGGGTCAGAGCCACCTCGTCCGCACCCTGGCAGGCCACACCGTAGCGGCTGGCCACCACATCGAAGGGGCCAACGCGGCGGGGACGACCGGTGGCCGCGCCGAACTCATGGCCGGCCTCACGCAGGAAGTTCTTCTCCTCCTCGGTCATGGCGCGCTCGGCGGTGAAGGGGCCTTCGCCCACGCAGGAGGAATAAGCCTTCATGATGCCGATGGACTTGTCCAGCTTGCGGCCGGGGATGCCCGCGCCGATGGGGGCGTAGGCGCCGATCACGTTGGAGCTGGAGGTGTAGGGGAAGATGCCGAAGTCGATGTCACGCAGCGCGCCCAACTGGGCCTCGAACAGGATCTTCTTGCCCGCGTCGTCCGCGTCGGACAGGAACGCGCCCACATCGCAGATGTAGTCCTTGAAGATCTCGGCGTACTTCTGGCACCAGGCCCAGGTCTCCTCCAGATCGATGGCATTGCTGCCGTAGACGCCCTCCATGGTCAGGCTCTTCCACTCCAGAATGGTGGCCAGACGCTTCTTGACGCTCTCGTCCAGGCTCAGCAGATCGCCCATGCGCAGGGTCTTCTTCATGTACTTGTCGCCGTAGGAGTAGGCGATGCCGCGGCGGGTGGAGCCGAACTGACTGCCGCTCTTGGCGAGGCGATCCTCCTCCAGACCATCCTCCGCCACATGGTGGGGCATGCAGATGGTGGCGCGGTCGCTGATCTTCAGGTTGGCGGGGCTGATGGCGATGCCCTGAGCGCGCAGGCTCTCGATCTCCTTGGCCAGATGGGCGGGGTCGATGACCATGCCGTTGCCCATGACACAGACCACCTCCGGGCGCAGGATGCCCGAGGGCAGCAGATTCAGCACGAACTTGCCGCGGGGGTTTTTGACGGTGTGGCCGGCATTGTTGCCGCCCTGATAACGGCAGACGATGTCATATTCCTGGCTCAGCAGGTCGACCATACGGCCCTTGCCCTCGTCGCCCCAGTTGACACCGGTAATTGCAGTCAGCATTTTTGACTTACCTCACATTCCTTTGCTCAATGGCAGCCTTCTCCGCGCGCGTTGCCCGGGATCCGCCACCTGTTGTCAGCCAGCTCTCCGCGCCGCACACCGACACGAGAGCCATCGTATATTATAAGGCATTTATTCGCGTTTGAAAAGCATTTCTCGCGTTTTCCCGCAAAAAGTCCAAAACGCCCAGAAATCTTTGTGGGATATGCCCCGTCAGTTGGGCTTCTTCGCCGCCTTGTCCTTCAGGGCGGTGCGGCTGCCGTCCGGGTTCACGATGACGGTGCTGTCAAGCTGGGCCTTCAGGCTGCCGCGGAACGCCGCCACATATTCGGCGCGCAGGCGGGCCTGCTCGGCCTTTTCCTCCTCGGTCAGGCCCTCGGGGGTGCGGCTCTTGCGGGCCAGCTCGTTGATGCGCAGGATCTTTTCATCGGTCATGGGGATCGGATCTCCTTCCGTTTTTGCTCGTCATTTTGATTATACCACGCCGGGCGCACCGGGCGCAACCAAACGACAAAAGCCACCGCGCCCCAGAAAGGAAGAAACAAGGGCACGGCGGCTTTCGCCAGAGGAATCTATAGAACACTTCCCACAGAAAAGGAAAGGAGGATGGTTGTCTGACCCCGCCTCGGGCCTTGGGGTGCCCTCGCATCGGCGGGTGCAGTGGATCCAGTGAGGCGGTACGCCGCGCCACCGGATGTACGGGCCGCTGTGGCCCTCGCTTGCTGTGATCTTAGGATACCTGAAACTTATGGCATTTTTATGGGCCAAATTTGAACCATTTGAAAACAATCTGTGGTACAATGGCTCCATCCTTGAACACTTTATGCGAAGGGGGCGCATTTTATGGCAAACAAACCCAACTACCCCGCCCTGATGGACAAGGCCATCGCCGGGCTGGGCGGCACCCGGCCGCCGCTGCTGCTGCACGCCTGCTGCGGGCCGTGCTCCACCTCGGTGCTGGAGGTGCTGTGCGCCCACTTTGAGGTGACCATTCTGTACTACAACCCCAACATCTGGCCGCCCGCCGAGTACCGCCGCCGGGCGGACGAGCTGGCGGGCTTCCTCGCCCGCGCCCACGCGCTGGACGTGAAGCTGGTGGAGGACGTCTACGACCCGCAGGAGTTCTACCGCGCCGTGACCGGGCTGGAGGCAGAGCCGGAGCGGGGCGGCCGCTGCACCGTGTGCTACCGCCTGCGCATGGAGCGGGCGGCGCAGTACGCCAAGGCCCACGGCTTTGAGTGGTTCACCACCACCCTGTCGGTGTCCCGCCAGAAGGACCCGGTGCGCATCAATCAGATCGGCGAGGAGCTGGCCGCCCTCTACGGGGTGCGCCACCTGCCCAGCGAGTTCCGCAAGCGGGACGGCAACAAGCGCAGTCTGGAGCTGACCGAGCAGTACGGCCTGTACAAGCAGGACTACTGCGGCTGCGAGTTCAGCGCCCGCCGGGCGGGCAAGGCGGAATAAGCGCGTGCAAGGGCGCGGACGGCTGAGGCACTGCCCGGCGTCCGCGCCCTTTTATCACCCCGCAAAAATCCCCTCCCTTTTACCTTTTGGACTGATTTAGGATATAAAAAACTTCCCTCTGTCAAAATGACGGAGAGAAGTATGTCCACAGAACACAACTGCTCGATAAATTGGAATTTATCTATTTCTTTCCATAGATAAAATATCAATTTTTATACCTTACAATAAACCCATCTTACTTTGAATGAATCAATCTATCTATGTCATAAACAACAAAATAACTGATAATCCCTGAAATATGTAAACACGTAGAAATCCATCCTGTAATCATTGGTAATAACATTATCATCGCCAAAACACATAATATAATAAAGAAGGTTTTTACCTTAAAAGAGTATGTCTTCCACGATTTATATAGTTGTCTTACTCCCCCAGCAACAAATGCATAGCCAACAGCAGAAATACCTGTTGCAACCTCATCCTTACCATATAATAAAATTTGAAAACTAGCAGAACACACTATCATAGAAACCAAAAATGTAAAAAATGTAATTTTTGAACCAACATTTTTCTCCAACAGAATTCCAAACGGAATAATCATAAGAAGGTTTAAAGATAGATGTACCCACAAAAACCAAGAAGGAGCACCTTTACTACCATGCATAAATGTGCCACTAAAATATTGCCAAAAATGTGTTGGCATAGAATGAAATGAAAATAAATCATACATTCCATCATTCACTTGAGTTGCAAAAGCAAATACAATACATATTATTGTAAGTATCAAAACAACTGGATATTTTTTTATCTGATTCATTATATGTACTTTCTCCTACCATAAACTGATAAATTCAAGTTTTTCAAACTGTTCTACATATTGGAATTAGTTATCTTCTTTCAATGCTTTGGTTGCTACAACAGCTCCGACAACAGCAAGAGCATAGAAAAGAATAATGATATAACACTCTGTTATGTCAAAATTAAATACATTCAGAACTGTTCCCTGAACGAAAGATGCACTTGCAATCAACCAGCCAGTTCCACCAATAATTCCGCAAAGCATTAAGATACAACCAAAAATTAACTTTTTCATAAAATCATACTCCTTTGTCAAATTCAAGTTTGTCGAACTGTTTGTTTTCAGTTTATCATGCAAAGTGAAGTTCTACAAGAACAGGCACAGAGAAAGCCGCTGTGCCTGTTAACTGTTTTATGAGCACCCGCCATTTACCGGAGGATCTTTTTTACAGCGTAATCTTTGCCGACTGCACGCGGGGCGTGACCGGACGGCCTGCCGGGTCGAAGGGCGGATTGCCCGTCATCTCGCGGGTGATGCCGAGGTACATGGTCGTCTCCATGCCCTCGATGGTGATGGTGCTTCCCTCCACCGTCACGATGGCGTGCAGCGGATCGTTGAAGCAGACGACATGCGACAGGCAGCTGATCTTCGCGCACTCCTCCTTCGGATAGAGGTCGTGCTCGTGCTCCAGCCAGTCCTGCGCGGCGGAGTTCATA
>JBGVKB010000114.1:0-3707 GCA_045118955.1 Oscillospiraceae bacterium | reverse complement strand
AAGGGCAGCCCCCCGGCGGGGCTGCTCTTTTGTTGGGCTTGAAGATTTACGAATTGTATAAATTGGATTTGTTTATACAGGAAATGGGGTTCCCGAGCGGGTCGTGCGGCAGCGGAGCGTGCGCTGCGTTTGCACTATATAGGGATATGAATGTGTTGATAAATGTTGCATACGCGCAGAGAGGGCGAAGGCGGCCGGGTGGAGCGGCGGTGTGAAAAAATAAATTATCAAACGTTTTTTATATAGGGGCGCGCTTTTTGACGCGGGGGCCTTTGCGTCCCTTGCAACCCGGATGAAATGGGTGTAAAATGTTACCAATGGGCGGCGGTGTAAGCCGCGCGCCCGCTGCGAAACAGGAGGAGACCCCATGACCGACAAAGAACTGAGACGCCTGAGCCGCCGCGACCTGCTGGAGCTGCTGCTGGAGCAGACCCGCCGCAGCGAAGCGCTGGCCGCCGAGCTGGAGCAGACCCGCACCGCGCTGGCCGACCGGACGCTGCGGGTGCAGAATGCCGGGGATCTGGCCCACGCGGTGCTGGAGATGAACGGGGTGATGGAGGCGGCGCAGGCTGCCGCCCGGCAGTATCTGGAGAGTGCCGCCGCGCTGGAGGAGGAAGCCCGCGCCCACAGCCGGCGGCTGCAGCAGCTTCAGGCCGAGACCGAGGCCGCCTGTGAGCAGCTCCGCGCCAAGACCCGCGCCGAATGCGAGGTGCAGCGCGCCGAGGCCGAGGCCGAGGCCAAGCGCATCTGCGAGAATCTGATCCGCAACGCCATGCTCCGGGCGCAGAGCATGACCCATCGGCCCCCCGAGGGCTGACCCCATAGGAAAAAACCATGAAACAACGACCGATGCAATACGACCAAGCCCCCACCGCGCAGCAGGTACAGGCGGAGCTGGACCGGGAGCGCTACAAGCTGCGCTACCGCCGCACCCTGCGCAGCACCCTGTTCACCCTGCTGTGCGCCGCCGCCGCGGCGGTGCTGGTGGCCACCCTGTGGCTGCCGGTGCTGCAGATCTACGGCTCCTCCATGACCCCCACCCTCAGCGAGGGGGAGATCGTCCTCTCGTGGAAGTCCGCGGACTTCCGGCCGGGGGACATCGTGGCCTTTTACTATGGCAACAGTCTGCTGATCAAGCGGTACATCGCCGGCCCCGGCTCCTGGGTGGACATCCGGGAGGACGGCACTGTGCTGGTGGATGGCACCCCGCTGGACGAGCCATACCTGAGCGAAAAGGCTCTGGGAAGCTGCGACATCGAGCTGCCCTATCAGGTGCCGGAGGGGCGGTACTTCCTGCTGGGCGACCACCGGGCCACCTCGGTGGACTCCCGCCACACGGCGGTGGGCTGCATCGCCAAGGAGCAGATCGTGGGCAAGGTGCTGTACCGGGTGTGGCCGCTGTCCGCGCTGGGCGCGGTGCGGTAAAGCACGCCGGGGCGAAAAATTTCACGACATATCACGCCAAAGCCATAGCCAATGCGCACAGGCCGGGCGGGGGACACCCTGCCCGGTCTGTGCTGTTTTGCTGTATGGCAGAGCATGGGTTTTGTGGTAAATGCTATGGGTGCGCTTTGGGTGGCCGGCGCTCGGCTGACCCCGCCTTGCGGCGGGGCGGAGTACCCTGCGCAAGGGCAGAGGGGCGTTTTGACCGAAGGCCGCACGGAGTGTGCGCGGGGGACACCCTGCCCGGTCTGTGCTGTTTTGCCGTACAGCAGAGCATGGAACTTGTGATAAATGCTATGGGTGCGCACATTGGGCAGGCGGCCGGCCCCGCCGGGGACAAAAAAGCACCCCCGCCCGGTTCCGGGCGGGGGTGCGGATCATTCCGTAAAAATTGCGGCTTACCGCTTTTTCATCGCGTTGTCCTCGTAGTCGCGCAGGCTGGCCAGCGCCTTCTTGCACAGCGGGTAGACGGCCACCAGATTGAACACGGTCATCAGGCCGATGCCCAGATCGCTCAGATCCCACACGAAGGTGTACGCGGCCAGACCGCCCACGAACAGCATACCGAGGCACAGCACCTTGTAGGCGGTCTGGGAGGCCCAGTTGTCGCCGAACAGGAAGGCCACGTTGCTGCGGGCGTAGAACAGCACGCCCACAAAGGTGGAGAAGCTGAACAGCCACAGGATGACCGCGATGAAGATCACGCCCACGTTGCCGAAGTGGTAGTGCATGGCGGCCTGCAGGGCGTCCATGCCCTCCAGCCCGGCCAGCAGCTCCTGAGGCACCAGCAGCATGATGAAGGCGGTGCAGCTGCAGATGACGATGGTGTCGATGAACACGCCGAAGGCCTGCATCAGGCCGATCTTCACGGGGTGGTCGGTCTCGGCGGTGGCGGCGGCGCAGGGGGCCGAGCCGCTGCCGGCCTCGTTGCTGAACAGACCGCGCTTGACGCCGAACATGATCACCGAGCCGAAGGCACCGCCCGCCACTGCGCGCAGGCCGAAGGCCTCCTCAAAGATGCGGGCGAACACGGCGGGCATCAGGCCGATGTTCTTGCCGATGATGAACAGGGTGCAGACGAAGTACAGCGCCGCCATGATGGGGACGATGATGTCCAGCACCTTGACGGTGGCATTCTTGCGCAGGACGATGACCGCGGCCACGATCACCAGAACGATGGTGGTGTACAGGGGTTTGATGTGGAAGGCGTTCTCAAAAGAGGAGGCCACCGAATTGCTGATGACCTGACTGATGCCGCACCAGCACAGCAGACCGGACAGGGCGAAGCCGATGGCCAGCCAGCTCTTGCGGGGTGCGCCGCCGCGCTTTTCGTTGATCATGCCCTGAATGTAGTAGGCGGGGCCGCCGCGCCAGCCGCCGTACAGGGGATCCTTTTCTTTGTAAAGCTGGGCGAGGGTGGCCTCCACAAAGGCGGTAGCAGAGCCGAGCAGGGCGGAGACCCACATCCAGAACACCGCGCCCGCGCCGCCGGCAGAGATGGCGGCCACCACGCCGGCCAGATTGCCCATGCCCACGCGGGTGGCGGTGGACACGATCAGGGCCTGAAAGCCGGACAGGGCGTCGGAGTCGCTGCCGGTTTTCTTTTCAACGGTGATGCGCACCATTTCCGGGAACAGGCGGAAGGGCAAAAAGCGGGTGACCACGGTGAAGAACAGGCCGGTGGGCACCAGCAGGAGGACCAGCAGGGGCAGGCCCAGCGTCCCGCCGCCGGGCAGGGGCAGGGTGACCAGGTCGTTCCACAACAGGCCATAGAAGAAGTAGGTGATCTGCATGATAAAATCCAAGGTATCTCACTCCAAAACGAAGAATTTTTATTTGTCAGCCGCACCGGGCGGGCAGGCCGCCCGGTGCTTTGTGCATTTGCCGCTTTACACTTGCAAAGAGGCACGAATATATTATATAGTATATAGTAGAATTAGTAAAGTGGATAAACTTGTTTGGTGTGATTGAATTATTCGATGGAAGCGGCGCGGGGCGGCCGATGGGGTGAACGCGTTGCGCCGTGTGCGGCGGGGCTGCTGTTTTCTTTGCCGTGGGCGGTGGGGGGTGTGCTGTAGGAGGTGGGGCTTGCCGTTTCCCCACAGCGTTTACCGTCCCGTCCCTCATCAGTCTCGACCTACGGTCTCGCCAGCGCTCGACTTGCGGCGCCCCAAAGGGGCGGATGAGGGACGGTCACAGCAAACCTCATTGCACGACCGCAAACGCCGTGTCCGCAGACCTCCCCACCGGGGAGGTGGGGGGTT
>JBGVKB010000113.1:0-7421 GCA_045118955.1 Oscillospiraceae bacterium | reverse complement strand
CGCGGGTAGAGTCCCCGATGGTGCACCAACAAGACGACTGCAGCAAATTGCTGTGGTCGTCTTTTTTTGTTTGAGCAGAGCCGATGTCCCTCGTTCCCTCTTTCTATCGCTTGCGGATGGGCTTGCGCTGTGCTATAATAAAATAAAAGATGGCAGCCTATTTTGTGTCGGGGATGCGTTCTTGGGTCAGTAGCTAGTGTTAGTGGCTACTGGCCTTTTTTTGCGCCTGTTTGCGGGCTTCCTCAAACAGGCGAAGCTGTTCGGCGCCGGAGTGTCTCTCAGCGGGCGTCATGCAAGCCGCCTGAATGTGCAAGCATTCGGGTGGTTTTGCTTTTCATGCCCAAAACAGCAAAGCGCCCCGCCCGTGGATCTGGCATCCCGGGTCGGGGCGCTTTGTGCGTTTTTAAGCCGGGCAGCTCAGCGCCCCTTCAGCTCGGTGTATTTGGCCTTGTTGCCCCACGCCTGCTCCACGGGGTATTTGGCCTCGTTGCGCTTCACCTTGGCCTGCAGGATCTCATCCATCTCCAGCCCGCAGGCATCGGCCATGAGAATGCAGTAGCTCAGCACGTCGGCCAGCTCCTCTTTGATCTTGTCCAGCTTGTCGGCGCAGACCGTATCCGCGCCGCTCCACTGGAACACCTCCAGCAGCTCGGCGGCCTCCAGTGAGAGGGAGATGGCCAGGTCTTTCGGGGTGTGGAACTGCTTCCAGTTGCGGTCATCGCGGAATTTCAGCACCATGGCGATGGTTTCGGGGCTCATGCGGCGTCACCTCACAGGGGTTTTCTTTGAGTATACCCCTTTGCGGCGGGGCGGGTCAATCCCACGGTGCGCAGTTGCCCTTGCCGGTAAAACGTGATAGAGTAACAGCAGATACCGTGGGAAAGAACGCGGCGGGCTGCAAAAGATTTCAACAAAAGCACGGCCGCTCGGTGGAAAATCACGCGCCACACCACGGAATGACAGGAGGACTTGCTATGTTTGACTGCGAAAGCGTCCTTGAAGCACTGAATACCCTGACTGCGTCATGGAAACGTCAGTTCGCCCAGCCGCCCGCCGAGCCGCTGGTGTGGGTCGAGCGGGACGGTGTGGTGTGGCTGGACGGGCTGGCGGTCTGTGCCGCTGCGCGGGTGGACCCGGAGAACCTCTATTTTGACCCGGAAAACCTATGGATCTGCACGGTGGAGGGCGGGGAGATCTGCCTTCACGCACACTGGCCCAGCCATCTGGAGCCGGTGCACTTTACGGTGAAAGAAACACGCTGACGCTATAAACCTTTTGAAGCCGCATAAACTTATAAACGCAAAAAAAGGGTGCTCACCGCAGGGTGAGCGCCCTTTTTTACATCGATTGAACGTCGAGGGATCAGTGGTGATGGCGGATCAGCCCGAAGGCCTTGGAGAACTCCATGACCGCGAGCGGAACAAGGATCAGGATCAGACCCTCCAGATAGAGAGCGGCGGGCAGGCGGATCAGCCCGAACGGCCCGGACAGCGGGGTGAACAGCACCGCCGCCACCAGCAGCAGCGAGACCAGCGCCGCCTTGTTCAGGGCCGAGTTGGTGAAAGGCCCAATGCGGAACAGCGAGTGCTCCGACCGCATATTGAACGCCTGCACGATCTGGGACAGCGCCAGTACCATAAAGGCCAGCGTCTGACCGCCCGCCTCAAGCCCGGTGGCGGTCTCGCCCATGCGGAAGGCGATCAGCGACAGAACGCCGAACATGACGCCCTGTAATACGGTGCGCAGGCCGAAACCGTGGGCGAACATCCCTTCGTCGGCGGGTCGGGGCGGATGATCCATCACATCCGCCTCCACCGGCTCCATGCCCAGCGCAATGGCGGGCAGGCTGTCGGTGACCAGATTGATCCACAGGAGCTGCATGGACAGCAGCGGGGACTTGTGCCACAGCAGCATGGCGCAGAACACCGTGACCACCTCGCCGATGTTGGTGCCCAGCAGGAAGCCCACTACCTTTTTGATGTTGGCGTAGATGCCGCGCCCCTCCCGCACAGCGTCCACAATGGTGGCGAAGTTGTCGTCGGTCAGGGTCATATCGGCGGCGCCCTTGGCCACATCGGTGCCGGTGATGCCCATGGCACAGCCGATGTCCGCCGCCTTCAAGGCCGGTGCGTCGTTCACTCCGTCGCCGGTCATGGACACCACCTGACCCCGGCGCTGCCACGCCTTGACGATGCGGATTTTGTTCTCCGGGGAGACCCGGGCGTACACGGCGATGTCCTCCACCTGCGCGTCCAGCTCCCGGTCGGTGAGGGCGTCCAGCTCGGTGCCGGTCATGGCGCGGCCCGCCCCGGTGAGGATGCCCAGCTCCCGGGCGATGGCCGAGGCGGTGACCACATGGTCACCGGTGATCATCACCGGGCGGATGCCCGCCTGACGGCAGACCGCCACGGCGGCTTTGGCCTCGGGGCGGGGCGGGTCGATCATGCCCACCAGACCCAGCAGGGTCAGCCCATGCTCCAGCGACTGGGGGGTGAGGGGCTTGGGCAGCGCGTCGATCTCCTTGTATGCCACCGCCAGCACCCGCAGGGCGGCGCTGCTCATTCGCTCGTTCATCGCGGCGGCCGTGGTCAAATCGCCCCCCGCGCACAGCGGCAGCATACCGTCCAGCGCGCCCTTGACGATGACGATCAGCCGCCCGTCCATGCGGTGGACGGTGGCCATCCGCTTGCGGTCGGAGTCAAAGGGCAGCTCGGCCACCCGCGGGCAGCTCTGTTCCAGCTCGGCTTTGGGCATACCACCGCGGTGAGCCGCCAGTACAATGGCGGTCTCGGTGGGGTCGCCGATGTGCTGCTCGCCGCCGTCGGTGAAGGTCACGGTGCCGTCACAGCAGAGTGCGCCGTACTTCAAAAGCTGCTTCACCGGGGCGGTGGGGGAGCCGCTCACCTCCTCGGGGCGCTCCATGCCGCAGGCCCATGCCTTGACGAGGGTCATGCGGTTCTGGGTGAGGGTGCCGGTCTTGTCGGAGCAGATGACCGAGGCGCTGCCCAGTGTTTCCACCGCGGGCAGGCGGCGGATGATGGCGTTGCGCTTGACCATCCGCTGCACCCCGATGGACAGCACGATGGTGACGATGGCGGGCAGACCCTCGGGAATGGCGGAGACCGCCAGCGACACCGAGGTCATGAAGATCTCCAGCACCGGGATGCCGTTGGCAATGCCCACCACGAACACGATGCCGCAGGCCGCCAGCGCCAGAATGCCCAGATTGCGGCCCAGCCGGGCCAGCTTTTGCTGCAGCGGGGTCTGGCCCTCCTCCTCCTGCTCCAGCAGATTGGCGATGCGCCCCATCTCGGTGTCCATGCCGGTGGCGGTGACCACCGCGGTGGCGGCACCGTAGGCGATGCTGCAGCCGGAGAACACCATGTTGGTTCGGTCGCCTAAGGGGGCGTTTTCAGGTACGACGGCATCGGCGTCCTTTTCGGAGGGCACCGACTCGCCGGTGAGGGCGGACTCCTCGCTCTTCAGCCCCGCGCTGTGCAGTAGGCGGGCGTCCGCCGGGACAAAGTCGCCCGCCTCCAGACGGATCACATCGCCGGGCACCAGCCGCGCCGCGTCGATGATCTGCTCCTGCCCGTCCCGCAGCACCCGGGCGTGGGGCGCGGAGAGATCCTTGAGGGCCTCCAGCGCTTTTTCGGCCTTGCTCTCCTGCAGCACGCCCATCACGGCGTTCAGCACCACGATGAGCAGAATGAGCAGCGGCTCAAAGAATTCACCGGGATCCCGCTCCACACAGGCCACAGCGAAGGACACCGCGGCCGCCGCCAGCAGAATGAGGATCATGGCGTCCTTGAACTGGTCCAAAAACCGCTGCAGGTTGGTCTTGGGCGGCTTTTGACGCAGGCGGTTCTCGCCGAACTGCCGCAGTTTTTCCTGTACCTGTGCGGCGGTCAGGCCGCGCTGCGGGTCGGACGCAAGGGCGCGCAGAACGGCCTCTCGGGTCTCGTGATGATGGTTCAAAACAGTACCTCCTCTCGGGGTGGCGCACCGCGGCGCATGGGGAACGGGGAATGGTTCCCTGCATCCTATGCGGTCGGCGGGCGCGGTATGCATCCGCGGCCGTGCTACAAGTATGGGCCGCGGGGGATGAGGATAGTATAATCACCCTTGTTTTTAAGCGCACGGGGCAAAGCCGGAGGGGGTGGGGCCATTTTTACCATCCGTCGCAGGATGGTAAAAGGGGTGAGAGAACAACAAAAAAAGGAACGGCGCGGCGGGCGTCGTTCCTTTTCTTGCAGGAGATCAGTGCTGGGTGGGCGGGTCGTCCCATCGATACAAAATGTGATCGGTGTGCAGCTCGATCTCGCACTCCCGGTGGTAGGGTGGGGTGTCGAACCACACATAGCCCTTGAATAAAACACGCTGATAACTGCGGTAGACCGTGACAAACTCGAATACGAAGCTCCCACCGTTCACGGCGGCGGCAAAATTGTTCGACCAGTCCTCCCGGAGGAGCTTGCCCGAGGGCGTCTCGCGGTACACGAAAACGCTTATCCCGTCAACATCCTCGTCCAGAATGCGGCACTCCATGTGCGCGGGGCCGGTGCGGACGGCCTTGCCGCCGCGCAGCAGATAAAATCCGCCCGGAAAAGCGAAGGACAGCGTGCCCTCCCGGCGGTCGATGCGGTCTGTGCGGCAGTCGTGCAGGCCAACGGCTCCGCCGCCGTCCCCCACAAGCTCCCGGTGCTCATACATGGGCGATCCTCCGTTCCTCTGTTTTTGTCCATTTTACCACAGGGCGCGGCCAAGCGCAAAAAAACCGCGGCAAACCTGCCGCGGCATTTGCGCCGATATCGGTGTTCACTCGCTCAGCTCTTCGGTGAGCTGCAGGATCTGGGGCGCGATCTTCGCCCGCTGCTTGGCGGTGATGGCCCGGTAGACGGGGTAGGCCATCGACAGCAGCAGAATGCCCAGCACGCCCACCGCGATGCAGGGGTAAAAATAGGGGGCAAAGGCGGGCACGGTGCCGCCGCACAGGCCGATGCCCAGCATCAGGCAGCCCACAATGCCCAGCGTCAGCGCCGCGACCTGCCCCGGACGCTCGGCGCTGCGGTCCAGCCGGCGAAGCTGATCCAGCTTGCTCAGGTGCTCGCAGGGCTGCTGGTATTTGGCGCGAATGCGGCGGATCTCCTCCTGCTGAGGGGCGGAATAGGTGTACTCAAATGAGGGGGAAGGGTTGTTTTCCATATGGGATACCTCTTATATAATTATACAAATTGTAATTATTTCTTGGGGCGCTCCGGCTCCTCCGGACGCAGTGCGCGGTGGGCGCGCAGAAGGAGATACAGCGCGATGCACAGCACAAGCGCGCACACGCAGCCGCCGGTGAGGGTGTTCATCATTCGGCGGGTCTCCTCGGCCATGTCCGCACCGAAGGAGGTGAGCATGGCGGTTTGCAGGGAAAAGACCGCCATCAGCGCCACCGACAGATCCAGCGCCCTGGCGGCGGTGTAGACCGGGTTTGCAAAGCCGCGCATCTGCAGGCTGCGCACCGCCGCGGCGATGAGCCGGTAAAAGGTGTAGGCGGCCGAGGCGTAGATGACAAAACCCGGGTAGCGGTCGCTGCGGTTCTGCCAGATCATCTGGAAGGCCATGCCGCTCATGGCGGCGTTCAGCACCAGCAGCAGACGGCCGCAGGCGCGGCAGCTCTTCCAGCGGGCGGGCAGGGCGGCGGTCTCCTCTGCGCGGGAGGCGCGCCGGTCGCCCCGTACCAGCCAAAAGCGGATGACGCTCAGCACCATATAGTAGAATGCCGCCGCCCCGAACCACACCGAGCGGTAGTACACGCCCGCCGCCAGCTTGAAGGCTGCGTACCCCAGATTGATGGCCAGACTGTTGTACAGGGAGGCCTGCATCCGCTTGGGGGCGCTGCTGCGCCAGCGTGCCATCTGCGGGCTGCGGGAGACCGCCCCGAAGGCGGGAATGATCCCTGCGGTCAGAACGCACAGGGCGTAGGCGGACAGGGGATAGACCATATAGGCCAGAGGATGCTCAGTGTGTCCGGTGCCGAACACCCACACAAGTCCCGCTGCCGACAGAGCGGTGCAAAGCACGGTGACAGCGGGATGCGGGTACAGCAGCCCCCAAAGGACGGACTTAAGCTTCCGCATGGGGAGTCCTCCGCAGGCGGACGGTGAAGGTGCTGCCCACCCCGGGCGTGCTGCTCACCGAGATCTCCCCGCCGGTGATGCGGATGATCCGCTTCACCAGCGCCAGACCGAGGCCGTTGCCCTGTGTGGCATGGGAGGTGTCCCCCTGATAAAATTTCTCGAAGATGCGCGCGCCCACCTCGGGGGTCATGCCGCAGCCGGTGTCGCTCACCTGCACCCGGGCGTACTCCTCATCGGCGGTCAGCCGCACGGTCACCCGGCCGCCCGGCTCGGTGAATTTAAAGGCGTTGGACAGCAGGTTGTTCCACACCGGCTCCAGCAGCTCCGCGTCGGCCAGCAGGGTCACGTCCTCCTGAATGTCCGCTTCCAGCTCGATGCCCTGCTGCTCCCAGACATCCTCGAACTGCAGCAGACATTCGCAGAGCTGCTCGCCCAGATCAAAGGGAGAGGGCTGGGGGAAGATCTGCTGGTTTTCCAGCCGGTTCAGCTTCAGCACGTTGGTGATCAGGCTGGTCAGCCGTCGGGCGGACTGGTCGATGGCGCGGGCGTACTCCCGGCGCTGTTCCTCCGACAGGTCAGGGGACTGCAGCAGGGTGCAGTAGTTGCGGATGACCGTGAGCGGGGTCTTCATCTCGTGGGAAACGCTGGCGATGAAGTCGGTGCGCAGGGTCTCCACCCCGGACAGCTCTCTGGTCATCCGGTCGATGCCCGCCATGATGCGGTTGAACTCGCCATTCTCGGAGGATGGCTCCAGCCGCACGGTGAAGTCCCCGGCGGTGATGCGCTCCAGCGCCTGCCGGATGCGGCGCACCGGGCGGTGTACGTTGATCTCCCGGCGCAGGGCGTCGATGGCGGTGAACAGCGCGGAGATGAACAGCACGTTCACAAAGGTGTATTTGGCCGCCATCTGGATCTGTGCCTCCTGCAGCTCGATGCCCTGAAAGAACAGCAGAAAGCAGGACGTGACCACAAACCCGCACAGGCAGAAGAACAGCAGAAATGCTCCCAAAAAATCGGTGAGCCGCGCCAGCCATTTCATCGGATCACCGCCTTATAGCCCAGCCCGCGCACCGTGACGATCTCAAAATCCTCGCAGCCGGCCAGCTTGGCCCGCAGCTTGGTCATGTAGACGTCCACCGTGCGGGGGCCGGAGTCGGTGTTGGCGTCCCAGAACTCATCCATGAGCTGGCTGCGGGTGAAGGTCTTTTTCGGGTAGGACAGCAGCTTGTACAGCAGGCTGAATTCCCGGGCGGTCAGGGGGATCTCCTCCTCATTCAGCCGGGCGGTGTGCTC
>JBGVKB010000112.1:0-16765 GCA_045118955.1 Oscillospiraceae bacterium | reverse complement strand
CGGAACGCCGCCCCGGGCCGGCGGCGGGGGCGCACCCCCCCCCCGCCCGCTACACCCACTACCGGCGCGGCGACCCCGTCCGCGCCGCCGCGCCGCTCATCCGGGCGGACGACAGCGAGGGGCTGCGGTTCCTGTGCGGGCTGGGGGTGTTCACCCGGGAGAGCCTCGCCCAGGCCGAGCGCGCCGCTCAGGCCGCCGAGCGCCCGCAGGCTCTGGCGGTGCTCACCGCCCACCGGCGGGCGGCCTTCGGGGTGAAGAAAAAGACCTATTCCTTCGACTGACATTCATAGATAGGGAGGGACGAACATGACACAACATGACCTTGACAAACGCCTGCAGGAGCTGCGCGGGCTGGTGGAAAACCGCGACCAACTGCTGAGCCGGCGGGCGCGCCTGCTGGACCGGATCCGCGTGCTGGAGGACCGCTGCGCCCGGCTGCAGAAGGAGGCCGCCGCCGAACAGGCGGACGTGGACAAGCTGGAGGGCTTCAGCTTCGCCGGGCTGGTGCAAAGCCTGATGGGCACCAAGGACGAAAATCTGAAGCGGGAGCGTCAGGAGGCCGAGGAGGCCGCCCTGCTGCTGGAGAGCAACACCCAAGCGCTGCAGGATGCCCGCAGAGATCTGGCGCGGATACAGCGGGAGCTGGCCGACATGGGGACCTATGAGACACAATACAACGCTCTGCTGATGGAAAAGGCCGGGCTTCTCAAGGAGTTCCGCACCCCCCTCGCGGAGCGTTTAGAGGAGCTGGAGCGCAGGCAGACCGACCTTGCCCGGCAGGAGAAGGAGCTGCGGGAGGCACTGCAGGCCGCCGAGAGCGCCATCGGCTGCGCCCGCGAGGTGCGGGACGCCCTGAACAGCGCCGCCGACTGGGGAACCTGGGACATTCTGGGCGGCGGGCTGATGGCCGATGCCTTCAAGCACTCGGCGCTGGACGAGGCCCAGCAGAAGCTGAACCACCTGAACGCCCGGCTGGCTTGCCTGCGCAACGAGCTGGACGATGTGGACATCCGCAGCGACCTGCAGGTGGGCGTGGACGGCTTTTTGCACTTTGCGGATTTCTTCTTTGACGGGCTGTTCGCCGATCTGGCGGTGCAGGATCACATCGACCGCTCCCGCGCACAGGTGGAGGAGCTGACCCAGCAGATCATCGCCCTGCGCAACCGCCTGAGCAACCTTGCCGACGCCGCCGCGCTGGAGCAGGGCACGGCGCGGCATCAATGGACACAGCTTGTGCTGGAGTCCCCCTATCCCGAACCGGCGCCGCCGCCGAGCTGGGGCGGTGGGAAGCTTTATTGACCGCCGTGCGAATGACCCCGCCCCATTTGCTCAACCTATCTACATACAGGAGGAACCACCATGCCCTACACCGAGACCGACCGCGCTGCCCTGAGTGAGCTTGCCCGCGGCGTGCGGGATGCCCTCGCGGCGGAGACCGCTCTGGACGCCCGCCTTGAGGAGATGAACGAGCGCTGCGGCGCCCTTTCCCAGCAGTTGGACGAGCTGGATGCCCGTCTGGGCGAGCTGCGCTGCAGCCCGGTGCAGACCGCCCTGTTCAAGGTGACCGGCCGCTACAAGGCCACCGATGAGCGGCTGGATCGGCTGTGTCAGGAGACCTTCCGTCAGCTTGAGGACTGCCGCCGCGACCGGGATGCCCTGCTGGAGGAAAAGGAAGCCGCCGCCCATACGCTGGCCGCCGCCGAGGACGGCTACACCCGGGCGCTGTGCGACGCGGTCTACGCCCTGACCGAGCACAAGCACCCCGCCGCCGGGGAGCTGGTGGATCAGATGGGGCTGCTGTCCGAGCATGGGCGGGTGCGGCTGGAGCAGACCGAGCGGTTCGACCGGCTGGACGCCGCCGAGGAGCAGCTCTACGGCCTGCTGGAGCATCTGTGCCCGCTGGACGACGCCGCCCGCGCCGCCGCCCAGAACCCCTTTGCCCGGGACGACGCCGCCCTGACCGAGCAGTTCGAGGCCATGACCCGGCAGGCGCGGCAGGTGCTGGAGACCGCCGAGGGGCTGGAGCTGGAGCTGCCCTTTGACAAGGACGTGGACGCCCTGCTGGTGCGGGACGGGAACGGGGCCATCCGCTGGCGGCTGTTTGCCGAGGCGATGCAGACCCTCGCCCTCGCGGTGCAGGACAGCTACAACCGGCTGGTGGGGCAGCTTGATGACTGCAACAGCCGCATTCAAAACGCGCTGACCCGGCAGCGGGAGTGCCGCGAGACGCTGTGCCGCCTGCTGTTGGAGATCCGCTGACCCTTGAAACCACCCCGAAAGGAGGCCGTGCGCCATGCCCCAAGCCGAGACCCAGAGCCAGTGGGAACACCGCATGGCCTTGGAGATTTTGGAGATCACCCGCAGCGAATTGTACATGAACCTGCGGTTTTTGAGCCTTGCCATCGGCGGGCTGACCCCCACCCCCAGCACCGCGGTGAACGGGGTGGGCACCGACGGACTGCGGCTGCTGGCACAGCCCCAGCGGCTCATCCGCCTGTACCCGAAAAATCCGGTGCTGCTGAACCGGGAGTACCTGCACCAGCTTCTGCACTGTGTGTTCCGCCACCCCTTTTTGGCGGGCGACCACGACCGGGGGCTGTGGAGCCTTGCCTGTGACATCGCCGCCGAGTACACCATCGACCGGATGCAGCTCAAATGCACCGACCGCATCGTGGGCTGGGTGCGGGGCGAGGTGTACCGCCGCCTGAGCGACAAGCTGCCCGCCATGGCCGCCGAGCCGATCTGCCGGGCGCTGGAGCAGGCCGCGCTGAGCGAAAAGGATCTCGCCGCCCTGCAGCGGGAGTTCCGCGGGGACGACCACCGCTTCTGGCCCCGCCCGGGCGACCAAAGCCCGCAGGCGCGGCAGGCCGACGACCGGTGGCAGAAGCTGAGCCAGCAGATGCAGACCGAGCTGGAGACCCGCCAAAAAGACCCGGGCAGCGGCGGCGAGGCCCTCGCCATGCAGGTGAAGGCCGCCAACCGCAGCCGCCGAAGCTACCGGGATTTTCTTCGGAAATTCGCGGTGCTGCGCGAGGAGCTGCGGGCCGACCCGGACAGCTTCGACCCCGGCTACTACGCCTACGGGCTGCAGCTCTACGGCAACCTGCCCCTCATCGAGCCGCTGGAGAGCCGGGAGAGCATCAAGATCGAGGAGTTCGTCATCGTGGTGGACACCTCCCTGTCCTGCTCCGGCGAGCTGGTGAAAAACTTTTTGCGGGAGACCTACGGGCTTCTGCGCCAGAGCGAGAGCTTCTTCCGCCGCACCAACATCCGCATTTTGCAGTGCGACGACCGGGTGCGCACCGATGTGAAGATCGCCGACCTGGAGCAGCTCTCCGCCTACATGGAGGCCTTTCAGCTTGTGGGCGGCGGCGGCACCGACTTCCGCCCCGCTTTTCAGTATGTGGACGGCCTGATCCGGGCGGGTGAGTTCCACCACTTAAAGGGGCTGCTCTACTTCACCGACGGACTGGGGCGGTTCCCCAGCCGCCGCCCCGCCTACGACGCGGCGTTTTTGTTTTTGGGCGACCGGTACGAGGACGCCGACCTGCCCCCATGGGCCATGAAGCTGGTGCTGGACGAACGGGAGTTCGCCGCAGCCCCCACAAAAGGAGTTGACCTGTCTTGAACATCAAGCGCGCCAAACAGGAGATCGCCAACACCGTCCGGGCCTATCTGTGCCGGGACGAGGAGGGCGAGTACCGCATCCCCACCATCCGCCAGCGGCCGGTGCTGCTGATGGGCCCGCCGGGCATCGGCAAGACCCAGATCATGGAGCAGGTCGCCCGGGAGGAGGGCGTGGCTCTTGTGGCCTACACCATCACCCACCACACCCGCCAGAGTGCGGTGGGTCTGCCCATGATCCGCCAGCGCAGCTACGGCGGCAGAGAGGTGTCGGTGACCGAGTACACCATGAGCGAGATCATCGCCAGCGTGTACCAGCGCATGGAGGACACCGGGCTGAGCGAGGGCATCCTTTTCATCGACGAGATCAACTGCGTCAGCGAGACGCTGGCCCCCACCATGCTGCAGTTTTTGCAGTGCAAGACCTTCGGCAATCAGAAGCTGCCCGATGGCTGGATCATCGCCGCCGCGGGCAACCCGCCCGAGTACAACAAGAGCGTGCGGGAATTTGACATCGTGACGCTGGACCGGGTCAAGCGCATGGATGTAGAGGCCGACCTGCCGGTGTGGAAGGAGTACGCCCGCCGCGCCGACATCCACCCGGCCATCCTGTCCTATCTGGAGCTGCGGCCCGACCACTTCTACAAGGTGGCCGCCGACGTGGACGGGATGCAGTTCGTCACCGCCCGCGGCTGGGAGGATCTGTCCAACCTGATCCGCACCTACGACGCGCTGGGCCTCGAGACCGACGAGCCGGTGGTGCGCCAGTACCTGCAGCACGAAGCCATCGCCCGGGACTTCGCCGCCTATCTGGCGCTATACAAAAAGTATCGGGACGACTACGGCGTGGAGGACATTCTGGCCGGCCAGGTGCCGCCCGCCGTATACGCCCGGGTGCTGGGGGCGGCCTTCGATGAGCGGCTCAGTCTGGTGAGTCTGCTGCTCAGCGGGTTGAACACCCGCTTTGCCGCCGCCCAGTTTGAGGACGCGGTCACCGATGAGGTGTATCAGGAGCTGAAGCGGCTGCGCCCCGCCCTGCTGAGCATGGAGAGCACACCCGCCGCCCTGCTGGAACGGCAGATGCAGCGCCGCCACGAGCGGTACGAGCAGCGGCGGCAGGCCGATCTGGTCACCCCCGCCGAGACCCGCCTGCACCGGGCGGTGCAGCAGCTTCTGGAGGGGTACGTCTATCAGCTTCAGGACGAGCCGTTCCTTGCGGGCGAGGACGCCTTCGGCCTTGTGCAGGAGACCTTCACCCAGCAGGTGGAGCAGCGGGAGGCCGCCGCCGAGACCGCAGGCGCCGCGCTGGAAGCCGCCTTCGATTTTATGGAGACCG
This sequence comes from Oscillospiraceae bacterium, assembly GCA_045118955.1. Classification (GTDB taxonomy): domain Bacteria; phylum Bacillota; class Clostridia; order Oscillospirales; family Ruminococcaceae; genus SFJ001. Next base: position 11,805 of record JBGVKB010000112.1, on the reverse strand, counting down.
CCTTCGGCCCCGGACAGGAGATGGTGGTCTTTGTCACCGAGCTGGCCCTCGGCCCCGCCAGCGGGCCGTTCATCGCCGAGAACGGCTGCGAGCGGTACGACCGCTACAGCCAGACCCTGCTGCTGGACAGCCGCCGCGCCGATCTGGCTCGCCGCCTTGCCAATCAGGCGGCGCAGGACGCGGAGGCCGGCCTGCCCCAATAACACAGCACCGCACAAACAAAAACGCTCCGCCCCCGGGTCGCACATCCCGGGAGCGGAGCGTTTTTTGCGGGTCATCGCCCGCATTTAAGAAAGAACACGGAGGAAATCAGGGAAAATCAAATCAGGTCATTGCGGCGCCGTCGACGGACAGGATCTCGCCGGTCACATAGCTGGCCAGGTCGCTGGCCAGGAACAAGAAGCCGTTGGCCACGTCCTGCGGCTCGCCCACACGGCCCAGAGGGATGCCGGCGGAGATGCGGGCGACCATCTCGGGGGGCAGCGCGGCCACCATGTTGGTGCGGGTGACGCCGGGGGCCACCGCGTTCACCCGGACGTTGTCCTTGCCCAGCTCGCGGGCGAGGCTCTTGGTCAGGCCGTTGATGGCGAACTTGGAGGTGGGGTAGCCCACGCCGGAGGGCTGGCCGTACAGGCTGACCATGGAGCTGGTGTTGATGATGGCGCCGCCGCCCTGCTGACGCATGATGGGGGCAGCCGCCTTGCTGCACAGGAAGGCAGCAGTGACGTTCAGATCCATGATCTTCTTGAAGGCGTCCGGCTCATAGTCGTAGATCGGCTCACGGGCGGAAACGCCGGCGTTGTTCACCAGAATGTCCACGCGGCCGTACTTCTCGACCACCTGATCGAAGGCGTGCTGCACCTCGGCGTAGTCATCCAGCGCGGGCCACAGGCCGATCACGTCCCAGGAGGGGTCGGTCTGGCGCAGCTTCTCCAGCGCGGTGTCCACGGTGCCCTGGCGGGAGCCCATCAGGGCCACCTTCGCGCCGTTCTTCAGGAAGGTCTCAACAATGGCGTAGCCGATACCACGGGTACCGCCGGTGACGATGGCAACTTTACCTTTCAGCATAAAGGGGTCCTCCTTATTTTTTAATAGTATGGGCGTCGGCGGCGGATTTACACCGGCTTGAACACCGACTTGGGCTGGCGGCAGATGGGGCAGGTGTAGCTGTCGGGCAACTCCTCAAAGGGGGTCTCGCCCTCATAGACGTAGCCGCAGATGCTGCACTTCCACACGGTCTTCTTTTCGGCAGGCTTCTCCTGCTTGAACACCGACTTGGGCTGGCGGCAGACCGGGCAGGTGTAGCTGTCGGGCAGCTCCTCAAAGGGGGTCTCGCCGTCGTAGACGTAGCCGCAGATGCTGCACTTCCACACAGTTTTCTCGGCGGGCTTCTCCTCGCCGCGGTAGGTGGGGGCATTCTTGGGGCTCTTGCCCTTGATGACGTTGTGGTAGTAGGCGTAGGTCATGGGGGTCTTGCCGCTGCCCTTCTCACCGTCCACCACCTTGGCGAGGAACACGGTGTGGGTCTCGGTCTCCATGGTGTCGACGACCTCGCAGACCATCCAGCCGCACACATCCGCCTTGGGGACGGGCACGCCGGCCTGCATCTCATAGTCCAGACCCTCGAACTTGTCCACGTCCTTGCCGGACTGGAAGCCGAAGCGGCCGATGAGGGCGGGGTCGGTCTCCTCCGCCAGCACCGACACGGCAAAGCGGCCGCCCTTGGCGACACAGCCGTTGGTGTAGTTGTTGTGGTTCAGGCTGACCGCCACGGTGGCGGGGTCGGAGGTGATCTGCATCACGCTGTTGGCAACGCAGCCGGTGGGCCGCTCGCCGTCCAGTGTGGTGACCACATACACGCCGTAGCTCAGGTCGTACAGAACGCTCTTATTCATGGTAAACTCTCCTTTCGCCGGTTGGGCCCGGACTGCAAACATCGTTATTTTTTCAATTAAGTAGTAATCATTCCTGTTTAATTACACTATAGCAGATGGATTTATCTTTTTCAAGAGAAACGTGATAGCGAAACTCCCAATTTTTTCCTTGCCGATTTGTGCAATGTGCACAGATTGTTCGCCACGCAAAAACAAACAGCCGCACCCGGCCGTTTCAGCGCCGGGTGCGGCTGTATTTTCATCGAATGTCAGGGCTTTTTCTCCTCGCCGCCCCGCAGCACGAAGTCCTCCTGACCGCTCAGGCCGTCCCGCGCCATCATGTTTTGCAGCACCTGAATGTCCGAGTCCACATCCAGCGCGTCGTCGGCAAACATGGTGTCAAGCTGGGCCTCGAAGCCCCCCACCAGCACGTCCATAGCTTCCTCGATCTTGCGCTTGGACTGGCCGATGACCTCGCCTTCCACCCCCTGCCGGTCGAACTGGCTGTAGGCGTTCAGCAGCTTGAGGGCGGTGGGCAGGTAGTAGTCCATGAAGCGCCGCATCTTGGGCAGCTTGGAGGGATCCTCCTCCACCAGCGCGAAGATCTTGGCGGTGACCGTCTCAAGGCGGGTGATCTTGCTGCTCATCTCCTCGCCGGGGATGGCTTCGTTCACCTCGCGGAGCTGCCGCAGGATGGCCTCGTACTGGCTCTCGCTCTCCTTCACCGGGGCGGCGTCCCGCACAGGCTCAGCGGCGCGCGGGGCCTCGCCCCGCACCACCAGCGTGTCGGTGCGCATATCCAGATAGGCCCCTTCGCCGAACACACCGTCGTCCACCGCGTTCTGCAGCTCCTTGCGGGCCTTGGCCAGACGCATGGGCACGGCGGCGGCGATCTCGGCCACGTCCATGTGATCCTTGCCGCCCACGATGGCCTTCAGCTTGTTGCGCAGGCTCTTGCGCTGACGGCCCCAGCGGCCGCCCAGAAACATGGCGATGCCGCTGGCCATCCAGCTGATGGAGGACAGGATGTCCACCACATCGTACCGGTCAAAGCCGTACAGGATGCCGTACTGCAGCGGCTCGCCGATGGACAAAAGGCCCACCGCCGCCGCCACACAGCCCGCCACGGTCAGCCAGAAGGTCCAGTCCTTCGGGGCCTTGGCATTCTTCGCCTTGGCGGCCTTGGCCGTCTTTTTGGGGGCGGTGTAATCGGTGCGGACGTTCTCGCCGTTCTGATAGGCCGGCTCAAAGTAGTTGGGCGTGCCCTGACGGTCAAACCCGCCCTGCTGCGCCTCGCGGCGGCGCTTCTCCGCCAGATTGCGGGCAAGGTCAGGCCCCCAGATGCGGTAGGCCAGCAGGCCCAAGCCCATCGGCCAGCCGATGCAGAAGGCCACAAAGATGGCAAAGCCCGACACGTCCCGCCCGTTGTTGAAGGGCAGCGGCTCGGTGTAATCGCCGGGTTCGTAGGTGTAGTAGTCCTTGGACATTTCAGTTCTCCTTTGGCCGGGTCGGCGGCCTGTATGGCGGCGGGGCGCACCCCCGCGCTTTGCTTTCCAAAATTATAACACGCCCGCCGGGCTTTGTACACTCTTTCGCGCGGGGGGCGCAAAAGTCATACGGCCGCAAAAAGCCCGCCCCGGCAGGGGGCGGGCACACTTACTTTTTCAGCACGGTGTGCTTGATGTAATCCAGGGTGGCGTCCTCGCCCTCGTCCCGCAGCATCAGCAGAAGGCTCTCCAGCAGCGCGCGGGTCTCGGGGTGCAGCAGGTAGTGGCGGCGGCTCTTTTCGTAATACGCCCACGCGTCCCCGTCCTGATAGGCCGCGCCCCGGTAGATGCGGCTGGCGGCCAGCCGGTCGCAGACCATCTCGGCCACGTACTTCACCGGGATCTTCATGCCGTCCATGGGGCAGTCGTTGGTGCCGGTGTAGTCGATCCAATATTCCAGATGGTGCTTGTTGCGCCCCTTGTGGTGCAGCCAGCTCGAGCTGTAGCCCTTTTCCTCCCGTTCCACCTCGTTGGGGCTGTGGTCGCCCTGCCAGTACTTCGCGCCCACAAGGAACTCCACCGGGCTGTACTTGCTCAGGTCGTGGGTGAGGCCCTGCCAGTACAGGCCCACCCGGAAGCAGTATTTCATCACCAGCAGCTTGTGACGGGTGATGGTCTGGAAGTGTTTGATGGGATGCATCGTCGTTCTCCTTACAGACTGCGGGCGGCGGGTCACGCCTGCCCGGTCTTCCATGCGTGGATCTCGGTCAAAAAGTCCGGCCCATAGCGGCGCAGCTTGCTCTCGCCCACGCCGGGCACCCGGCTCATGGCGGCCAGATCCTGCGGCTGCATCCGGCACATGGCCCGCAGGGTGGCGTCGGTGAACACCACATAGGCGGGCACCCCCTGCTTGCGGGCGAGGATGCCCCGCAGCTCCTTCAGGCGGGCGTACAGGTCGGTGTCGTAGGGCAGACCGTCCTGCTGTGCGGCGGTGCGGCGGCGGGCGGCGGCCCGGTCGGCGGCGGCGCGGCGCTCGGCCTCCTGATCGTATTCGAACTCCCAGTCCGGCTGCCGCTCCAGCGCCTGCAGCCCGGCGCGGGGGGCGCAGTTGGAGCAGTACCCGCAGTCGGCGGGGGCGTATTCGCCGAAATAGCGCCGCACCCTGCCCCGCAGACAGGCGGAGGTGGTGCTGTAGAAGGTCATCTGACGCAGCTTCTCCCGGTCGTTTTCCAACAGTGCCGCCTGCTGATCCTCGGTCAGCCCCGGGGCCGGCTCGGACTTCTCGATGAGGAACTCCGCCAGCTTCACGTCCCGGGGCGCGTACAGCAGGATGCAGTCCGCCGCCTCGCCGTCCCGGCCGGCGCGGCCCGCCTCCTGATAATAGCTCTCCAGATCCTTGGGCATATTGTAGTGCACCACCAGCCGCACGTTGGACTTGTCGATGCCCATGCCGAAGGCGTTGGTGGCCACCATCACCCGGGCGCGGTCAAAGACGAAGTCCTCCTGATTGCGGCGGCGGTCCTCCTGCTCCATGCCCGCGTGGTAGGCGCGGGCGTCGATGCCCCGGTCGGTGAGCAGCCCGGCCACCCGCTCGGTCTCCTTGCGGGTGGCACAGTAGACGATGGCGCTCTCCTCCCCGTGTTCGGCCAGCAGCTCCAGCAGGGCATCGTCCTTTTTTCGGGGCTTCACCACCCCGAAGTACAGGTTCGGGCGGTCAAAGCCGGTGGTCACCTGCACCGGGTCGGCCAGCCGCAGCAGCTCCACCATGTCCGCCCGCACCCGCCCGGTGGCCGTGGCGGTGAAGGCCGCCACCACCGGCCGTTTGGGCAGCCCGGCGATGAAGTCCGCAATGGCCAGATAGTCCGGGCGGAAGTTCATGCCCCACTGGCTGACGCAGTGGGCCTCGTCCACCACCACCATGTCGATGGGCACCGTCTGGGCCAGCGCCTGAAAGCGAGGGGTATTCAGCCGCTCGGGGGCCACATAGATGATCTTGTAGCGGCCCTGCATGGCGAGGCCCAGCGCCTTCTGGTACTGCCCCGGGGTCAGGGACTGGTTGAAGTAGGCCGCCCGCACCCCCATGGCCACCAGCGCGGTGACCTGGTCGTTCATCAGGGACACCAGCGGCGACACCACCACCGTGATCCCCTCCATCAGCAGGGCGGGGAGCTGAAAGCACAGGCTCTTGCCCGCGCCGGTGGGCATCACCCCCAGCGCGTCCTGCCCCGCCAGCAGGGCCTCCACCAGCTCCTGCTGGCCGGGGCGAAAGCTGTCGTAGCCGAACACCTGACGCAAGGTGCCGTAAAGGATGGAATTGTCCGGGATGGGATGCTGCAAGGCGGTGACCTCCTGTGTGATCGTTCTGCTCTATGATACCCCAAAGGGGCGGCGGCGGGCCAGGGGGGGCCGGCAAAAAACCCCGCGCCGCACCGCCCGCCCTGCTATACTACATATATAAACGAACCCGTCCGACAATGCCGCCCCGGCGGCGAGAAGCCCTTGAACGAATCTTCACCTCTCCCGGAAAGGAGACCCCACCATGTCAAACACCTCCCTCATCTGCCCCAAGTGCGGCTCTGACGAGATCTTCACCAAGGGCGAGGTCTGCCTGTGCAGTGAATGCGGCGCCCGCTTTGCCGCCGCGCCTAAGCCCTTCCGCGCCATGAAGCTCTTTTTAAGCTACGGGCACCCGGAGCAGGTCATCTGCGCCCGCATCGCCGACGCCCTGCGCCGCCGGGGGCATCAGGTCTGGTTCGACGCGGACCACATCCGCCGCGGCAGCGACTGGCGGGAGCGCATCGCCAGCGGGGTGGCCTCCAGCAACGGCGTTGTGGCCTGCCTGTCCCGCCACTCGGTGCGTCAGCCGGGCGTGTGTCTGGACGAGCTGAGCATCGCCGTGGGGGTGCGGGGCGGCAACATCCACACCATCCTGCTGGAGGAGGAGGCGCAGGTGCAGCCCCCCGCCTCGGTGTGCCACATCCAGTGGCTGGATATGCATGACTGGCGCACCCGGATGGCGCAGGGTGAGGAGACCTTTGAGCGCTGGTTCGGCGAGCGGATGGAGCAGCTCTTCGAGATGCTGGAGAGCGACGAGAGCTACCGCTTTGCCGGGCAGATCGAGGCGGTGCGCGGCAAGCTGACCGTCTGCCACGACACCGCGAAGCAGAAGCATCTGCTGGCCCAGCGCTTTGTGGGCCGCGCGTGGCTGACCGAGCAGGTGGAGGCATGGCTGGACGACCCCGCCGGCCCCCGTCTGTGCGTGCTGTACGGCGACCCGGGCGTGGGCAAGAGCGCCTTCGCCGCCCACTACCTGCACTACAACCCCCGGGCGGCGGCGGGGCTGTTCTGTGAGCAGGGCCGCCCCCACTACAACGACCCGCGCACCGTCATCCAGACGCTGGCCTACCTGCTGGCCTGCCGCCTGCCCGCCTACCGGGTGGTGCTGGCCGACCGGCTGGAGTGGGCGCGGGATCTGAGCGCCCTGAACCCCTCCGAGCTGTTCGATCTGCTGCTGGCCGAGCCGCTCAGCACCACGGTGGACGGCGGGCATGAGACTCTGTGCATCCTGATCGACGGGCTGGACGAGTGCGGCCGCGCCGAGCACAACGCGCTGGCTGAGGTGCTGGCCCGGTATGTGCCCCGCCTGCCCGGCTGGCTGCGGGTGCTGGTCACCAGCCGCCGGGTGGCCGCGGTCACCGCCGCACTGGGACAGGAGGACTGCTTTGCGCTGAACGGGGACGGCGAGGAGAACCGCGCCGACCTGCGCGCCTATTTTGAGGAGGTGCTCGGCCCCCGCTTTGCCGCACAGCCCGGCTGGCCCGCCGCGCTGGAGGAGCTGACCCGCCGCAGCGGCGGCATCTTCCTGTACGCGCGGCTCGTGTGCGAGGGGCTGCTGGCCGGGCGGCTCAGCTTAGACGAGCCGGACGCCCTGCCCACCGGACTGGGGCAGGTGTTCCATCACTGGTTCGGGTGGTTCTTCCCGGACGAGGCCGAATACCGGATGCGCTTTCGCCCCGCGCTGGGGCTGCTGCTGGCCGCCCCCGCCCCCCTGCCCGCCGCCACCCTGTGCCGGGTGCTGGACTGGGACGAGGACACGCTGGGGGACTTCACCCGCCGGGTGGGGGTGCTGCTGCGCACCGCCGGCGGGACGCTGACCTTCTCCCACAAATACCTGTGCGACTGGCTGGCCGGCGGGCAGGCCGGGCGCTTTGGCTGCAGCACCGCCGCCGGGCATCGTCGGCTGGCCGAGGGACTGTTCCGGCTGTTTGAGCGGGACGTGCAGGGCATGAGCCTGTACGAGGCCGCCTGTCTGCCCGGTCTGCTGGCGGCCTGCGGCATGGAGAAGCCGTACCTCAGCGTCGCCATGAACGGCGGGTTGGCGCGGCGCATCCGCACAGCGGTGGAGACCCACCGCCCCGCCCTCGACCCCCGGAGTGCCGCCGACTGCCTGAGCATCGCGCTGGAGCTGGCACGGCTTGCCGCCGCGATGGAGCCGACCGACCCCCGCGCCGCCGAGCTGACCCTGTGCCGCAGCCGCCTTGCCGAGCGATACCATGCCCTCGGCCGACTGAGCGAGGCGGCGCAGACCGCCCTCGACTGTCTGGAGGGGCTGCCCCAAGCCCGGGACGGAGAGCTGCTGGCCGCACAGGTCGCCGCCTGCCGCGTGCGGGCAGAGGTGCTGCTGGCGCAGGGGCAGACCGCCCCCGCCGCCGAGCTGCTGGAACAGGCGCTGCTCGTTGAGCTGCATCAGCTCTGCCCCGAGGACCCCGCCCCTGCCCTGCTGCGCTATGATCGGGACATGGCGCGGGTGCGCCGCGCGGAGGGCGACCCCGGCCGCGCCGCCCATCTGTACCGGCAGGCCCGCCGGGAGCTGAAGGCACTGGGCGGAGCGGAGCGCGCGCCATGGGCGCTGCGGATGCAGGCGGAGCTTTTGGACGCGGAGGCACAGGCCGGGCTGGAGGAGCTTTGGAGCCGCCCCGCCGGCCCGGACAAGGCACGGACGGCGGGGCGGCTGGACGAACTGGCAGAGCAGCTCCGGCAGGCGCTGGCCCTGCGCGCGGAGCTGCCTGACCCCACCCCCGCCGACCGCCGCGCCCACGCCGCCGACCGCGCCCGGCTGGTGCGGCTCGACCCTTGTCTCAACCGCCGGGAGGAGGCCCTCGCCGAGCTGGAAGCACTGGTGGCGGGCCAGCCCCTGCCCGACGATCTGGCGTGCTTTGTCGAGGGGCTTCTGAACCTGTCCGCGGCCGAGCGGGACGAGGGGCTGTGCCGCCGCGCACTGGCCGCCGCCGAGGTGCTGACCCGGCGGCGGGGCACCTCCGCCGACCGGGCGCTGCTGGCGGCCTGCTGCGAAGCGCTGGCCGCCTGCCTCGGGATGCCCTACCAAAAGGCCGAGGCCGCGGGGCTTGTGCGCCGCGCCGAGGACATCCGCCGGGAGCTGCCCAGCCCCCACGACCCCACTGCGGAGCTGCGGGAGCAGTTTCTGCGGCAGCGCTTCGACCTGATCCGCAGCCGAATGCTGCGCAAGCGCGGCGCGCTCCGCAGCGACTGCCTGAAGGCGCTGGTGCTCATTGACCGCCGGCTCGCCCTGCGCTGCCAACTGGACGACCTGCACCGCGCCGCCGAGGAGCTGGATCTGATCCTCGCCCTCTGCGGCTATGAGCTGGAGAGCGGCGCAAAGCAGATCCTGCAAAGCCGCCGGGTGGAGCTGTGCGAGACGCTGGTGCAGCGCTGCGGCACCCCCGCCGAGGTGCGCTCGCTCCACAAGGCCTGCGGCGATCTGGCGCGGCTGTGCCTGAGCACCGGGCAGCCACAGGCTGCCCACGGCCTGTACCGCCGCATGGAGGAGCTGGCCGACCACCCCGCCCTGAGTACCCCCGCGGCCGAGGCCCTGCCCCGGCTGCTGGAACAGGCAAAGCTGGCGGAGCGGCTTGACCTGCGGCGGGAGGAGCAGGCGCTGCTGGATCGGTGTCAGGGGCTGTGCGCCGCCCTCAAGGACCGGGCGCTGACCTGCACGCTGAACCGCCTGCAAGCCGACCTCTTTGAGAAGCAGGGCCGGCCCGAGCAAGCCCTCGGCGCTTGGTACGGGGTGCTGGCCTGCGTGAGGGACGAGGCCGGTCGGGAGCTGTACCCCTGTCTGCTGGCCATCCTGCGGCTGCACCGGCAGTTGGGCGAGACCGAGCAGGCCGCCCGCCTGTGGTGCGGGATGCTGCCCGCGCTGAGCCGCGCCCCGCTGACCGCCGAAGCCGACCGGCAGAACCATCTGGAGCTGCTGACCGGGTCGCAGGAATGGTTCGAAGCCCTCTTCCTCGCCGGGCACGCCGATCTGCTGGAAGCGCTGTGCGATGGCACCCCTGCCGCCATCCGCCCGCTGGTCAGCGCCCGGGGCGGCCGCCTGCTGAAGGAGGAGACGGACGCGCTGTACCGGCTGCTGTTCCGCTGTGTGGGCCTGCACCCCGCCATGAGCGACCCCGCCCGCGGCGAGCGGGCACGGGCGCTGCTGGGGGAGGTGGCCGAGCTGGCACGGCAGTTCCCCGCCCCGCCCTCTGCGGAGCTGATCCGGGAGACCGCCGAGCCGCTGAGCGCCGATGACACGGCCGACCTGCAGACCGCCCTCGCCCGGTTCGCCGCGCTGTTCGGCCCGTCCGACGCGCCCTGACCCATAAAAAGACCGCCCCGGCAGGCCGCAAGGCCCGCCGGGGCGGTTCGCTGTTTATTCTAAAGCTTCAGGCAGCCGTCAAGGCTCCCACTTGTCGCACAGGGCGATGATCTGGTCGGCAAAGCGGGCCAGATCCTTGTTGGCACAGCCCTCGCTGCGGGCAATGACCGACGCCAGCCGCTGCCCAGCCGCCACCAGCCGCTGGAAGGCGCTGCTGACCTTGCGCACACCCGCCGCCGGGGCGCGGACGATGCGCTCGTGGTTGCCCTCCGCCAGCCACACGCCCTCGGCGGTGTCGTAGATGGCGCCGTTGTAGGGGGCCTGCGCGTCCAGCCCGAACAGACCGTTCAGCCGGGCGGCAAAGCTCTCGGTGACCATGTCCTCGCCGTGGACGACAAACACCTTTTTGGGCGCGGGGTCGAAGCTGTGGACCCACGTCTCCAGACCCTTCTGGTCGGCGTGGCCGCTGATGCCGCTCATCACCCGGATGGAGGCCTTCACCTCAATGGTCTCGCCGAACAGACGCACCTGCTGAGCGCCCTCCACCAGCGCGCGGCCCAGCGTGCCGCCGGACTGGTAGCCCACGAACAGCACGGTACACTCCGGCCGCCACAGGTTGTGCTTCAGGTGGTGGCGGATGCGGCCCGCCTCGCACATACCGCTGGCGGACAGGATGACCTTCGGCTCGGGATCGAAGTTGATGGCCCGGGACTCGTCGCTGGTGACGGTGGTCTTCAGGCCGGGGAAACGGATGGGGTTGATCCCCTTGTTCAGCAGGGCCAGTGCCTCGGCGTCGAAGCACTCCCGCCCGCCGATGTCAAAAATGCCGGTGGCCTCCACCGCCAGCGGGCTGTCCACATAGACGGTAAAGCCCTCATGCCCGCGCAGGCGGCCCTCCTCCTTGATCTGCCGCAGGAAGTAGAGCATCTCCTGGGTGCGCCCCACCGCGAAGGACGGAATGACCACGTTGCCGCCCCGGTCGAAGGTCTCCTGCAGGATGCCGGTCAGCTCACCCACATAGTCCGGCTTGGGGCCGTGGGTGCGGTCGCCGTAGGTGGACTCCATGACCACATAGTCGGCTTCCTTTAAATAGGTGGGGTCCCGCAGCATGGGCTGATCCAGATTGCCGATGTCGCCGGAGAATACGATCTTTTCGGTGGTGCCGTTCTCGGTGACCCACACCTCAATGCTGGCCGAGCCGAGCAGATGCCCCACGTCGGTGAAGCGGATGCGGATGCCGGGGCACAGCTCCACCTCCTCGCCGTAGTCGCAGCCCTCAAACAGCCGCAGCGCGTCCATGGCGTCCTGCACGGTGTACAGCGGCTCGTACAGCCCCTCGCCGCTGCGCTTGGCCTTGCGGTTGCGCCACTCGGCCTCGAACTCCTGAATGTGGCCGGAGTCCCGCAGCATGATGTCGCACAGGCGGGTGGTGATATTGGTGGCGTAGATGGGTGCCGAGAAGCCCTGCTTGACCATCAGCGGGATGCGCCCGGAGTGGTCGATGTGGGCGTGGGTGAGCATGATGCCGTCCAGCTCACCGGGAGCGATGGGCAGGGGCTGGTTTTCGTAGATGTCGCGGCCCTGCTCCATGCCGCAGTCGATCAGATAGCTGTGGCCGCAGGCGGTCAGCAGCGTACAGCTGCCGGTCACCTCATGGGCCGCGCCTAAAAAGGTAAGTTTCACGAAAACGACCTCCCTTGCCGTGGGGGCGGAGGCTCAGGGCGTTCCCGGGCGCGTCCCCTTTTTCTTTATTATACAGCAGCCTGCCCAACTTTGCGATACTTAA
>JBGVKB010000111.1:0-2608 GCA_045118955.1 Oscillospiraceae bacterium | reverse complement strand
GACTGACGATGTGCCCCCAAATCCGTATGTACGAACATCAATAAAAACTCACAGGAGGATCACATCTTATGGAAAGTGCAATCGTTTTGGCCGGCTGCGCCATCGGCGCGGGTCTCGCTCTGATCGCTGGCATCGGCCCCGGTATCGGTGAGGGCTACGCCGTCGGTAAGGCCTGTGAGGCCATCGGCCGTCAGCCCGAGTGCAAGGGCGACGTCACCAGCACCATGCTGCTGGGCTGCGCCATTGCCGAGACCACCGGTATTTACGGCTTCGTCACCGGTCTGCTGCTGATCTTTGTGGCCCCCGGTATGTTCATCGGTATGCTGTAAGCCGCCGCCCCAACAACGCTTAGAAGAAGGGAGGAATCCCCTTTATGGAGCAATATCAGGCATTGGTGACCATTGTTCCCTGGAACTTTGTGGCGCAGATCGCGAACCTGCTGCTCACCATGCTGCTCGTCAAGAAATTCCTGTTCGACCGCATCCAGAAGGTGCTGGACGAGCGTCAGGCTCTGTGCAACGCCCAGCTCAAGGAGGCCGAGGCCGCCCGTGTGGCCGCGCAGACCGCGCAGGCCGAGTACGAGCAGGCACTGGCGCAGGCCCGCGCCGAGGCCGGTGAGATCCTGCAGGCAGCCAACCGCACCGCCTCTGCCCGCAGCGAGGAGATGCTGGCGGAAGCCCGCCGTCAGGCACAGGCCATGCTGGCCAAGGCCGACGCGGACATCGCCCAGCAGCGCAAGAAGGCGGTGAACGAGGTGAAGGACGAGCTGGGCGGCATCGCCGTGGACATCGCCGCCAAGGTGGTGGGCCGCGAGGTGAGCGCCGAGGACCACGCCGCCCTCATCGATGAGTTCATTCAGAACGTGGGTGACGCCTCATGAGCGAGATCGCCAAACTGTACGGCGGGGCCTTGTATGACCTTGCCGCCGAGGAGGGGCTGGAGACCGAGCTGCTGGCCCAGCAGGAGACCCTGCTGGAGCTGATGGCCGCCGAGCCGGACTGGCTGCGCCTGCTGGCCATCCCCAGCATCCCCAAGCCCGAGCGCACCGCCCTGCTGGGCGAGGCACTGGCCGGCGCCCACCCCTACCTTGTCAACTTTGCAAAGATCCTGTGCGAGCGGGAGGCCATCGGTGAATGGCCCGCCTGCTGCAGGGAGTACCGCCGCCGCTACAACGACGCCCACGGCATCGTGACCGCCGTGGCCACCGCCGCCCTGCCCCTGACCGACGACCAGAAGGCCCGCCTTGCGGCCAAGCTCTCAGCCATGACCGGCAAGCAGGTGCAGCTCGTGGTCCGGGTGGACCCGGACTGTCTGGGCGGCATCCGTCTGGATCTGGACGGCGTGCAGCTGGACGGCACACTCAAGAGCCGCCTTGCCGCGGTGCGTCAGGCTGTGGCGCAGGCCGCGCTGTAAGGCGAACAAAATCCAACAAAGAAAGTTGTGGTGAAACACTGTCATGCAACTGAAACCCGAAGAGATCTCCAAGATCATCCGGTCCCAGATCAAGCATTATGAGAACACCATCCAGCGCAGCGAGACCGGCTCGGTCATTCTGGTCGGTGACGGCATCGCCCGGGCCTCCGGTCTGGACAACTGCATGGCCGGCGAGCTGGTGGAGTTTGAGAACGGTGCCTTCGGTCTGGCTCAGAATCTGGAGGAGAACACTGTTTCCATCGTTATGCTGGGCAGTGACGAGGGCCTGAAAGAGGGCAGCACCGTCAAGCGCACCGGCAAGGTGGTCAGCGTGCCCGTGGGCGAGGCCATGATCGGCCGCGTGGTGAACGCGCTGGGTCAGCCCATCGACGGCAAAGGCCCCATCGAGGCCAGCGACTGGCGGCCCATCGAAAGCCCCGCCCCCGGCATCGTGGCCCGTCAGCCCGTTAAGGAGCCGCTGCAGACCGGCATCAAGGCCATCGACAGCATGATCCCCATCGGCCGCGGCCAGCGCGAATTGATCATCGGCGACCGTCAGACCGGTAAGACTGTCATTGCGCTGGATACCATCATCAACCAGAAGGGCAAGGGCGTGATCTGCATTTATGTTGCGATCGGCCAGAAGTGCTCTACCGTTGCTCAGATGGTGGATACCCTCACCGCCGCCGGCGCCATGGACTACACCATCGTGGTGTCCTCCACCGCTGCCGAGCTCGCTCCCCTGCAGTACATCGCTCCGTATTCCGGCTGCGCCATGGCTGAATATTTCATGGATCAGGGCAAGGACGTGCTCATCGTATACGATGACCTGTCCAAGCATGCGGTGGCCTATCGCGCCCTGTCCCTGCTGATTCGCCGTCCTCCGGGACGTGAAGCCTATCCCGGCGACGTGTTCTATCTGCACAGCCGTCTGCTGGAGCGCGCGGCCCGCGTTGCGCCCGAATACGGCGGCGGCTCCATCACTGCGCTGCCCATCATCGAGACGCAGGCCGGCGACGTGTCCGCCTACATCCCCACCAACGTTATTTCCATCACCGACGGCCAGATCTTCCTGGAAACGGAGCTCTTCCACTCCGGCATCCGTCCCGCCATCAACCCCGGTATCTCCGTCTCCCGCGTGGGCGGCGCGGCGCAGATCAAGGGTATGAAGAAGGTTGCGGGCGAGCTGAAGCTG
>JBGVKB010000110.1:0-5886 GCA_045118955.1 Oscillospiraceae bacterium | reverse complement strand
GGCGGTCTTGCGCACCACGATGCCGTTGGGGCGCACGGTCTCGGCCAGCACCTGACCCACCGGGTCGGGCAGGTCGGCCACCTGCCGAATCCCCTCGGCCATGCCCTCGATGCGGGCTTCGCTCAGAGCCAGGCGGTCCAGCATCACCTCACCGATGACCCCGCGCGCCGCCTCCAGATCGGCGGCGTTGGCGGCCAGGATGGCGGCGGTGTCCTCGATGAGGGCGTCCGCCATGGCGTGGAGGGCGGCGTTCTTCTGTTCGGTGGAGGCGCAGGCCAGCGCGGTTTTGGCGGCCTTCGCGGCGATGAGCTGTTCACGGGTGGTCATGGCTCAGCCCTCCTTTTTGCCCACAAAGCGGGTGCCGACGGGCTGACCCTCCACGATGCCGTACAGCAGGGAGGGGTGCGCGCCGTTGGCGATGACCATGTCCACACCGGCCAGGGTGGCGATGCGGGCGGCCTTCAGCTTGGTGGCCATGCCGCCGGTGCCCAAGTCGCTGCCCTTGCCGCCGGCCAGCGCCACCACCGCGGGGGTGATCTCCTCCACCACCGGGATGAGGGTGGCGGTGGGGTCCTGACGGGGGTCGGCGGTGAACAGACCGTCGATGTCGCTGAGCAGCACCAGCAGGTCGGCGTTCACGCACTGGGCCACCACCGCGGACAGGGTGTCGTTGTCGCCCACGGCGATCTCCTGGGTGGACACGGTGTCGTTCTCGTTCAGCACGGGCAGCGCGCCCAGCTCCAGCAGGCGGCCGATGGTGTTCTCAAAGTTCTGGCGGCGGTCGATGTGGTCGATGTCGTCGCCGGTCAGCAGGATCTGCGCCACGGTGTGGTTGTAGGTGCTGAACAGCCGGTCGTAGGTGTACATCAGCTCGCACTGACCCACGGCGGCGGCGGCCTGCTTGGTGGGCATATCGCTGGGGCGCTTGCCCAGGCTCAGCTTGCCCACACCCATGCCGATGGCGCCCGAGGACACCAGAATGACCTCATGACCGGCGTTTTTCAGGTCGCTCAGAACCTTGACCAGCTCCTCCACATGGCGGATGTTCATCATGCCGGTGGAATGGGCGAGGGTGGAAGTGCCGACTTTTACGACGATACGCATATGTAATTTCCTCCGATTTTGTGTTGAAAATTGGCGGCGGGGCGCAGGCCCGCGCCGTGCCCGCCCGGCGGTCAGCCGAACAGGCGGAAGCTCTTCAGGGCGTCGGAGAATACGTTCAGGTTGCCGGCGGCCTCCCCCAGCTCGGCGGCGGCACGGTTCAGACCGTCCACATCCAGCCCGTTGAGCTGTGTGCCCAGCGTGCGGATGGCCTCACTGAGGCCGTCGATGTCCGCGACGGCCAGTTGGTCGGCGAGGACTTGCAGGGAGGCGAGGGTGTCGGTCAATTGCCCGACCGCACCCCGCAGGCTCAGGAACAGGGCCACCGCGGCGGCGGCCAAAAACAACAACGCCACAAGGATACAATAGCTGGCCATCAGCTGCCGCTGTTTCAGCCGGTTGCCCCGGCGGGTCTCCTCCAGCAGCTGCTCCAGCAGCATAGGGCTTTCATGCATGGGAGGTTGCTCCTTTCCGGCGAGCCGCTCCGGGGCGGATGCCCGCGGGGAGGTGCCTTGCGAATTTTGATACAGGGTGGCGGGCGGCTTCGCCCGGCCTATGGCGCGCCGCGCGGGGCGGCGGTTGGGGGTGTGCCCGGTTGCTTTGCGGGGGCGGGGCGGTCGGTGTGTACCGCGGTGGGGCGGGTGCCTTCACACCCCGTGCAGCCCACAGCCGTGCGAGGGCTTGCCGCGCTCCGGCGGTGGGCGTTGGTTCGCGCCGACGTTTGCGCGCTCGGATGCGCCTGCCGAAGCCCGCGCTGCGGTGGGCAGTCGGTTCAAGTGCCGCCGCGCCCTGTGCGCCCCAACATACTTTACAAATGGTAAAAAGTATTATAAATAATACGGTAGGTTTGCTGTTCGCGGGGGCGGTCGCTGTGCGCCGCGCTCAGCCCTTGGGCGGGTAGCAGCGCGCGCCGTAGATGGCGGTGCCCACCCGCACCATGGTGCTGCCCTCCAGAATGGCGGCGGCGAAGTCGTCGCTCATGCCCATGCTCAGCACCTCCATGCGGGCGCGGGCGTAGCCGCGGCAGGCGGCCTTCTCGAACAGCTCCCGCATGGCCGCGAAGGCCCGGCGGGCGTCGTCCTCGCTCAGGTCGGCGGGGGGAATGGCCATCAGGCCGGTGACCCGCAGGTTTTCCAGCGCCTCGGCGGTCTCCAGCAGCGCCCACAGTGCCTCGGGCGCCACGCCGCTCTTGCTCTCCTCGCCGCCGATGTTCACCTCCAGCAGCACGTCCTGCACAAGCCCCTGCTTGGCGGCCTCCTTCTGGATGGCGGCCAGCAGACGGTCGGAGTCCACCGACTGGATCAGGGCGGCACGGCCCACGGTCTGCTTGACCTTGTTGGTCTGCAGGTGGCCGATCATGTGGGCGGGCTTGCCCAGATAGGCCCCCGCGTCGGTCTTGGCCACCAGCTCCTGCACATGGTTCTCGCCGAACAGGTCAATGTCCAGCCCGGCGGACAGGCGCACCGTGTCGGGGGTGCGGGTCTTGCTGGCGGCGCACAGCAGCACCTCCTCGGGGCGGCGACCGACGCGGGCGATGGCGTCGGCCATTTTTTCACGGATAACAGCGACATTTTGCCGCATCAGGGTCAGTTCGTCCATGGTCTCTCCTTATTTCAGCTCGGGCTGGTAGTGGGCGCGCTCGCCGCCGATGAACTTGGGGCGGCTGCGGCCGCACAGCAGCAGCGCCTGCCCGATGTGGTCAAGGCTCAGCCGCACCGGCACCGCCACCGGGCGCAGGTGCATCCCCATCAGGGTGCCGCCGATGTCCATGCCGGCCCCCGCGCCGAAGGGCAGGGCCTCCACCGCCACGGGATGCTCGAAGTTCTGCCAGCAGGTCACCGCCCAGCTTCCGCCGGCGTGGGGCTGGGGCAGCACGTTGACGATGGGGGTGAAGGGGGGCAGAGCGTCCCGCTCCACCACCAGCGCCCGGTTCAGATGCTCGCAGCACTGGGCGGCCAGCCACAGCCCGCGCTCCTTCACCACCGGGGCGATGCCGGCGTACACGGCGGCGGCGGCCTCCATGCTGCTGTTCTTGCCGATGTGCCCGCCCGCGACCTCGCTGGACGAGCAGCCCACCACCAGCAGATCGCCGGGGGCGAGGTTCGCCGCGTCCAGCAGCTCGGCGGCCGCCTGTGCCGCCTGCCAGGTGATGAGGGTCAGTTGATTCTCAGACATAGGTCTACCTCAAAGGCCGCGGGGCGCGCCCCGCAGGCCGGAATTCTCATAAAGTAAAGCGATAAAGGGGTGTGTTTAATAGTATAGCACAAACCCGGCGATTTTGGTAGGGCAATTGTTGCGGTGGGCGGCGGAGGGTGTTACAATGGGACAAACAGACCAAAGGGGGCGCAGGCTATGAGAACAGACCGTCTGAGCCGCTCGGTGTTCTACCGGGGGTTTCGTCCGATGCTCGCCGAGCGGCTGGGGCCGGTGCCGGCGCGGGCGGTGTGGCGGGCGGCCAACGTGCGGCTGACCCGTCTGCAGGCCGCCCACCCGGAGCTGGACGCGGAGAGCCGCATGATGATCCTGCCGGCGGCGGCGCTGTATCAGGCACTGGAGCAGTACGTCCCGGGGCAGGCGCTGCCCCTGCTGCGGGAGTACGGCACCCGGGTGGGGGAGCGCATTGCCGGGGCGGTGCGCGGGGTGACGGCGCTGCCCGGCCTGCCGGAGCTGCTGTGGCGGCACGCTCCCGCCCTGATGCGCGGCATGAGCAGCCCGGAAAAGGGCTACACACGGCGCATCGTCAGCGAGACGGGGGAGCTGGTGGCGGTGGACATTTTGTCCTGCCCGCTGCACGACGCGGCGCAGGCGCTGGGGGTGCCGGCGGCGGCGCAGGCGGTGTGTGCCATGGATAAGGCCTGCATGAGCGGCTTTCGGCGCATTCGGTACACCCGCACCACCTCGGTGGCGGAGGGCGCGCCCTGCTGCGACTACCGCCTGCAATACGACCCGCACAAAGACTGAACACGCAAAAAACGGGGCCGCCCTGCAAAGGGACGGCCCCGTTTGGTCGTTTGAATGTGGCTCAGAAGCAGATGGCGGCTTGCACCCGGTCGGCCGCCTGTTCGCCCACGAGCTGGCGGATCAGCTCCAGCGCGAAGGGGATGGCGGAGCCGAGCGCCTGCCCGGTGATGACCCGGCCGCTGGCGGCGACCTTTTTGCCGGCCACAGCCGCGCCGGTCAGGCGGCTCTCGAAGCCGGGGTAGCAGGTGGCCTCCCGACCCTCCAGCAGACCCAGATCGCCCAGCACGCTGGGGGCGGCGCAGATGGCGCCCACCAGACGGCGGTCGGCTGCGGCGGCCTTCACCGCGTCGGTCACGGCGGCGCAGGCGCCCAGATTCAGGGTGCCGGGCATACCGCCGGGCAGCACCAGCAGGTCCATGGCGGCGCAGTCCACCTCCTCGACCGTGGCGTCCGCGCCCACCGGGATCCGGTGGGTGGACAGCACGGTGCGGGTGCCGTTCACCGAGGCGGTGGTCACCTCAACGCCGGCGCGGCGCAGCAGATCTACCACGATCAGCGCCTCGCACTCCTCCATGCCGTCGGCGAAAAATACACAGGCTTTTTTGGTTTCGCTCATAAATACGCTCCTTTTCGCAGGCTTAGAAACACAGGATCAGACCCTTGCGCTCGGCGTAGTAGGAGTTCAGGCCGCAGCAGGGCAGCAGGATCACCTTGCTGCCGGGCCACTTTTTCTGCACGGCGTTCTTCAGCAGCAGCGAGGCCTCCTCGTTGTCGCAGTGGCTGATGGTCATCAGGCTCTCACCGGTGTAGCCCCGGCGGTCGATCTCCTCCAGCAGGTAGGCCAGCATCCGGGTGTCGCCCCGGGTCTTGTGCATCACATGAATGGTGCCCTCGGGGGTGGCGCAGCCCACGCCGCGCATATTCAGCATTCCGGCGGCGAAGCCCACCAGCTTGCTCATGCGGCCGTTCTTCACCAGATTGTCGAAGCAGGACAGGGCAAACAGGCAGTGGATGCGCTTGTTCAGCGCCTCCAGCTCCTCCACGATGGCCTCAAAGCTCCACCCCTCGGCGATCAGCTCGTTGGCGCGCCACAGGATCAGCGCGCCCTTGCCGCCGGAGGCGCGGTTGTCCACCACATGGATCTTCTTCTCGGGGTGGCTCTCCAGCACCATGTCCCGGGCGACCATGGCGCTGTTGTAGCTGCCGGACAGCCCGCTGGTGATGGTGTTGACGATCACACAGTCCGCCTGCAGGAACTTCTCCACCCACTCCTCAGGGGCGGGGCAGGCGCTGGAGGTGGTGCCGTTGTAGTTGCTCACCGCCTGCACCATGCTCAGCACGTCCAGGGCGGCGTTGTCCACATATTCCCGGTCGCCCACCCGGATCTTCAGGGGGACGGTGGCAAAAAAGGTGTCCGGCGCGAGGTTCTCCATGCTGCGGATGTCGCAGGTGGAGTCGGAGATCAAGGCCCAGCTCATAGTCAAATCCTCACTTTATATATAAGTATAATAGGTTGGTCAAAGGCAGTCAAAGCGGTGTCATCTGGTTTCAGATACCACATTGCTTCTTTTTCAGTATAAAACGGTGGACAGTGCGCGTCAAGTGGAAAAAACGGCGCGGCAGCCCTCTCCGCCCCGGCCTGCGAGCCGGGGCACCTCTCCCAAAGGGAGAGGCAAGGGGGGCGGTGCGGCGGTTGCGGCACTTGGCTCCCCCTCTGGGGGAGCTGTCGGCGAAGGTTACTGAGAGGTCTTGGCTCCCCCTCCGGGGGAGCTGTCACCGAAGGTGACCGAGAGGGTAGGCGCGGCAGCCCTCTCCGCCCCGGCC
>JBGVKB010000109.1:0-5127 GCA_045118955.1 Oscillospiraceae bacterium | reverse complement strand
CCGGTCGCATCCCCCGCCCCGCAGGCGGCACAGACGCCCTTTGTCAGCGCACCGGCCGTACAAGCCCCGGTCGCGTCCAACTGGGCGCCGAAGGCACCCGAACCCCAGCCCGAGCCAGAACCCCAGCCGTTCCCGGTGCAGGAGGAGGAGCTCCCCCCGTGGGACATCGAGGTGCCCGAGGCGTACATCGCCCAACCGGAATCGCCCGCCAAGCCAAAGCCGAGCGCGGCATCCGTATCGAAGGAGGATGCCGCCCCTCTGATGAAGCTCCCCGGCGCGGAGGGCGAGCCACTGGATCTGAGCAAGGGGCCGATCCCCTACAAAAAGTGGCCCGAGGTGGTCGAGATCCTGCTGAACAGCGACCGGATGAAGGGCGAACACGCCATTCTCCCCTACCTGCGCACCAGCAAGGCGTATTACGACGGCAAATACATTCTGATCGATGGCGGCGATGTGTTCCGGGATTTCCTGCGTGCCAACAAGGACACCCAGAAGCTCATCAAGGACATCATCGAGAAGGAGACCGGCGTGCGCAGCCCCATCGGCCCCTATACGCCGCCCAAGAAGGCCACTCCTGCCTCGGTCAGCTTGGAGGATACCTTCCAAAAGCTGCAGGACATGGGCGTGGAAGTGGTCATCGAGGACAAGAAATAAGGCGTTTTGACTGAAAAGTAGATTCGCTTTACAGATATAAAAACAACACAAATACATTGTTTGGAGGAACCAACTATGAAAGCAAGAATGCCTCAGGGTTACGGCCGCCCCGACGTGAACGCGCTGATGCGTCAGGCCCAGAAGATGCAGGAGGAGATGAAGGCCAAGCAGGCCGAGCTGGAGGCTACCGAGTACCAGGGCACCGCCAGCGGCGGTATGGTGCAGGTCACCATGACCGGCAAGCATCAGATCACCGCCATCAAGATCAACCCCGACGTGGTGGATCCTGAGGACATCGAGATGCTGGAGGATCTGATCGCCGCCGCTGTGAACGATGCCGTGCGCGCCGTGGATGAGGACGCCACTGCTCAGATGGGCAAGCTGACCGGCGGTATGAACATCCCCGGCCTGTAAGTCTGGAGGGACCGCATGGGCAACAACGCTGAACCGCTGGAACGGCTGATCGAACAGTTCAATCAGTTCCCCGGCGTGGGCCGAAAGGGTGCGACCCGCATGGCCTATCAGGTGCTCAGTATGCAGCCGGCTCAGGCCATGGAACTGGCCAAGGCCATTCAGGACGCCCACACCCGTCTGCATCGGTGCCGCATCTGCATGAACTACACCGAGCAGGACACCTGCAAGGTGTGCAGCTCTCCCAAACGCGACCGCTCCATGATCTGCGTGGTGGAAAGCCCCCGGGACATCGTCTCCTTCGAGCGCACTCGCGAGTACAACGGTATGTACCATGTGCTGCACGGCCTGATCTCCCCTATGGACGGTGTGACCGCCGATCAGCTCTGCGTCAAGGAGCTGCTGTCTCGTCTGACGGACGGCACGGTGCAGGAGGTCATCATGGCCACCAACCCCACGGTGGAGGGCGAAGCGACCGCCATGTATCTGGCCAAGCTCATCAAGCCGCTGGGGGTGCGGGTCTCCCGCCTCGCCTACGGCCTGCCGGTGGGTTCGAGCCTTGAGTACGCCGACGAAACGACCCTGTTCCGCGCGTTTACCGGGCGCGACGAGCTGTGACGCAAACGGCCTCTGTCGTTGACTTTTTCGGCTTCATATTGTATGATTGCAATAGCCTTGCAGACCGCCGCTGCGGTCGGTCTGCAGGTTCTGAGCCGCTGTGGCGGAATTGGCAGACGCAAGGGACTTAAAATCCCTCGCTGGCGACAGCATACCGGTTCGATCCCGGTCAGCGGCACCATTTGGTAAGAGCGGGGCGGGCCCGATAAGCCCTGCCCCGCTCTTTTGTTTTACATCTTGAAGGGAGGGATCGCCTTGTCATCGGCATCTCCGCTTACCCAACCGCTCTCCCCGCGCCGGCAGTTCCTGTTGGGCTGTCTGCTCGGCGGGGCGGCGTTCCTGCTCCTGTTCGGGCTTGCCCCGCTGGACGTGACCAACGACCTGTGGCTGCGGGGCGGCTTTGTGGAAAAGGACGCCATCCAGCACTACACCGGCTGGCTGTTCTACCGCGAGAGCGCCCTGTCTGTCCCCTTCTGTACGGCGGAGCACATCAACTGGCCGCAGGGACTGAGCGTCGCGTTCACCGACTCCATTCCCCTGTTTGCCGCGCTGTTTCGCCTGTTTGAGGGGCTGCTCCCGGACGTATTTCAGTACTTCGGTCTGTATGCCTTTCCGTGCTTTGTGCTGCAGGGCGGGTTTGCGGCGCTGCTTCTGGGGCTGTTTACCCGCTCACTGCCTGCGCTGACGCTGGGCTGCCTGCCCTTTGTGTTCAGCCCGGTGCTGGTGGAGCGCACCTTCCGCCATACCTCGCTGGGGGCACAGTTCCTGATTTTGGCGGCATTGTACTATTACGTCCGCGGCCGCCGCGAACAGCGTGCCTGCTGGCCCGGGCTTTTCGCCATAAACGTCCTCACCATCACCCTGCACCCCTATTTCATCCCCATGACCTATGCGCTGACCGCGGCGCTGGTGCTGGGCGTGATCGCGGACACCCGCAAGCCCGCCCGCCCTGTGGGCTTTTTGGCGGGCAATTTGGTGGCTACAGTAGCGGCGGGCTGGCTGTTCGGCCTGTTTACCGGCTCCGCGGAGGGCGGCAGCACGGTGGAATTCGGCTACTTCGGCATGAATCTGAACGCCCTTTGGAACCCCATCAGCCGCTGGACCACCGTGTGGAGCCGTGTCCTCCCGGTACAGAATCAGGTGCGGGGCAACTACGACGCCTTCAATTACTTAGGACTGGGTATGCTGCTGGGCTGTGTGCTGCTTGCGGTCTGCGCTCTGCGCCGTTTGCAGGAGAGCCTCGGCTGGGTGCGCCGCCACTGGCCGCTGCTGCTGGTCTGCGGGTGTCTGACCGTGTTTGCAGTCAGCCATGTGGTCACCGCCAACGGTGCGACCCTGTTCACCCTGCCCCTCCCCCATGCATTGGTGCGGCTGGCCACCACCTTCCGCTCCGGCGGACGGATGTTCTGGCCGGTGTATTACCTCATTTTCACCTGCTGCATCGTGACGGTTCTGCGGCTGAAGCCCCAAAAGGCCGCGCTGGGCGCGCTGGCACTGCTGGTGGCTGTGCAGCTCTGGGACATCTCCCCGGCGCTGATCGAGCGCGGGAACCAGATGCGCGGTTATCAGACCGAGTACCCCTCGCCGCTGACCAGTGCCTTCTGGGACGAGGCGGCAGAGCGCTATGACCACATCGTGTCGCTGGACGAGCTGCAGGAAGAGCCGCTCCATCTGGCACTCTGGGCTGCCGACCACGGACTGACCACCAACGACCCCTTTGCGGCCCGCTGGGATGAGGAGGCGTTGGCCGAGCAGCGCCGTACCACCATCGACGCGCTGCTGGGCGGCCGGGCAGAAGCCGACTGCCTTTACCTCATCCACGAAGAAGCGCTGTTTTTACAATTTGCGGAGGTACTACAGGCCGACGCCTTCTGCGCATATCTGGAGGGCGGCTGGTACGTCATCGCGCCCGGTCTTGATTATGTCGGCGCGGACGCTGTGGTCTACGGGCTGCAGGGTGAAGGCTTCCCCCTGCGCATCAGCGACTACACCGACAGCATCTGGGACAAGGGCGTGCTGGTGCGGGAGGAACCCTACCAGACCTTGCTCTTCCCCGACTGCGCCTTCACCCGCCGCCGGCTGGAGGGCATGACCGCCCTCGCCGCCGATGGCGAGGAATACCCCATCCTCAAGCTGGACGACAAGGACGCCGGGTGGCTGATGGTCACCCTTGACATCCCGGACGCCCGCATCCTGCAGGGCAAAGAATTGGAGAGTATCTCATGAGAATCATCAAAGTGCGCTGCCTCGTTCCCGTCCGTCTGGACAAGTACCTGATGGATCAGTTCCCCACGCTGGGGACCGGCCGCCTGAACAAGGCACTGCGTGAAAATAAGATCAAACTCAACGGCAAAAAACAGCCCCTGTCCACCCGGGTGCAGAACGGCGATGAGATCCGTCTGTTCATTCTGGACGAAGTGCTGGACGGTGCCGACGGCAAGGGCACAGTGACCGGCGCTCGCGCGCCCGCACAGGTCGTGTACGAGGACGATCAGCTCCTGATCGCCAACAAGCCCGCCGGTCTGCCCACCCAGGGCCCCAGCGACGAGGACAATCTGGAGAGCCGCGTGGCGCTCTACATGGCACAGAACGGCCAGAAGGGACAGGCTCCTCAGCTCTGCCACCGGCTGGACACCGGCACCAGCGGTCTGGTGGTGCTGGCCAAAACGCCCGAAGCAGAGACCTTGATGGGAGAACTGATCAAAGAACATCGGGTGCGCAAGCAGTACCTGTGCGTCACCTTTGGCCGCCCGAAGCCGGAGGCCGATGTGCTGCAGGGGTATCTGGTCAAGGATGCCGACAAGGGCATGGTATACATCGAGCAGAAGAACCTCCCCGGCTCCCGCCCGGTGCGCACCGAGTACAAGACCATCGCGGTGAGCGGCCGCATGGCGCTGCTGCAGGTGGAGCTGGTCACCGGCCGCACCCATCAGATCCGCGCCCACATGGCCAGCATCGGCTGCCCCATTCTGGGCGACAGCAAGTACGGCAACAACGCCGCCAACCGGGAGCTGAAGCTGAAGTATCAGGCACTGTGCGCTTACCAGCTCACCTTCCCCGACCTGAGCGGCACCGTTTTGGCGGGGATGAGCGGCAAGGTGCTTCACTGTGAGAAGCCTTGGTACTACGGGCAGGTTTTGGACGGCACTTTGAAATAATTCCCGCCATACCCTCGTTTATTGTTCATATAGGACCAAGGAGGGAGCGGCATTGGAGATCATGCAACGGCTCAAACAAATGGAACGCGGCGCGATCCGCCTGCACATCGGCGGCGCGCCCTGCGACACACCGGGCGCGGCACGCTTTGGCGGTGCGCCGGATGTGCCGGAGGGCTTCCGCTGGCCGTATTTTGAGACAGCCACCTTTGACGATGATGAGATAAACCCCCGTCCGCTGGCGTTTCTGGCACAGTTCAATTGTGCGGACCTCGCTGAATGCGATGCC
>JBGVKB010000108.1:0-18876 GCA_045118955.1 Oscillospiraceae bacterium | reverse complement strand
ACCATCACCGCGTAGTCGCGGGTGACGTGGTCGGCCTTGCTCACCCGCAGGGTGTAGCCGCCGGGGGCAACGTCGGAGAAGTAGTAGTCGGTGGTGTTGCCCTTGACGGTGGTCTCGTAGGCGGGGGTGCTGCTGTTCTCCTCAAAGAGCTGCAGGGTGATCAGCCCGGCCTCGTCGTTGAAGCTGACCACCTGACCGCTGACAAGGCTGTTCGCCTCGCTTGCTGCCTTTTTAAAGGTATAGAAGATCCGCACCCGTTTGGCGGTGGAGACCACCTCCTGCCAGCCATCGTTGGGCAGATCCTTCACCTCAACGCCATTCAGGGTGGCGACGGTCTTGTCCTGCACGAATTTGCAGAGCTTGCTGCCGTCCTCCTCCTTGGGCACAACGGTGATCAGCACCCAGTATTCGTTGCCGCCGACAAAGGTGTCCGACTCGGTCATGTCGACGCCGGCGGTGTAGTCCGTCCACTCGATGCTCTCCACGGTGTAGTATTCGCTGTCCGTAACGGCATCAAAGTCGGGGGTACCGCCGTCCACGGGCACCTCAAGGCCGCTCACCGCGATCGCCTTGACCGTCTTGGGCTGGCAGGTGAAGGTCCACGAGAGGCTCTGTTCGTACCGGGCGTCGCTCTGTACGCCAAGGGTCGCGTAGTTGTCGTTGATGTAGCCCCAGCCGGCGGGCGGGTAGCTGCTGCCCGACGAAGTGGTGCAGAACTCGTAGCCGGCCTCGGTCTTTACGTCCACAAAGACCTTATACTCATGGCCGATCTGGAAGGTGTGCGTGGGGCGGAGCCACATATCGTAGGTCACATCGTACCAGCCGATGCCGTTGATGATGTAGGTGCCGTTGCTGTAGGCATTGTTGACGGTGTAGCCGGTGCCGGAGATGGAGCAGTTGTAGTTGGGGTGCTCGCCCACCACAGGCTCGGTCACGCCGTCGATGTCGATCTGCTCAATGATGTTGTCGTTGAGGATACCGAAGTCGAAGCGGACGCAGAGCAGCTCACCGGGGTCCTCCTCGGGATAGCGGAACACCTCGGCGTAACAGCCGTTCACGGTGGCAACAATGTTTGGCTCGAACTGCGCGTCAATGTCGAAGACATTTCCGTTTCTGGTCATCACGTTGACCGCGGCGCGATAGTGATATCCCACGGTGAATGTGTCGCCGGAGCTCATCTGCGTCCAGGACGCACCGTCCGTGGATTCCTCCCAATAGACATCCACATCGCCCCACATATTGTCGCCGCCCGTTGCCTGCTTGTAGGCGTAATCGCCGCAGACCACGGTCTGATCGGGGGTGCCGTTCTGCTTGGGCGGGTCGATGGTCAGCGCCACATCGCGCACGATGTTGTTCATCAGCACCGTCAGCGTCTCGTGGGTGTCCATCTTGCCGCTGGGGTCGAATTTACTGCCGTCGGAGTCGTACACATAATACGCGCCGTAGCCGAGCAGATCCGGCAGCTTTGCAAGGTCTGCACCGACGCTCTGTTCTGCGCGGATGCCCTCAAAGGTACCGCCGTAAAGGTTCACGTCATGCGCTTCCACGGTGAGATAGCTGTCCGCATTGAGACCGAAGGCCTGATCGTCGCCGTTTTTCACCTTAAAGGTGCCGCCGTAGATGTCCATGCTGCCCTGCAGATAGGAAACCGCACTTGCCGCATAGCCGATGAACGTGCCGCTGTTGATGACCGCAGAACCCATGGCGTTCATGACCGAATAGCCATGCACACTGTCAAACGACCAGTTGGTGGGGTCAAACGTAACGCTTCCGCCGATGTCCAGCTCACCGTCGTTGAAAATAATGGCGCTGGGATAGCCGCGGGCGTTCATGCTCACATTCAAAGAACCCGTGCCGCCAACCGTCAGGCTGCCGCGGTTGTCAATGAAGCTGTAGAGCAGATAGTCGACATAGGGCACGCGGATGTTGATGTCGGCGTTGATGGTCAGATATTTTGTTTTGTTCGCGGGGATCGTGATGGCACAATCTCTCCAGTCGGCGGTTTGATTGTCGAGGACAGCGTACTCGTATTTACCGTACTGCCCTTCGTCCAACTGAGAGCCGCTGACAGACGAGATCCTCTCACCAACCACAGGCATATCAAGGCCCGAAAGTGAAATGCTGTTGATGGACTCCGTCCCCTCCGCAAACGCCGTCACCGCGCCCGCCGGGGTCAGCCCCAGCAGCAGCGTCAACGCCAGCAGTGCGCTCAGGATCCGTTTTGACAGGCTGTGTTTCATTGGTCTTCCTCCTTTGAATTCCGCTGCGCTATGCGCCGGGCAGTCTATTGAAGCTTCCCACCTTAAAGTGGTATAAAAAAGCAATAAAAAAAGCTGGGGGCGGACTCTGTGTTTCGTTGGCGCGCTCACAGAGTCTTTGTGCGGCGGAGTCGAGTCCGCACAAAGGGGTACCCCGCTTTCTCTCTCAGCACGGCAAGACCATACCCTCCTTACAGCACTCTTGCAATTACCATTGTACGGATTCCACTGCATTTGTCCCCGTCAAAACCCCTCAAATTGATAGGATGTGAGGGGGAAAATCTGCAATTTTGAGGGCATTTTGCCCCTTTTGCGGCCGGGACACGGGGTGGGATCCCGGGGTGGGCTACCCACCAAGGAGGAACCATGAAACAAATCTTTTCACTCATTCTGACCGGGGCGCTGCTGCTCACCGGCCTGACCGGGTGCGGCCGGTCGGGCGCGCTCGATCCCCGTGACCCGGTGACCCTGACCATCTGGCACGTCTACGGCAGCCAGACCGAATCCCCAATGAACGACTGCATCGACGAGTTCAACCGCACCACGGGCAAGGAGAACGGGGTGCTGGTGAGCGTGGTATCGGTGAGCAGTTCTTCCGCCATCGACGAGGCTCTCACCGCGGCGGCGAAGGGCACCCCCGGCGTGCCCGACCTGCCCGACCTGTTCACCGCCTACCCCCGGGTGGCGGAGATCGTCGGTCCCGATCGGCTGCTGGACTGGAGCGAGTACCTCGACCCGCAGGAGCTGGACGCCTTTGTGGACGAGTTCCTTGAGGAGGGGCGGTTCGGCGGCCGACTGCTGATGCTGCCCATTGCCAAGTCCACCGAGATGCTGTTTTTGAACAAGACCCTGTTTGACGTGTTCGCCGCCGAGACCGGGGTCACATCCGACTGCTTCGACACGTTTGAGGGGCTGTTTGACACCTGCCGCGGCTACTACGACTGGTCGGGCGGGCAGGATCTGTTCCAGATCAACGACTTTTACCACTATGCGCTCACCGGCATGGCCGCCCGCGGTGAGGACTTTGTGACAGACGGCAGGCTGAACCTGAACAGCCCCGCCTTTGAGCAGGTGTGGCTGCCCATGGCCCGCGCCGGCATCTACGGCGGGCTGTGCCTTGGGGACGGCTATGCCTCCGACCGATGGAAGACCGGCGAGGTCCTCTGCAATGTAGGCTCCACCGCCGGCATCCTCTACCTGCGCGACTATGTGACCTACCCGGACAACACCACCGTGGACATCGAGACCTCCATCCTGCCCTACCCGCTCTTTGAAGGGGGCGAGGCCGTGGTCGTCCACCGAGGCGGCGGGCTGTTTGCGCTGAAGCAGGAGGACGAGCGCCAAAACGAGGCGGCGGCGCTGTTTGCCCGCTGGCTCACCGCGCGGGAGAACAACCTGAGCTTCGTCACCAAGACCGGTTACCTGCCGGTCACCGAGGAGGCCTTCGCTGCGCTGCTGGAGAACGTGGACACGGTGGAACAGCCCAAGTACCGCCAGCTCTATCGGGCGGTGGACGCACTGACCGGGGAGTATACCTTCTGCGCAGTGCCCGTCTATGAGGACGCCTCGGAAACCCAGACCGCTTTTGAAGCGAACGTGAAGGCAGTCCTGCGCGCCGCGCGGGAGGAGTACCTCGCCCGCACCGCCGCCGGGGAGGAGCCGGCCGCTGCACTGGAGGAACTGGCTGCCTCCACCGTCGCGCAGCTTCGCGGCCTTTGAGCATCTCCGCGCAAAAGGAGGTGCCCCATGAAGACCCGAACCATCCAGTTTTTGCAGGCGGTGCGGCTCAGCGGCGCGCCCCTGCAGCGGCGCTTTATGCTGTATGTGGCCTCCGCCGCGACGACTTCCCTGCTGTTGCTGCTTCTGCTGCTGAACCTGTTTGGCATCCTCAACCCGATGGACGGCCGCATCGAGGTCTACCTGAATGACCAGCTCGACCACCACGCCGCCCAAATGACCCACGATCTGGATCGGCTGGCGGCGTGCGCCGTCTCCTTTTCTTCCGAGCTGGAAGCGGTGGTGGAGCAGCAGCTGAGCCGACAGGGGCTGACCTTCCCCGAGCTGGCCGGCCGCATCGACGCACTGACCGCGCTGCAGACCGAGGCCTACTCGACCGTCTACACCAACCTGCGGCTTGCCTCCTGCAGCGGCGCGTTTTACATTTTAGACACCACCGTCGCCCCCGCGGCAGACACCCCGCTGTACAGCGGACTTTATTTGAAGTTCGCCAACCTCTACGCCGACAGCACCATCAACACGGCAGTGGCGCTGTTCCGCGGCGCGGCCGAGGTCGCCCGCAGCGAGGGGATCAATCTCTCCAGCGCCTGGCAGAATGAGATGCAGACCAACGCCTTCGACCACACGGATGTGTTCGCGGGCGCGGACTATCTGGTAAGCCCGGTGGCCGCCCTCCCGGACACATGGGAGCGCGCCCGGTATCTCTGCGCCCCCATCCGGGACAGGGACGGACGGGTGATCGGCATCTGCGGCTTTGAGCTGAGCGACCTGTACCTGCGGCTGGCCTACCGCGCCGCCGATACCGAGAGCGACCAAACCATCTGCGCCCTGCTGGACGAGATCAAAGGCGGGTATGCGGGGCAGTTCATCTCCAACCGCTCCGGCTACACCCCACCCATCTGCACACTGGTCACCGCAACGCAAAACGGACGGTTTGTAGAATACCAATGCGGGGAGGAGCGGTACATCGGCAAGGCCGCGGCGGTCACGCTGGAGAACAGCGGCCTGACCGTGGCCGCCATGCTGCCCGCAGAGCAGTACGCGGCCATCGTACATACGGGACGCACCAAGACCGTGACGGCCTTCACCCTTGCAACAGCGGTGGCGTTCCTGTTCTGCCGCTGGCTGGGGCGGCGGTACATCGCCCCCATCCGTGCGGGCCTTGCCCAGCTTCAGACCGGCCGGTGCGACTACGCGCCCTCGGGCATCCCGGAGATCGACGATCTGTTCGCCTTTTTGGCGGAGCAGGATCGCCGCACCGAGACCGCCCTCGCGGAGCTGGCGCAGCAAAACGCCCGGATGCAGACCGACCTGGAGCGTCTGAGCCGTGAGCAGATCGCCGCCCGGCAGGAGCTGTCCCGCCTGTCGTACTCCCGCAAGGGCGAGGTCGACCCGGAGGATTACGCACAGTTTTTGCAGGGTGTGAAGACCCTCACCCCCACCGAGCGCTCGGTGTTTGAGCATTATCTTGCCGGCCGCAGCGTAAAGGAGATCATCGAGCTGACCGGGGTAAAGGAATCCACGGTGCGCTTCCACAACCGCAACATCTACTCCAAGCTGGGGGTGAAGTCGCTGAAGCAGCTTTTGCTGTTCGCCTCCCTTATGACGCGGGAGGACCTGCCCACGGACGCAGAGTGACTGCACTGCCCCCAAGGACAATGAAAAAGCCCCCACCGCAGTGGGGGCTTTTTTGCGGAACGGTTCACGGTACTGTGCCCGCAGGGACGCGGACAGCATCACCCGCCGAGCCGGGTTTTAACAGACCAAACGGAGTCAGCCAACCGGCCGGCTCCGTTTTTGTTTGTGACAGCGCCCCAAAACGCAGGTTTGCCGCCTCCCCCTTGTGCCATATAAATTAGGAAGCCCATTCTCATCACAAGGAGGGATCGCCATGTTTGCCCTGTTCATCCGCGCCATTGCGGGCCGGCTGCTCTACCTCGCCCTGCATCTGGAGACCAGCAGCTTCCCCCGCCCGCTGAACGCCCACGAGGAAGCCGAGGCCTTTGCCGCCTACCGGGCCGGGGACACCGCCGCCCGCGACCGCATCATCCGCCACAATCTGAGGCTGGTAGCGCACATCGCCAAGAAGTATTTCGCCGCCCCCGGCGACCAGGAAGATCTGATCAGCATCGGTACCATCGGGCTGATCAAGGCCGCCGAGAGCTTCAATCACACCAAGCGGGTGCGGTTCTCCACCTATGCCGCCCGCTGCATTGAAAATGAGATGCGGATGCATCTGCGGCGCGTCAAGCGCATCCCGCCCACCCTGTCCATGCAGGAGCCGATCGAGGCGGCGCGGGACGGCAGCTCCCTGACCGTGATGGACGTCATCCCGGACGATTTTGTGCTGACCGAGCACTGCGAGGACCGGGATGAGAACCGCCGCCTGCGCCACTATGTGGAGGGGCTTGCCGCGCGGGAGCGGCAGGTGGTGGTGCTGCGCTACGGGCTGAGCGGACAGCCGCCCCTCACCCAGCAGCAGGTGGCCGACCTGCTGGGCATCAGCCGCAGCTATGTGTCCCGCATCGAGTCCCGTGCGCTGGAAAGTCTGCGGCGGCAGCTCACCGGTGCGTGACGTTTTTGCGTCAATTTGCATTTTCTTGTTGCCGCAAGCGCCGCGGGGCAGACCCGCGCCCGCGGCAGGACGGCGCAGCCCGAAACGGCTGCGCCGTCTTTTTTTGCCCGCCGGGTGTTTCTGCTGTGTTTTCTGCCGTCAGGGTGCAAAATTTGCAGACACGCCCCCGAAAATCCTGTATACTGGAATCAACACCCACCACACCCCGAACCGAGGAGAGCTTATGAAACAGCGTGCGATCCACTTTGCCTCCGACTCCCCTACCCCCACCCCGGTGGAGGAGCAGAACCTTGAAATCGCCCGTCAGGCCGCCCTTGAGGGCATCGTGCTGCTGGAAAACGACGGCACTCTGCCCATCCGCCCCGGCCCCATCGCTCTGTACGGTGCGGGTGCGCGGCATACGGTCAAGGGAGGCACCGGCTCCGGCGAGGTGAACGACCGCCACGCCGTGACCATCGAGGAGGGGCTAACAGCCGCCGGGTTCACCGTGACCACCGGGCACTGGCTGCGGGAGTACGACCAGCTCTATGCCGAGGGCGAGGCGGAGTACGGGCGGCGGTTTCGGCGCTCGCTGAAACGGCTGGAGGTCAGCACCCTCATCAACCTGATGCAGGATCCCTACTGCCCTCCCTTCGGCCAGCCCATCACCCCGCAGGACGTGGCCGACTCGCGCACAGACGTCTGCGTCTATGTGATGGCACGGCAGGCGGGCGAAGGCTCCGACCGTGATCCGGACGGCAGCGACAACACTCTGTCCCCCGAGGAACGTGCCGCCCTGAGCATCTGTGCCCGGGCGTACAAGACCACGATCCTCGTGCTGAACGCGGGGTCTTCCTTTGACACGAGCTTTTTGGACGAGATCAACGGCATCAATGCGGTAGTCTTTTTTGCCCAGCAGGGCAGCATGGGCGGCGCAGCGCTGGCCGACCTGCTCTGCGGGCGGGCTTGTCCCTCGGGGCGATTGGCTGACACCTGGGCCATGCACTACGACGACCTGCCCTTTGCCCGGGAGTACGCCGGCCTGAACGGTCAGCCTTTGCAGGAGTATTACCGGGAGGGCATCTATGTGGGGTATCGCTTCTTCGACAGCCATCGGGTCGCGCCCCGCTACCCCTTTGGTTATGGGCTGAGCTACACCGACTTTGCGCTGCGCGCCGGGGCGGTATCGGTGGAGGGCACGCAGGCCCGCATCGCCGTCACCGTGACCAACACCGGCACCGAATACGCCGGGCAGCAGGTGGTGCAGCTTTACGCCAGCTGCCCCCAGACCCCGGCACTGCCCAAGGAATACCAGCGGCTGGCCGCCTTTGCCAAGACCAAGCTGCTGCTGCCCGGTGAGTCACAGACGCTCACCCTTCTGCTGCCCCTTGAGCGGCTGGCGAGCTATCGGGAGGCAGATGCGGTGACCGTCCTTGAGGCCGGGGACTACATCCTGCGCATGGGGGATTCCAGCCGCAGCACCCGCCCGGCCGCGGTGCTGCAACTGGGCAGAGAGGTGATCCTCGCCCGCCACCGGCACCTCTGCCGCTGTGCGCTGCCAATGGACGAGCTGCCCGCCGCGCCCATTGCATACGCCCCCGTCCCGGCGGACGTGCCCCGCGTCCTGCTGGAACCGGCGGCTTTTTCCACGGTCGTTTACACCTATGAGGAATCCGCTGAGGAGAACTGCCCGGAACTGGACGCGCTGAGCCTGAGAGAGCAGGCGGCGCTGACGGTGGGCGGCGGCCTTGCGGGCGGCAAGCATTACAACGCACCCGGCTGTGCCGGCACCACCACCGGTGCCCTGCTGAAACGGGGCATCCCCAACGTGCTGCTGGCCGACGGCCCCGCCGGGCTGCGGCTGCAAAAGCGCTCGGTTGTTGTAAAGAGCGGTGCGGTGATGCCCATGGAGCTTCCCATGGCACAATTGAACCATCTGCCGAAGTTTTTGCTGCGCTTCATCACCGCCGACGAGAGCCGTGGACGGGTGGTGTACCAGTTCGCCACGGCGTTCCCGGTGGCGTTGGCGCTGGCGCAGACCTGGAACACCGACCTGCTGGAGCAGGTGGGGCAGGCGGTGGGGCGGGAGATGCGGCTGTATGGGGTCAGCTACTGGCTGGCGCCGGGACTGAACCTGCACCGCAATCCGCTGTGCGGGCGCAGCTTTGAGTATTTCTCGGAGGATCCACTGCTGTCCGGCCTGTTCGCCGCTGCCCTCACCCGGGGCGTACAGAGCATACCGGGCTGCTTTGTCACCATCAAACACTTTGCCTGCAACAATCAGGAAACCGAGCGCACCCACACCGACGCCATTCTGGGCGAGCGCGCCCTGCGGGAGCTGTACCTGCGGGGTTTTGAGATCGCCGTGCGGGAGGGGCGGCCCGGTGCGGTCATGTCCAGCTACAATCGGCTGAACGGCATCTACACCTGTGAAGACCGCGACCTGCTCACCCACATCCTGCGCGGAGAATGGGGATTCGATGGGCTGGTGATGACCGACTGGATGATCACCGGCAAAGGGCTTGCCGACCCGTCACGCGCCCTCGCCGCCGGCAACGACCTGATTATGCCCGGCGGCTTCGGCGAGGTGCGCACCATCCTGCGGGCGGTAAAGTCCGGGCGCATCCGCGCCGAGGATGTGCGCCGCTGCGCGGGCAACGTTCTGCGCGGCATCCGGCGCACCGCCATGGCCGAGCGCTTTGGCGGCTTCTGCAAGCTGCGCTGACGAAAAAACCATGTCTCCGCAAACCGAATTTTGTTAAGGTATTTGACATGAATCGAAAAGAATTGTTGTTTTACGATGCCTATGAAGCGTTCTATACCATGGCGGGAAGATCAAACGCATTCCGTACTTTTTGCAGGGATGCCTTTGGGGAAGACTTTTCACAGGATGGCTTCAGCGACCTGCGCCAGATCGATCGGATCCTCTCGTACATACCACAAACAGAACCGGCACACATTCTGGACATCGGCTGCGGGAACGGAAAAATGCTCGGCTATTTACAAAAAAAGACGGGCGCTCACATCTATGGATTCGATTACTCCGAAACCGCGATCCGGACGGCGCGGCATTTGTTCCGGGAAAATGCCCACTTCCGGGTAGGGGTCATCGGCGACATCGAATACCCCACCGCGAGTTTCGACGTGATCGTTTCCATGGATACGATGTATTTCGCCAAAGACATGGCCGCGTTTACGGCGCAGGTCAAGCAATGGCTGAAGCCCGGCGGCGTGTTTTTTGTGGGCTATCAGGAAGGCGAGGTCATGCCGAAGACCGAGGATCGCCACACCACACGCCTGGCTGAGGCTCTCGCCCTGAACGGAATGGAGTACGATGCCGTGGACATCACCGAACCAACCTACGAATTGCTCAAAGCAAAGCGGGCAGCCGCCCTCGTCCACCAAACAGAATTTGAGTCGGAGGGCAGCGGCGATTGGTTCGACCTGCTGATGGCACAGACCGAATGTGCCACAGTGCCCTATGAGCAGTTCCGGGAGAAGATGGCGAGATATCTTTATGCGGCGCGAACCGGGACACTCTGAAGCTCAGGCAAACAGGCCAACGCCCACACGCCGAACAAGGTTTGTCCGACAATACAAAAAGCAGCCTCCCGTGCCAAACGCACAGGAGGCTGCTTGTGTTTTACCGTATCAAATTTACAGGTCGGCCACACCGGAGAAGGCGTTCACCTTGTCCTGCATAAAGAAGCCGCTCACCGGCTCGCCGGTGGTGAACATCCCGTTCTCGTCCATCTCAAAGCCGCCCTCGGGCATCTCAGGCAGCTCGCCCTCGATCAACTCCGGGCGCTCACCGTCCATACCGCCAAAGCCACCCTCAGGCAGTTCACCCTCAGCGAACTCCCCGCGCGGGCCGACTCTGCCCTCAAAACCGCCCTCGGGCATCCGGGGCTGCTCTCCCTCCGGCAGTTCGGGGCGCTCGCCGCGCATCCCGCCGGTGAAGCCGCCCTCGGGCATCTCAGGCAGCTCACCTTCGGGCAGATCCGGGCGCTGCCCGCCCATGCCGCCGCGACCACCAAAGCCGCCACGACCCACGTCGGTGCCGGTGTAGGCCTGCTGTGCGCCGCCGGTGCAGCCGGTGACCTCGCTGTACACGCCGCCCACCTCGGTGCCGGTGACCTCACCGCCGATGTAGACCTGATAGGTCTCCCCCACCGCAAACTCCGGGCAGGAGATCACCGCGCCCATGTAGCGGCGGGTATTGCTGCCCAACACCTCATCCTCGGAGGGGTCGTAGGCGAACACCACCGTGCCATCCTCGCGGGTCACCACAATGGCGCTGTCAGAGGCCTTGAAGTCGGCAAACTGCAGGTTCATGGTCACCTGCTCAGAGTCGCTCTCCGCCCAGTCCATGGTAGAGCCAAGCGCCACCACGGTGCCGCCGTTGACGTAGGAGCCCATGTCGCTGTCCAGCCCGGCATCCGCCGCAGGGTTGGCACTGGCCACCACCGTGCCGCCGTTGATCACCAGCCAGCCGTTGGAGTCGATGCCGTCGCCCTCCTCACCCAGACCGGCGATGATGTGCAGGTCGCCGCCGTTGATGGTGGTCACCGACACACCGTCCTCGTTGGTGTTGATGCCGTCGTTGCCGGAGCGGATGTTGATGCAGCCGCCGTTGATGGTCAGGTGCAGCTCGGTGTCCATGCCCTCATTGTCGGCAGTCAGCTCCAGCCGGCCGGTGCCGGCCACGCCGCCGTTCACGTTCATGGACATATAGGAGTAGACTGCGCCGTCCTGTTTCCACAGCTTCTTCGCATCGCCGCTGTCCTTGTAAATGCGCGCCACATGGGAGCCTTCCACCCTGTTGACGCTGCCATCGGCCAGCACAAGATTCGCGCCGGCGGCGGTGGTGTCCACCTGCGAGGTGGCAGTCTCAGCCTCCCAGCCGTTGTCGCACTCATATACGTTCAAAAACAGGATGGCCGGGGCCACGCCGCACTTCAGATCCACACCGTCCAGAATGAGGGCGACCACCGCGGTAGGGTCGGTCTTGGCCTCCTCGCCCAGATCCACCCGGATCTGCCCCTGACTCAAGGTGCCGCTCAGGCGGTACGCGCCGGGCGCGGTGATGTTGACCACCGTATGGGCGGCGGCCTCCTCGGCAGTGTGGCGCTCGTCCTCGGTGCCCTCACCGTAGGGGTTGCCGCTGTCGTAGGTCTCACGATCCTCATAATAAAGGATGTCATTGCTCAGGTACACCGCCGCGGCCGGGTCGGTGCCGGCCGCCGCGCCGTCCACGGTGACGCCGCTGTCGCTCAGCACAACGGCCGTTTCCTCCACCTCTTGTGCGGGCGCGCTCACAGCGGTGCTGTCGGAGGACGCACCGCCGGAAGCAGCAGCCGAACCGGTCGCGCCGCCGCAGGCAGACAGACTGCCCGCCAGCACCACAGCGGCCAGCAGGGCAGAAATCATCCGAATGTGTTTCATATCACTCATCCCTTTCGTTTGTTCCCTGCCGATTATACTACAATTTCATCATGGACGACCTGTGCATCTTCGGTGAAAGTTTTGTGAAGCCGCACCCTCACCCCACCGTGCGCCCGCGGGCGTACTTTTCCCGGGTGGCCTCGCCGCCCCGCAGATGCCGCTCGGCCTTGTTGCGGGCCAGCACCTGACAGACCTGACGGTACAGCGCGGGATCCTGCCGCTTGAGCCGCTGGGATACGTCCTTGTGCACGGTGGACTTGCTCACCCCGAACTGCCGTGCCGCGGCCCTCACGGTGGCCTCCTGCTCGATGATGTACTGCGCCAGCCGCGCCGCCCGCTCCTCCATGTTCCCCTTCATCATGCAACACTCCCGTTCCAATGGTCCTGCTTCAGGTATATGCGCCCTGCGGCAAGGCAAGAACTTTCGCGCCCGGGCGCATAGGGGATGGCGGCGGCGGTCATGCTGTGTTATAATCGTGGTAATAAAACCAGTGGAGGTTCGACATGGACAAACGTTTGGACTGCGCCATCGTGGGCGGCGGCCCCGCCGGGCTTTCGGCTGCCATCAACCTGCATCAGCGGGGCAAGACCGTACGGGTGCTGGGCGCTGCGCCCGGCCTGCTGGCTAAGGCCGAGCAGGTGGACAACTATCTGGGGATGCCCGCTGTCACCGGCGAGGAGATGCTGACTAGGTTCGCAGACCATGCCGCCGCGCTGGGCATCCAACCCGAGCCGGGTCGGGTGGCCAACCTGATGCCGCTGGACGGTTACCACATGATCAACTTCAACGGGGAGATCCTCGAAGCAAGCACGGTCATTCTGGCCTGCGGTGTGGCAAAGGCCGCCCCGGTGCCCGGCGAGGCCGAGCTGCTGGGCAGCGGCGTGAGCTATTGTGCCACCTGCGACGGTATGCTGTACCGCGGCAGGACGGTGGCGGTGTGGGGACTGGCCCCGGACGCCGCCGCCGAGGCAAACTTTCTCGCGTCCATCGGGTGCAGGGTCACCTTTGTGGCGGGTCGCCGCCCCGAGGAGCTGGACGCGGCCATTCCCTTTGTGGCCGGCGGCGTGAAGCGGGTGCTGGGGCAGGGCCGCGTGAGCGGCATTCTGGTCGGCGGGCAGGAGCTTCCCTGTGAGGGCGTGTTCATCCTGCGGGCGGCCATTGCGCCAGATACCTTGCTGCCCGGCCTTGAAACGAAGGACGGTTTTGTGTCGGTGGATCGCCATATGGCCACCAATCTGCCGGGCGTATTCGCCGCCGGCGACGTGACCGGCGCACCGCTTCAGGTGGCCAAGGCCGTGGGCGAGGGTCTCATCGCCGCCCTCTCCGCCGCCGAGTGGCTGGACAAACAACATTGAGGAGGAGCCTACCGTGAAACGCAACGACTACATCAGCTGGGACGAATACTTTATGGGCATCGCCATGCTCACCGCCATGCGCAGCAAGGATCCCAACAGTCAGGTGGGCGCCTGCATCGTCAGCCCGGAGAACAAGATCCTGTCGCTGGGCTACAACGGTATGCCCATCGGCTGCTCGGACGACGAGATGCCCTGGGAGCGCGAGGGCGACCCGCTGGACACCAAATATATGTACGTCTGCCACGCCGAGCTGAACGCCATCCTGAACAGCGCCACCCGCAGCCTGCAGGGTGCACGTCTGTATGTGACCCTTTTCCCCTGCAACGAGTGCACGAAGGCCGTCATCCAGAGCGGCATCAAGGAGATCATCTACCTGTCGGACAAGTACCACGACACTCCCGCCAGCATCGCCAGCCGCCGTATGCTGAAGATGGCGGGCATCACCTTTACCCCCTATACCCCCGGCGGCCGGGACGTTCACTTTGAGCTGTGACCCCCTGCTTCGGAACAAACAGACAGCCCGCACGGGACCATACGTCCTGTGCGGGCTGTTTTTTCGATGTTCAGATATTTTTCGAATTACAGGCTGCTCAGCAGCTCCACCATGCGGCGAGCCGCCTCCTGCGTGTCCTCCGGGCTGCCGAAGGTGGAGAAGCGGAAATACCCCTCGCCGCAGGCACCAAAGCCCTCGCCCGGGGTGCCCACCACCTGAATGCGGTCGAGCAGCAGATCAAAAAACTCCCAGCTTCCCATGCCCTTCGGACATTCCACCCAGATGTAGGGCGCATTGCGGCCGCCGCAGTACCACAGCCCCAGCTTGTCGAAGGCTTCCATCAGCACCCGGGCGTTGTCCTTATACACCTGAATGTTCCTCCGGATCTGCTCCTGTCCCTCCGGGGTAAAGACCGCCGCGCCGCCCTTCTGGATGATATAGGACACACCGTTGGTCTTGGTGGTACGGTTGCGCACCCACATGGCGTGCAGATTCATACCGTCGCGCTCCAGAGTACGGGGAATGACGGTGTAGCCCAACCGGGTACCGGTGAACCCAGCCGTCTTAGACAGCGAGCAGATCTCGATGGCGCAGGTACGCGCGCCGGGGATCTCAAAAATGCTGTGGGGCAGGGTCGGGTCCTCGATGAAGGCCTCGTAGGCGGCGTCAAACAGGATGACCGAGCCGTTTTTGTTGGCGAAGTCCACCCACGCCTGAAGCTGCGGGCGGGTCAGCACCGCGCCGGTGGGATTGTTGGGGGAGCATAGATAGATCAGGTCAGCGCGGACGTCCTCCTCCGGGGCTGGCAGGAAGCCGTTCTCCCGGCTGCCGACCAGCGACACGATGCTGTGCCCGGCCATCACGTTGGCATCCACATAGGCGGGGTAGGTCGGTTCCGGGATCAGCGCACTGGTGCCGTGGTCGAACAGATCCAGAATGTCCCCCAGCTCATCGCTGGCCCCGCTGGAGATGAACACCTCGTCGTCCTCCACCTGCGCCCCCCGGTCCCGGTAATGCGCGCCGATGGCCTGCCGCAGGAAGGGCGCTCCCACCTCCGGCATATAGCCGTGGAAGGTGGACGCATCGGCCTGATCGTCCACCGCCCCATGCAGGGCGCGGATGACCGCCCCGCACAGGGGCAGCGACACGTCCCCAATACCCATGCGGTACAGTCGCTGTTCGGGATGGTGCTCCAGATAGGCGTTTAATTTCAGCGTAATGTTATAAAAAAGGTACGAATCTTTGAGGTTTGCATAGTTTCTGTTGGGCGTGATCATGTGCGTGTCCTCCCTGTTCACTCCACCGTGACCGACTTAGCCAGGTTCTTTGGCTTGTCGATGTCACAGCCGTTCTCCTTTGCCACATGGTAGGCCAGAAGCTGAAGCGGCAGGATCTCCACCGCCGCACTGAACAGCTCCTCCGCCCGGGGTATAAACAACAGGTCATCCGCGGCGGCCGCCATCCGGTCGGTGCCCTTCAAAGCCAGCGCCAGCACCCGTGCCCCCCGTGCCTTGACCTCCACGATGTTGCTCATGGTCTTTTCCAGCAAGGCTTCGCAGCAGCACAGCGCCACCACCGGCTGACCCTCATGGATGAGCGCAATGGTGCCATGCTTCAGCTCCCCGGCGGCGTAGGCCTCGGCGTGCAGATAGGAGATCTCCTTCATCTTCAGCGCGCCCTCCAGCGCCACTGCCCAGTCCACGTTGCGCCCGATGAAAAACATCGATCCGCAGTCGTGATACCGCTGCGCCAGCCGCGGGATCGCCGGGTTCATGTCCAATGCCTGCTGCATCTGCCCGGGCAGTGCCCGCAGCCCCGCGATCAGGCGGGCGTGTTCCGCATCATCCACCCGCCCCAGCGCCCGGCCCGCGTACACCGCGAACAGGTACAGCACCGCCAACTGGGTGGTGTAGCCCTTGGTGGTGGCCACCGCGATCTCCGGCCCCGCCCAGGTGTACAGGGTGTGGTCGGCCTGCTTGGCGATGGTGCTGCCCACCACGTTCACAATAGCCAGCGTCTTTGCCCCGCGGCGGCTGCACTCCCGCATGGCGGCGATGGTGTCCGCCGTCTCGCCGGACTGGGACAGCACGATGAGCAGCGTATGTTCGTCGATCATGGGGTCGGCGTAGCGCAGCTCACTGGCCAGCTCCACCTGCAC
Organism: Oscillospiraceae bacterium; assembly: GCA_045118955.1. Taxonomy (GTDB): domain Bacteria; phylum Bacillota; class Clostridia; order Oscillospirales; family Ruminococcaceae; genus SFJ001. The sequence goes on along the minus strand of JBGVKB010000108.1, from coordinate 2,875 downwards.
CGGGATGTGGCACAGCCGCTCGATGGCGTACCGCCCTGCGCAGCCCGCGTAATAGGCCGAACCGCAGGCAGTGATGAGGATCTTGCGCACCCCTCGCAGAAACCCGGCATCCAGACCGGGGGCATCCAGCCGCACCTGTCCATCCTTGAGACGAGGCGTGAGCGTGGCCTCCATGGCGCGGGGCTGCTCCATGATCTCCTTGAGCATAAAGTGCGCATAGCCGCCCTTTTCCGCCGCTTGTACGTCCCATGTAATGTGGGTAATGGGCTTGTTCAGCGGCCGCCCGGTGCAGTCGAACACCTGCACCGTGTCGGGGGTCAGTTCGGCAAACTCCCCATCCTCCAGATAGATAACATTGCGGGTGTGGCTCACCAGCGCAGTCACGTCCGAGGCGAACCAGTTCTCCCCTACCCCTACCCCGAGAATAAGCGGGCTGGCCTCCCGCACCACAATGAGGGTTTCCGGGTAGTCGGCGCAGGCGATGCCCAGCGCGTAGGAGCCGCGCAGCCGGGCAGCGGTCTTGCGCACCGCCTTGCGCAGGTCACCGCTGTAGTACATCTCCACCAGATGCACGATCACCTCGGTGTCGGTCTGGCTCTCGAAATGATAGCCCCGGTCGGTCAGTTCCCGGCGCAGTTCCAGATAGTTCTCGATGATGCCGTTATGCACCACCGCAAACCGACCATCGTTGCTGGTGTGCGGGTGGGCATTGGTGTCGGTGGGGGCACCGTGCGTCGCCCAGCGGGTGTGCCCGATGCCGGTACAGCCGGGCAAAGTCCGGCCATCTTGGGTACGCTCGCACAGGTTGGCGATGCGCCCGGTGACCTTGCACAGCTCCAAGCGCCCATCGTGAACCACCGCCACACCGGCGGAGTCATATCCCCGGTATTCCAGCTTTTTCAGCCCTTCCAGAAGGATGGGCGCCGCGGCGCGCGCACCGCTGTATCCTACGATCCCACACATGGTTCCTCTCCTATCTTCAGGCCGCCAAGCAGGCGGCGGGTCGGTTCCGTCCGGCGGATCCTCCGGCAAAAAAGTATATGCAGCGCAGGGCGGCAGTATACGCGATTCGATCATAGTGTGGATCTTTGCCGGGTTGGTCAGTCGGAACATACGAATCTCAAATTTTCCCAGTCAGCTTTTGCGAAGCACAAAAAACATCTTCAAAACGTTTTTAAGCAAGCCGTTCGCTTGCGATAGGTATTTGCGGTTGCAAGTTTCCGCGCTTAGGCATCCACGCCTTTTTCGCCGCTATGTTCCCGAATGATCCGCTGCGCGGCTTTTCCCTTAGAGATATGGGCATCCATCGCTCGCCGCGCGATGCAGCGGTGAGCTCCTCCTCGGTCATGCCATGTTGCTCGATCAGCAGCCACTGGGCTCGGTTCACAAACTGCAGCTGACACATTTGATCCTCCATCGAAGCGAGCTGTTCCACCTTGGTGCGCATCCGCTCCCGCATGGCCTGCAGCGCCTGAAGCTGCTGCAATACCATCTGCCGGGTGGTGGGCCGCGCCACGGTCAATATTCCGTGCCCGGTCAGACGAGCGGATGCCTCCTTGTACCGCTCACGCTTCACAAACACGGCGACCGCGGCATCGGTGCCTCCACATACCTCCATAGCCAGATTTATGCCGAAGTCATCGGGCAAAGGTGTATTGATCAGGACCAGATCGTATGTGCGTTCCTGCAAAAGCCGACGAGCGGCAGCCGCGCTGTCTGCCACGGTCACCGGCCAGTAATCGGTCATGGGCAAGAGATCAGCCATCAATGCCATAAACCCACCGGATGCCGACGCCACCAATACGCTGTATACCGTCTGTTTGAAAACCATATCCCTCTCCCCTTCCCTGCATGGCCACGGATTTCTCCTAGCTTGTTATACCACGATGCCAATTACTTTTCCACGCTACTTTACAAAAGATGCAACAAATTTCAATCGAGTGGAGCCTCCTGTACAAATAGAAAAAGGCGTCCATCCGGCAGTGAAACTGCACGGACGAACGCCTTTGTTCTGGGTATAAAATACCATAAGGATTTGTCTTTGTCAACAAAAAGCGAGGGTGTTCTTTGGGGACAAAGCGCTTAAAGAAGGGGTCCTGGGCAGGGAGAGGCCATACCGCCGCGGCGTACATGATTAAGTACGCCACATTTCAATCCACCCTCCCCGGGTGGGGAGGGACACTTTTGCAAGCGTTTACAATTCGCATTTTGCACATTTCAATCCACCCTCCCCGGGTGGGGAGGGACGGGTTATCCGTTTGTCTTTTTCTCTTTCATCGCTTATTTCAATCCACCCTCCCCGGGTGGGGAGGGACCACCTGCGCAAGGGTGTCCGCGTAGGTGCTCCGCTTATTTCAATCCACCCTCCCCGGGTGGGGAGGGACCGCACCGCGTCCCGGTCGGACATGACCGTGTGGCTATTTCAATCCACCCTCCCCGGGTGGGGAGGGACGCTACATTCGGTGCGAATCTTATATCGTTCGGTACATTTCAATCCACCCTCCCCGGGTGGGGAGGGACATGTCGTCCTCGCTCACCACGATCGGCTGCTTGTCATTTCAATCCACCCTCCCCGGGTGGGGAGGGACCCCCTTTTTTCCACTTCGTCACCGTCGCATTGCTATTTCAATCCACCCTCCCCGGGTGGGGAGGGACCCGCCCGGGCTAAGTGATCCCCTCCCCCAAAAGATTTCAATCCACCCTCCCCGGGTGGGGAGGGACTCCATCTTGGCAAGCTCGGACGCAAGGCTGTTTATTTCAATCCACCCTCCCCGGGTGGGGAGGGACATTGACCCGCCCACCCGGGCGGGTGTAGAATAATATTTCAATCCACCCTCCCCGGGTGGGGAGGGACCCCATCGGGAGATTACCGTGT
>JBGVKB010000107.1:0-21941 GCA_045118955.1 Oscillospiraceae bacterium | reverse complement strand
CTGCTGCTGACCGTGAAGCCGGACTTCGCGGTTTTGGACGGCATCACCGCCATGGAGGGGGACGGCCCCGGCGGCGGCGTGCCCCGGTTCGCCGGGCTGCTGCTGGCGGGCGAGGACCTGCCGGCCATGGATCTGGCCTGCTGCCATGTGATGGGGCTGGACCCCATGCGGGTGCCCTATCTGGCGGCCGCCCACCGGCGGGGGCTGTGCCCCGCCGCCTTCGACCCCGCGTGGGTGGAGGGCGAGGCGCTGGAGCGTGTGCCGGACTGGCAGCTTCCCTCCAGCTACACCGGCGGCGGCACCGGCAGCACCGACTTTGCCGAGCGGGTGCCCGCCCTGCTGCGGCCGCTGGCGAAAAAGGCGGAGGGCTGGATCGCCCCCCACCCGGTGATCGCCCAGGCCAAGTGCATCGGCTGCGGCAAGTGCGCCGAGATCTGCCCCCAGCACACCATCGCGGTGGGCAAGACCGCCCGCATCCGCGCCGCCGGCTGCATCCGGTGCTTCTGCTGCCACGAGGTGTGCCCGGTGAAGGCCATCGACGTGAAGCAGCTTCGGCTGCTGAAGCTGTGACGGGGCGGCCCGCGCCCCAAAAACGCATAAAAAACCAACAGGCGCACCGCGCGGTACGGCTCTCTGCCGCGCCCGCCGTGCGCCTGTGCCATTGAAGGGGACTGACCTATGAGACAAGTGACCGTCCTTGCGCCCGCCAAGCTGAACCTGTCGCTGGACGTGGTGGGGCTTTTGCCCAACGGCTACCACGATCTGGACATGGTGATGCAGACCATCACCCTGTACGAGCGGCTGAGCCTGCGCCGCAGCCCGGAGCTGAGCCTGCGCCTGCCGGGGAGCTGGGTGCCGGTGAACGAGAAAAACACCGCCATCAAGGCAGCCATGGCCTTTTTCCGCTACACCGGCATCACCGGCGGCGCGGACATGGAGATCGTGAAAAAGGTGCCGGTGCGCGCGGGCATGGCCGGCGGCAGCGCCGACGCGGCGGGCGTGCTGGTGGGGCTGAACGCCCTGTACGACGCCCACCTGTCCATGAGCGAGCTATGCGCGCTGGGCGCAAAGATCGGCGCGGACGTGCCCTTTGCCCTGATGGGCGGCACCTGCCGGGTGCAGGGCGTGGGCGATTTCATCAAGGCGCTGCCCCCCTGCCCCCAGTGCTGGTTCGTGGTGGTGATGCCCAGCGTGGGCGTGTCCACGCCGGAGGCCTTCGCCCGGTACGACAAAATGGGCAGCCCCGTCCACCCGGACTGCGCCGCGCAGGAGGCGGCCATCCGGGACGGTGACCTGTACAATCTGTGCGCCGCCGCGGGCAACGCGCTGGAGCACTGCAGCGGCGCGGTGGAGACCCCTCACATCAAGGAGGTGCTGAACGCCCACGGCGCGATCACCAGCCTGATGACCGGCAGCGGCGCGGCGGTGTTCGGGGTGTTTGAGGACGAGGCCAGGGCCCGCGCCGCCCGCACCGCCCTGCGGGAGGAGTACCGTCAGGTATACCTCGCCCGCCCGGACAAGGGCGGCGCCCGGGTGATGCCCTACCGCCCCGACCGCGACCGCAAGCCCGACCGCCCCCCGCGCCCGGAGGGCGGCAAGTCCGCCCCGCGCCCCGAGGGCGGCAAGCCCTACTTCCCGCCCCGCAAGCGGTGAGCGATGCCGCACCTTCGCTCGCACGCGGCCTTCTGCATTGCACGTTTCTTTACCCGCGACCGTCCCTCATCTGCCCCCTTCGTGGGCACCGCCCGACTTGCGGTGCCCGGCTTATGCGGCGCGTCCTTATGTCCGCCTGCCGGGGCGGCTCCCAGGCAAACAGGAACCTTCCCGTCACGGTACCCTTTCCCGGCCACAGGTCGGGGCTTCCCCCTCCGGGGGCCGGTGGCAGAGAAAGGCAGACCGTCGGCAGCACGGCAGATTTTGGGCACCGCAAGCCGAACGCTGTCGAGACCGCGCTGTGGGGCAGCGGCAAACCGAACACGCGCATCTCACACCCCCAAAAGCAAAAGACCGCACCGCCGGGCACTGAATGAGCTGCCCCGCCGGTGCGGTCTTGTTTTTTTCGCCGGGCGGCTGTTCTCCCGCCGCGCGGTCTTTTTCATGCGCACACGCTCACCGCAGCAAGGCGATGGCCACCACCATCAGCACCACGCCCAGCACACCGCCGCCGGTGAGGGCCTCGTGGTACACCACCACCCCCGCCAGCGTGGCCACGATCGGCTCGGCGGTGGCCAGCAGGGAGGCGCGGGACGGCTCCAGCACCGTCAGGGCGTCGGTATACAGCAAAAAGGGCAGCGCAGTGGAGCACAGCCCCAGCAGCACCCCCACCCCGATGGCGGCGGGCTGCTGGGTCATCACGGCGGCGATCTCCCAGGGGCGGCAGATGGGCAGCGCGCCCGCCAGCGCCAGCAGGAAGGTCCACGCGGTGACGGTGTAGGGCTTGTAGCGGCGCAGCGCCACGTTGCTGAAGATGGTGTACAGCGCGTAGCCGAAACCGCTGCCCAGACCCGCCAGCAGACCCATCGGGGTGATGGTCAGCCCGCCGTCCGCCAAGCCCGACACCAGCGCGCAGCCCAGAAAGCTCAGCCCCACCGCCAGCACCTTGCGGCGGGTGATGGGGTGGCGGAACAGCACCGCGCTGAGCAGGGTGACGATGCCGGGCGCGGTATACAGCAGGATGGACGCCACCGACAGGCCGGTCAGCTCGATGGCCATGAAGCTGCACACGTTGAAGAACAGCACACTGGCGATGCCGGTGCCCAGGAACATCCACAGATCCCGCAGGCGAATGCGCAAAGCGGCGGGGTCGCGCAGCAGCAAAAAGCCCACCATGAACAGCGAGGTGACGAAGGCCCGCACCCCGGCGATCTGCACCGGGCTAAGCCCCGCCGCCGCCAGCCGCCGGGTGAACAGCCCGATGATGCCCCAGCCCACGCCGGCCAGCAGCACCTGCACAACGGCGCGGCCGGTATTCTTTTTGCTCTGCTTGATGGTGGTCTCCATGATGTCCTCTCCGCTCATCGGGGCGTTTTGCCCCGGCTATCTGTATATTCCAATCCAAATATTACAATGAGTATTGCATATTTGCTCGTTTCAGGCATGGCGCACCGCTGTGCAGCTTTTGCAGGCACGGCATTTTGCGTTGCCCAACAGCGTCCGCCGCGACCGCCCCTCATCCGGCTTCACTGCGTTCAACCACCGCCCGACTTGCAGGGAAAGGCCACGCTGTGCGCGGGGCGGCTCCCGGAAAAACAACGCCCCACACCGCCACAGTACCCCCTCCCGGCCACAGGCCGGGGCTTCCCCCTCCGGGGGAAGCTGTCGAGACCGCAGGTCGAGACTGATGAGGGGCGGGACGGGAAACGCCGTGGGGAAAACAGCAACCCCGCCGCCCACAGCACACCGCCGCGCAGGGCTTCCCGCCCGCGGCTCTCCCCCGCCCGCTGCGCCGCCGGAATGCCCTCTTATATTTGCAACAATTTGTATATTCCAATCGCAAAACAACAAATCGTATATTAAAACGACACCCCGCTCGGGCACCGCCCCATTATAGCACAGCCCGCCTCAAAACACAAAGCACCCGCCCAAATTATCCTTTAAAGCATTGAGTTCCCGCCCCGTTTGTGCTACCATTTTCTTAGAGAAGCCGCGGGGGTGCCGCCCCGGGGCTGGAAAAATCCACCCCCACCCCTTATAATAAAAGCAAGAAATTCCACCGGGCGGCGTACCCGCCCCCAACCATACACAGAGAGGTAACTGCCCTATGAACATCGTACTGCTGGAGGGTCTCGGCGTGCCCGAGACCACCATTGAAGCGCTGGCCGCCCCCCTGCGTGCCGCGGGTCACTGCTTTACCGCATGGCTGGACGGCGTGCGGGACACCGCCGCCCTGATCGAGCGCGCCAAGGACGCGGACGTCCTGATGGTGGCCAACGGCAAGCTGCCCGCCGAGGTGGTGGAGGCCGCCGACCACCTGAAGATGATCAGTGTGGCCTTCACCGGCGTGGACCACATCCCCATGGAGACCTGCGCCGCCCGGGGCGTGATGGTCTGCAACTGCGCGGGCTACTCCACCCAGGCGGTGGCCGAGCTGGTGTTCGGTCTGGCGCTGGGTCTGGCGCGGCGCATCCCCGCCTGCGACGGCCGCGCCCGCACCGAGGGCACCAAGGCCGGTCTGATCGGCTTTGAGCTGGCGGGCAAGACCTTCGGCATCGTGGGCACCGGCGCCATCGGTCTGCGCACCGCCAAGCTGGCGCAGGCCTTCGGCTGCAAGGTCATCGCCTACAGCCGCACCGAGCGGGACGAGGCCAAGGCGCTGGGCATCGAGTACAAGCCCCTGCCTCAGGTCATGGCCGAGAGCGACATCCTGAGCCTGCACGTGCCCGCCACCGCCGCCACCAAGGGGCTGATCAGCGCCGAGATGATCGCCCTGATGAAGCCCACCGCCCTGTTGATCAACACCGCCCGCGGCCCGGTGGTGGACAGCGCCGCCCTCGCCGCCGCCCTGCATGAGGGCCGCATCGCCGGCGCGGGCATCGACGTGTTCGAGATGGAGCCGCCCGTGCCCGCCGACCACCCCCTGTGCGGCGCGCCCAACACCCTGCTGACCCCCCATGTGGCCTTTGCCACCGACGAGAGCATGGTGCTGCGCGCCGGCATAGTGTTCGACAACGTGAGCCTGTTCCTGGCCGGCACCCCCCGCAACATCATGCACTGACCCCCTCCCCTCACCCCCGCCCGCGGTTGCATTGCGCCGCAGGCAGGGGCTTTTTATGCAAACCGCGCAACTTTCGTCCATGCATCGGGGACAATTGGTCAATTGGGAGAACCTGCCGAAAAACCGCGGGAATCCCCCCGGCCGCCTTGCCGCCGTCGGCGCGGCTGTGCTATAATGACAGCAAAGTACGCCCCCTCGTTCCGTTCGGCCCCATACCGGCGGGCGATCCCCACGGGGCGCACCACAGACCCACACCGCCCCGCCGCTTTCCGTGCCGCCGCGGGGGATCCAAATTTGGCGCGGCTCCCCGCGCCGCCGAAATGAGGGAAACTGTATGAAACAGAACCAGAGCGACCAGCGCAAGGTCATGGTCATCGGCCACCGCAACCCTGACACCGACTCCATCTGCTCGGCCATCGCCTATGCGAACCTGAAAAACCAGACCAGCACCGGCCCCCTGTATGTGCCCTGCCGCGCCGGCGAGCCGAATCAGGAGACCACCTATGTGCTGAACCGCTTCGGCATCGAGCCGCCCCGCCGCTGTCTGGACGTCAGCCCGCAGGTGCAGGACATCGACGTCCGCATGGTGGATTCGGTGGACGGCGAGACCACCATGCGCCATGCATGGGAGATCATGCGCGACATCGACGCCAGCACCCTGTCGGTCACCGACAAGGAAGGTCACCTGACCGGCATCATCTCCCTGACCGACGTGGCCACCGCCAACATGGACGTGGAGGGCACCGGCGTGCTGGCCGAGGCAGGCACCTCCTACGACCAGATCGCCCGTACCCTGAACGGCACCATCCTGATCGGCGAGGGCTGCACCCGCATGACCAAGGGCAAGATCGTCATCGGCGCGTCCAGCCCCGAGGCCATGGAGGAAATTATCCGGGAGGGCGACATCGTCATTCTGGGCAACCGCTACGAGACCCAGTTCTGCGCCATCGAGTTGGGCGCGGCCTGTCTTGTGGTCTGTCTGGGCGCGGCCATCTCCCGCACCATCGCCAAACTGGCCGCCGACCGTGGCTGCGCCATCATCAGCACCCCCTGCGACACCTATGAGGTGGCACGTCTGATCAACCAGAGCGCCCCTCTGCGCCACTACATGGTGCAGGACAACCTGCTGACCTTCACCCTGACCACCCCCATCGAGGAGGTGCAGAAGGTCATGGGTAAGGTGCGCCATCAGTACTTCCCGGTGCTGGACACCAAGGGCCGCTACTACGGCATGGTCAGCCGCCGCAACCTGTTGAATCTGCGCCGCAAGCAGCTCATTCTGGTGGATCACAACGAGAAAACGCAGGCGGTGGAGGGCTTCGAGCAGGCGGAGATCCTTGAGATCATCGACCACCACCGTTTGGGCAATCTGGAGACCAGCGGCCCGGTGTACTTCCGCAACCAGCCGGTGGGCTGCACCGCCACCATCGTCTACCAGATGTACACCGAGCAGGACGTGGAGATCACCCCCAGCATTGCCGGCATCCTGTGCAGCGCCATCCTGTCCGACACCCTGATGTTCCGCAGCCCCACCTGCACCCCCATGGACGAGGGCGCTGCCCGCGCGCTGGCCCGCATCGCCGGCGTGGAGGTGGAGCAGCTTGCCACCGAGATGTTCGAGGCCGGCGAGAACGTGGACGACCGCAGCGAGGTGGAGGTCTTCCAGCAGGACTTCAAGGTCTTCACCAACGGTGACCTGCACTTCGGCGTGGGGCAGGGCAGCTACGTCAGCGACAAGAACCGGGACAAGGCCAAGGCGCTGCTCGGCCCCTATCTGGCCGAGGCCATGCACAACGAGCACGTGCAGATGATGTTCTACATGTTCACCAGCGTGCTGGACCAGAGCACCGACGTGCTGTTCTTAGGTAAGGACGCAGAGGAGCTGATCTGCAGCGCCTTCGGGGTCAAGGCCGAGAACGGCATGGTCACCCTGCCCGGCGTCATCAGCCGCAAAAAGCAGTTCATCCCCGCGCTGCTCAGCCATCTGCAGCAGGGCTAATCACACAAACGACCAAAGCCGCCCCGGGAGCGCATGGCTCCCGGGGCGGCTTTTTTGGTGGCTGGGCTTGTCCAAACAAAAAGCAGCCCCCGCCCATCCTTGCGGAGGGCAGGGGCTGCTGTCAAATCACGCATCCGCTGTACAGCGGTATGAGACTTGCCTCAAAAAGCAGGAATTACACCAGCTCGATGATGGCCATCTCGGCGGCGTCGCCGCGGCGAACGCCGGTCTTGATGATGCGAGTGTAGCCGCCGTTACGGTCAGCATACTTGGGGCCGATCTCGTCGATGACCTTCTTCGCAACGGTCTCCTTGGTGATGTAGGCAAACACCTGACGCTTGGAATGCAGATCGTCCTTCTTACCCAGGGTGACCATCTTCTCGGCCATGGAACGAACTTCCTTGGCGCGGGTGACGGTGGTCTCGATCTTGCCATTCTCAAACAGGTAGGTAACCATGGCGCGCAGCATCGCTCTGCGGCTGTCGCTGGTTCTGCCGAGCTTTCTAGTACCGGGCATCCCGTTTCACTCCTTTGCTGTAATTACTCGTCGTCTTTGGTAAGGGAGAAGCCCAGGGATTCCAGCTTTGCCAGAACCTCCTCCAGGCTCTTCCGACCGAGGTTGCGGACCTTCATCATGTCGTCCTCGGATTTGCTGATCAGATCCTCCACGGTATTGATACCGGCACGCTTCAGGCAGTTGAAGGAACGCACGCTCAGATCCAGCTCTTCGATGGTCATGTTCAGGGCGTCTCTTCTGTCTTCCTCCTCCTTGTGCACCAGGATCTCGGTGCCCAGGCTCTCGTCGGACAGGTTGGCGAACAGGTTCAGATGCTCGGTGAGGATGCGGGCAGCCAGGCTGACCGCCTCCTGAGCACTGCTGGTGCCATCGGTCCAGACCTCCAGGGTCAGCTTGTCGTAGTCAGTGATCTGACCGACGCGGGTGTTGTCCACCGCATAGTTGACCTTCAGGACGGGGGTGTAGATGCTGTCGGTGGGGAGAGTGTTGATGTCATTCTTCTCCATGACAGCGGCCTTATTGCGCTCGGCAGGCACATAGCCGCGGCCCTTGGCGAAGGTCAGCTCCATGGTGAGCTTGCCGTTCTCGCCCAGGGTGGCGATGTGCCAATCGGGATTCAGGATCTCGATTTCATCCGTCTGCTTGATGCTGCCAGCCGTCACCTCGCACTCACCGGCCGCCTCGATGCGGACGGTGACAGGACCCTCAGAGAACAGCTTCGCAGCCACGCCCTTCAGGTTCAGCACGATCTCGGTAACGTCTTCTTTCACACCTTCGACGGTGCTGAACTCATGCACAACACCATCGATCTTCACACTGGTAACAGCAACGCCGGGAAGCGACGAGAGAAGGACACGCCGTAAGCTATTGCCCAAAGTCGTACCGAAACCACGCTCCAGCGGCTCCACGACGAACTTGCCGTAGCGGCCATCCGGGCTCAACGAGGCGGTATCGATTCTGGGACGTTCGATCTCCATCATATAAAAACCCTCCATGGTGGACCGGCCTTGCGGGCCGGCCGGTTATTCGCGTTCCCTTTGTATCAAGCGGATTACTTGGAGTACAACTCGACGATGAGCTGCTCCTGGACATCCAGATCGATCTCGCTGCGCTCGGGCAGGTGATCGATGACAACGCTCATCTTCTCAGCGTCCTTGCTCATCCAGGCAGGAACGGGACGGGAGGCGTTCTTCTCAACGTTCTCCTTCAGCTTCACGCTGTCGGTGGTGCGGACCTCGATCTTGTCGCCGGCGCTCAGCAGGTAGGAGGGGATGTTGACGGTCTGGCCGTTCACGGTGAAGTGACGGTGCAGGACCAGCTGACGAGCCTCCTTGCGGCTCATAGCGAAGCCGGCGCGGTAGACAACGTTGTCCAATCTGCTCTCAAGGATACGCAGCAGATTCTCGCCGGTGATGCCCTTCTGACGGACGGCCAGCTCGTAGTAGTGGTAGAACTGCTTCTCCAGCACGCCGTAGAAGTTCTTGGTCTTCTGCTTAGCGCGCAGCTGGGTGCCGTACTCGCTGACCTTCTTGCGGCCCTGGTCGGGACCATGCTGGCCGGGAGCGAAGCTGCGACGGCCGAATGCGCACTTATCGGAATAGCAGCGCTCGCCCTTCAGGAAAAGCTTCTGGCCCTCGCGGCGGCACTGGCGGCAAACTGCGCCTGTATATCTTGCCATTCTAGTTTTCCTCCTTGTAAATCAGATGCGGCGGCGCTTCGGGGGGCGGCAGCCGTTGTGGGGGACGGGGGTAACATCCTTGATCATGGTTACCTCCAGGCCGGTCGCCTGCAGCGCACGGATTGCAGCCTCGCGGCCGGCGCCGGGGCCCTTAACGTAGACCTCGACAGTCTTCATGCCATGCTCCATCGCGACCTTGGCAGCAGTCTCAGCAGCGGACTGGGCGGCGAAGGGAGTGCTCTTGCGGGAACCACGGAAGTTCAGACCGCCGGAGCTGGCCCAAGAAACGGTGTTGCCCTGAGTATCGGTGATGGTAACAATGGTATTGTTAAAGGTACTCTGGATGTGGGCAGCGCCGCGCTCGATGTTCTTGCGCTCACGCTTTTTGGTGCGAACAGCGCCCTTTTTAGCAGCAGCTTTGGTTGCCATTTCTGTTCCTCCTTATGGTTACTTCTTCTTGTTGGCGACAGTACGCTTCGGACCTTTGCGGGTACGGGCATTGGTCTTGGTGCGCTGGCCGCGAACGGGCAGACCCTTGCGATGACGCACACCGCGGTAGCACTGGACCTCAACCAGACGCTTGATGTCCAGAGCAACGGCGCGGCGCAGGTCGCCTTCCACCATAATGTTGTTCTTGTCGATATACTCACGGATCAGGGTCTCCTGGTCCGCAGTCAGATCCTTCACACGGGTATCGGGGTTGATACCGGTGTCGGCCAGGATCTTGGTCGCAGTGCTGCGACCGATGCCGTAGATGTAGGTCAGACCGATCTCAATCCGCTTCTCGCGGGGCAGATCAACGCCAGAAATACGTGCCATGATTAGCACACCTCCATAAATCATCCCATGTCAGTGTCGGGGCCTGTGCCGGGACTCTACACACTTGGCCCCCCGCGTCAATCTTTAAGCCAGCGTTAACGCTTAGCCCTGACGCTGCTTATGCTTGGGGTTCTCGCAGATGACCATCACGCGGCCTTTGCGCTTGATGACCTTGCACTTTTCGCAAATCGGTTTCACGGAAGGCTTGACCTTCATGATGCTAACCTCCTTTTAAGCGGCGGTTTATTTGGACCGCCAGGTGATGCGCCCCTTCGTCAGGTCGTAGGGCGACATTTCCAGTGTAACCTTGTCACCGGGAAGGATGCGGATAAAATTGGTCCGCAGCTTGCCGGAGATATGTGCCAGCAGCCGATGGCCGTTTTCCAGCTCCACCCGGAAGGTGGCGTTGGGCAGCGCCTCAACCACTTTGCCTTCTACCTCGATGACATCTTCTTTAGACAAGCTCGTAGCCTCCTCTAGAGTTTCAAACAGGGCGCGTCGCGTCGTAAGCCGCGATGGCCTCGCTGAGCTGTTGGTCGTCGGTCAGCGCCTCACCGCACAGGACGCAGCCCGTGGGGGCCAGATGCTGCAGCTTCTTGCGCTTCGGCTTCGCGATCGGGCGCGAGGTTCCGTTGGCAAGCAGAGCGATCTGTCCGTCCAGGGCCAGCACCGCGAAGGTGCGTGTCTTGTCCCGTCCGGCTTTGGAGCGAACCAGCTGTCCCTTGTTCAGGTCCATCAGGGTTCCTCCCAGCCAATGGTGAGGATCTCCGGCCCGGTGGGCAGGATGGCGATGGTGTGCTCGAAGTGAGCCGCCAGGCCGCCGTCCGCCGTTACGACCGTCCATCCATCGGATAAGGTCTTCACGGAGTGGTGCTTCTGGTTGACCATGGGCTCGATGGCAATGGTCATGCCGCTGACCAGCCGAGCGCCGCGGCCCGGGGTACCGAAATTCGGTACTTCGGGATCCTCGTGCAGCTCCTTGCCCACGCCGTGCCCAACAAATGTGCGCACGACCGAGAAGCCATTCTCCTCCACATAAGACTGCACCGCGTGGCCGATGTCACCAACGCGATTGCCCGCAACAGCAGCCGCGATGCCGCGGTGCAAGCTCGCTTTGGTCACATCCAGCAGGCGCTGAGCCTCGCTGTCCACCTTGCCGCAGGCAAAGGTGCAGGCGTTGTCGCCGTTGAAGCCTTCGATGGCAGCCCCAGTGTCGATACTGACGATATCGCCCGGCCGGATCTGGCGCTTGTGGCTCGGGATCCCGTGGATGACCTCATCGTTGATGCTGATGCAGGCCGTACCGGGGAACCCGTACAAGCCCTTGAAGTTGGGCTTGGCCCCCTGCCGTTTGATATAGTCGAACATGATTTTGTCCAGGTCGGCGGTGGTCATGCCGGCCTCAATGGACTGCCCGGCAAGCCGCAGCGCGGCCGCGCTGATGGCGCAGGCCTTGCGCATTTTGGCAAGCTCCTGGGCTGTTTTGAGTTGGATCACGCTTTACGCCTCCAGTTCCTTCAGGATCTGAGCGGTGATCTCATCGATCTCGCCCTGACCCTCGATCACGATCAGCTTGCCGCGCTCACGGTAGAATTCCACCAGAGGCTCGGTCAGCTCGTGATAGACCTTCAGACGATCCAGCACCGTGGCGGGCTCGTCGTCCTTGCGGACGATCAGGCTGCCGCCGCAGCGATCGCACAAACCCTGCTTGTGGCTGGGCTTGAACTCAACGTGATAGGAGGCGCCGCATGCACTGCACACCCGGCGGCCGCCCATACGCTTGATGATGTTCTCGTCGGGAACTTCGATGTCGAGGACCTTGTCGATCTCAACACCCATCTGCTCGAGGGCCTCGGCCTGAACGACGGTGCGGGGCATGCCGTCCAGAATAAAGCCGTTCTTGCAGTCGTCCGCGGTGAGACGTTCCTTGATGATGCCGATGACCACCTCATCGGGAACCAGCTTGCCGGCGTCGATGAAGCTCTTCGCCTTGGTTCCCATCTCCGTGCCCTCCTTGACGGCGGCGCGGATGATGTTGCCGGTGCTGATCGCGGGGATCTGCAGCCGGTCGCAGATGATCTCAGCCTGGGTCCCTTTTCCGGCGCCGGGCGCGCCCAAAAGGATCAGTTTCATAGAAAGCTCCCCTTTCCGGGATATCACTCAAGGAAACCCTTGTGATGGCGCATCAGCATATAGCTCTCCAGCGTGCGGCTGGTATCCAGAGCCACGCCGACCACGATCAGCAGGCTGGTGCCGCCCAGCTGGATGGAGACGCCCATCAGGTTGCCCAGAACGATGGGCAGCGCGGCAATGACCGCCAGGAACAGCGCGCCGATGAAAGTGATCTTGCTAAGAGCCTTAGTAATGAAATCACTGGTGGGACGGCCGGGGCGGATGCCGGGGATGGTGCCATTGTTCTGACGCAGGTTGTTGGCGATCTCGACAGGATTGTACTGGATCGCAACGTAGAAGTAGTTAAAGCCGATGATCAGCAGCACATAGATGACCGCATACACCAGACTGTTGTAGCTGAAGGTCTCAAAGAACGCATACCAGAAGGGATGCTCCGCCTGGCTGACGTTCAGGAAACCGCCGATCATGCTGGGGATGCTGCACAGGGCGCTGGCGAAGATGACGGGCATAACGCCGCTCATGTTCACCTTGATGGGAATGTAGCTGGCCTGACCGCCGTACATCTTGCGGCCGACCACCTTCTTGGCATACTGCACCTGAATGCGGCGCTCGGCGTGGGTGATGATCACAACGAAGACCACGGCCACGATAGCGAGAACCAGCAGCAGGGGCAGGAACACATAGTACTGAGGCTGACCGGCAGCACCCAGAGCCAGCATACTGACCACAGTTCTGTAGATGCCGCTCCAGTTGGAGACAATGCCGGCGAAGATCAGGATGGAGACACCGTTGCCGATGCCCTTCTCATCGATCTGCTGGCCCAGCCAGACAGTGAGCTGAGAACCGGCGGTAAAGGTCGCGATGATGACCGCGGCGCTGAACCACTTCTCCCAGCCGGTGGTGTAATGCAGCGCACCCATGCGCAGCAGGATGAAGTAGTAACCGATGGACATCACGACTGCGATGCCCAGAGCGGTGTACTGGGTGATCTTAGTAAGCTTGCGGCGACCCTCTTCGCCTTCCTTCGCCAGATTCTCCAGATAGGGGATGGCCACAGTCAGGAGCTGGATGATGATGGAAGAGTTGATATAGGGGGACACACCGAGGGCGAAGACTGCGCACTGACTCAGCGCACCGCCGGACATCATGTTCAGGTAACCCAGCATCTCGGTCTCAGCGAAGAACACGCTCAGCACATCGGGATTGATATAGGGGACCGTCACAGCACAGCCCAGCCGGAACAGAACCAGGATCATCAGAGTGTACAGGATCTTCTTGCGCAGATCCTCGATCTTCCAGGCATTCCGAAAAGTCTCAAACACCTCAGATCACCTCGGCCTTTCCGCCTGCCTTCTCGATCTTCTCCTTCGCGGAGGCAGTGTAGGCGGCGGCCTTCACGGTGACAGCCTTGGTCAGCTCGCCGTTGCCCAGGACCTTGACGCCATCCATCACCTTCTTGATGATGCCGGCGGCCTTCAGGGCCTCGGCGTCGATGACGCTGCCGGCCTCAAAACGCTCCAGGTCGCTCACCTTGATGGTAGCATACTCGGTAGCAAAAATGTTGTTGAAACCGCGCTTGGGCAGACGACGCTGCAGGGGCATCTGGCCACCCTCGAAACCGGCCTTCTTGGCGCCGGAGCGGGCCTTCTGGCCCTTGTGGCCGTAGCCGGCGGTCTTGCCGTTGCCACTGCCGTGGCCGCGGCCCTTGCGCTTCGCAGCAGTGTTAGCGCCCTCAACGGCCTTCAGTTCATGAAGTTTCATTTGCGTGCACCTCCTTGCTGTTTACGCTTCGGTCACAGCCACCATGTGGGAGATCACCTTGATCTTGCCGTTGGTGGCAGCGTTGTCGGGCTGGATGGTGGAATCACCGATCTTCTTCAGGCCCAGGCTGAGTGCGGTAGCGATCTGCTTCTCGCTGCGGCCGGACAGGCTGCGCACCAGCTTAATGGTCAGGTTCTTATCTGCCATGATTCAACCCCTCCTTAACCCAGAATCTCTTTGACATCCTTACCACGCTTGGCGGCGACGGCCTCAGCGGTGGTCAGGCTGCACAGGCCCTGGAAGGTGGCGGCAACCACGTTGCAGGGGTTGTTGGAACGCAGGCACTTGGTGCGGATGTCCTTGACACCGGCGCACTCCAGAACGGCACGCACAGCGCCGCCGGCGATCACGCCGGTACCGGGGGCGGCGGGACGCATCAGCACGCGGCCGGCGCCGAACGCACCCACGATCTCGTGGGGGATGGTGGTGCCCTTCAGCTCCACCTTGAACATGTTCTTCTTGGCGGCTTCGATGCCCTTGCGAATGGCCTCGGGGACCTCACCGGCCTTGCCCATGCCGTAACCAATATTGCCCTTACCGTCGCCCACGACGACCAGCGCGCTGAACTTCATCACGCGGCCGCCCTTAACGGTCTTGGAAACACGGTTGATCGCAACGACCTTTTCGATCATGCCGTCGTCGATTCTATCATTTCTCTGCATGATGGTCTCCTCCTTACAGCGTCAGGCCGCCCTCACGAGCGCCCTCAGCCAGAGCCTTAACGCGGCCGTGATACACGAAACCGCCACGGTCGAACACCACGGTGGTGATGCCCTTGGCCAGAGCCTTCTCGGCGATCTTCTTGCCGATCTGGTTGGCAGCCTCGATGTTACCGCCGAAGCCCTCGAAATCCTTGTCCATGGTGGATGCGCTCACCAGCGTCACGCCGGCAACGTCATCGATGATCTGGGCATAGATATGCTTGGAGGAGCGGAACACGTCCAGACGGGGACGCTCAGCAGTGCCGCTGATCTTGCCGCGGACGCGGCGATGGCGGCGCAGGCGAGCGACGTTCTTGTCAGCCTTATTAACCATAGTCTTTCACTCCTTACCTTATTTCTTGCCCTTACCGGCCTTGCCTTCCTTGCGGATGATGCGCTCGCCGGCGTACATGATGCCCTTGCCCTTGTAAGGCTCAGGAGGACGCTTCTCGCGGACTTCCGCCGCGAACTGACCGACCTTCTGCTTGTCGATGCCCTTGATGATGATGGTGGTGGCATCGGGAGCCTCGATCTTGATGTCCTCATTCTCGGACATGATGACCTGATGAGAGTAGCCCAGGTTCATGACCAGGTTCTTGCCCTGCTTCTGAACGCGGTAGCCGACGCCCTTGACCTCCAGCTTCTTCTCGAAGCCCTTGACAACACCCTCGACCATGTTGGCGATGTTGGTGCGGGTCAGGCCGTGCAGGCTGCGGGCCTCCTTATCATCGTTGGGGCGGGTAACCACAATCTCAGCACCCTCGACCTTGACGGTCATCAGGGGATGAAACTTGGAATTCAGGGTACCCTTGGGGCCCTTCACGGTGATCTCGTTGCCGTTGACGGCAACCTCGACACCCGCGGGAATGACGATGGGTTTTCTTCCGATTCTCGACATTGTCTTCTTGCCCCTTTCTTACCACACGAAGGCCAGCACTTCGCCGCCGACGTGGGCAGCGCGGGCAGCCTTGTCGGTCATAACGCCCTTGGAAGTGGAGATGATCGCGATGCCCAGACCCTTCATGACCTTGGGCATATCCTCGCAGTTGGTGTAGATACGCAGGCCGGGCTTGGAAACGCGGCGCAGGCCGGCGATGACGGGAGCGCCGTTCTCCTGGTACTTCAGGGTCAGCTTGATCATACCCTGCTTGTTGTCCTCAGTCACCTGCATACCCTTGATGTAGCCCTCGTCAACCAGGATCTGGCAGATCGCCTTCTTCAGGTTGGAAGCGGGGACCTCAACAGAAGGGTGTTTGGCAGTGCTGGCGTTGCGGATGCGGGTAAGCAGGTCCGCGATAGGATCGGTGATTTGCATGCCACTAACCTCCTTGTGGTTTTTGTGTTGTTGGTTTGGTTTGTTCGTACCAATGTCCGGGCCGCTTGCGCGCCCCGGACTCTATTGTAAAGATCCCGAATGGGATGTTTACCAGCTGGCTTTCTTCACGCCGGGAATCTCGCCCTTGTAGGCCAGTTCGCGGAAGCAGATACGGCACACACCGTACTTACGCAGGTAAGCATGGGGACGGCCGCAGATCTTGCAGCGGTTGTAAGCACGAGTGGAGAACTTGGGCTCACGCTGCTGCTTGAGTTTCATAGAAGTCTTGGCCACAGTTGTACCCTCCCTTAGTTAGCGAAGGGGGCGCCCAGAGCCTTCAGCAGCTCCTTGGCCTCCTCATCGGTCTGAGCGGTGGTGACGAAGCAGATGTCCATGCCGCGCACCGCGTCGATCTTGTCGTAGTCGATCTCAGGGAAGATCAGCTGCTCCTTGATGCCGCAGGCGTAGTTGCCGCGGCCGTCAAAGGAGTTGCCGTTGATGCCGCGGAAGTCGCGAACGCGGGGCAGAGCCACGCTGAAGAAGCGATCCACGAACTCATACATACGCTCACCGCGCAGGGTAACCTTAGCGCCGATGGGCATGCCCTCGCGCAGCTTGAAGTTGGCGACGCTCTTCTTGGCGCGGCACACAACGGCCTTCTGGCCGGTGATGGTGGCCAGATCAGCCAGGATGGCGTCCATGATCTTGACGTTGTCCTTCACCTCGCCGCAGCCGACGTTGATGACGACCTTGTCCAGCTTGGGGACCTGCATCACGCTCTTGTAACCAAACTTCTTGTACAGGGCGGGAGCGATCTCGCTAACGTACTTGTCTTTCAAACGAGCCATTCGTTAATACCCTCCCTTACAGTTCTGCGCCGCACTTCTTGCAGATGCGGACGTTCTTGCCATCCTTCACGGAGTGGCCAACGCGAGTGGCCTTACCGCACTTGGGGCAAACCGGCATGACCTTGCAGGCGTAGATGGCGCCCTCGGCCTTCACGATGCCGCCCTGCTCGCCCTGACGGCGAGGCTTGACGTGCTTGGTGACCATGTTGCGGCCCTCGATGATGACCTTGCCCTCCTTGGGGCTGACAGCCAGGACCTTACCGGTCTGGCCCTTGTCCTTGCCGCTGATGATCATAACGGTGTCGCCGGTTTTAACATGAATATTGTTCATTCTTAAAACCTCCTTACAGCGATTCCGGAGCCAGGCTCAGGATCTTGGTGAAGCCGGCCTCGCGCAGCTCGCGAGCCACGGGTCCAAAGATACGGGTGCCCTTGGGGCTCTTGTCAGCAGTCACGATGACAGCAGCGTTCTCGTCGAAACGGATATAGGAACCGTCGGCACGGCGCACGCCATGCTTGCTGCGGACGATGACGGCCTTGACCACGTCGCCCTTCTTGACGGAACCACCGGGGGCAGCCTTCTTAACAGAGGCCACCACAATGTCGCCGATGTTGGCGTATCTCTTGCGGGAGCCGCCCAGCACACGAATGCACATCAACTCTTTGGCACCGGTGTTGTCGGCCACTTTGAGATAAGTTTGCATCTGAACCATACGTCAGAGTCTCCTTTCAAAGTAACAGGCTTATTTCGCCTTCTCGATGATCTTGACCAGGCGCCAGTTCTTGTCCTTGGACAGAGGACGGGTCTCCATGATCATAACACGGTCGCCAATGCCGCACTCGTTGTTCTCGTCATGAGCCTTGAACTTCACAGTGCGCTTCAGGATCTTCTTGTACAGAGGGTGCTGCACGTTGTCCTTCACGGCAACGACGATGGTCTTGTCCATCTTATCGGACACGACAACGCCCACACGGGTCTTTCTCAGATTACGTTCCATCGTTTAACCTCCCTCTTAGTTTTTCTCAGCCAGGATGGTCATCACACGAGCGATGTCCTTCTTGACGGCCTCAATGCGGCCGGGGTTCTCCAGCTGGTTGATGGCGTGCTGGAAGCGCAGGTTGAACAGCTCTTCCTTCAGCTCGCCCAGCTTCTTGTTCAGCTCAACAGCATTCAGCTCACGCAGCTCAGCAGCTTTCATTCGGCTTCAACCTCCTTCACAGCAGTCTCGCGGGTCACAAACTTGCACTTGCAGGGCAGCTTGTGCATCGCCAGGCGCATGGCCTCGCGGGCGATGGTCTCATCCACGTCAGCCAGCTCGAACAGGATACGGCCGGGCTTGACCACGGCGACCCAGTACTCGGGGCTGCCCTTACCGGAACCCATGCGGGTCTCAGCGGGCTTCTCGGTGACGGGCTTATCGGGGAAGATCTTGATCCAGACCTTGCCGCCACGCTTGATGTAACGAGTCATGGCGATACGAGCGGCCTCGATCTGACGGCTGGTGATCCAGCAGGGCTCCAGAGCCTGCAGGCCGTACTGGCCCTGGTTCACCACGTTGCCGCGCATGGCCTTGCCGGTCATGCGGCCGCGCTGAACGCGGCGGTACTTAACACGCTTAGGCAGCAGCATTACTTATTGCCTCCTTCCTTGCGGGGAGCGGTCTTGGCGCCCTTCAGCACCTCGCCCTTGTAGATCCACACCTTGATGCCGATGCGGCCGTAGGTGGTGGCAGCCTCAGCGAAGCCGTAGTCGATGTCGGCGCGCAGGGTCTGCAGGGGGATGGTGCCCTCGTGGTAGTGCTCGGTGCGGGCGATGTCAGCGCCGGCCAGACGACCGGAGCACTGGATCTTGATGCCCTTGGCGCCGCGCTGCATAGCACGGCCGATGCACTGCTTCATGGCCCGGCGGAAGGCGATGCGGCGCTCCAGCTGGCTGGCCACGTTCTCAGCAACCAGCTGAGCGTTGGTGTCGATGTTGCGGACCTCAACGATGTTGACGTTGACGGCCTTGCCGATCATCTTCTCGATCTGAGCGCGCAGCTTCTCGATCTCAGCACCCTTCTGGCCAATGACCATGCCGGGCTTGGCGCAGTAGATGTTCACGCGAACGCGGGGAGAACCGTCCTTCGCGTCGGTGGTGCGCTCGATCTCGATCTTGGGCACGCCGGCGGCGTACAGCTGCTTCTTCAGGGTGCGGCGGATCTTGTAATCCTCCACCAGGGTGTCGCCAAATTCCTTCTTGGAAGTAAACCAGCGGCTGTCCCAATCCTTGATAACGCCCACGCGAATGCCGTGGGGATTGACTTTCTGGCCCATTGTTTACCTCCTTACTCCTTCTCTTTCAGAACGACGGTGATGTGGCTGGTCCGCTTCAGGATGCGGAAGGCACGGCCCTGAGCGCGAGGCATGATGCGCTTCAGAGTGGGGCCGGGAGTGACGAAGCACTCGGCGACATACAGGTTGTTCTTATCCATGTTGTGGTTGTTTTCCGCATTGGCGGCAGCAGACTTCACCAGCTTCAGAAGGGGCTCACAAGCGGCCTTCGGGGTGTACTGCAGGATCGCCAGCGCCTTGTCCACAGGCTGGTTGCGGATCAGATCCAGAACAACCGAGACCTTGCGGGGGCTGATGCGGGCGTAGCGAAGAATAGCCCGAGCTTCCATGTTGTGTTCCTCCTTTTATTACTTGCCGGTCTTAGAACCCGCGTGACCCTTGAAGGTGCGGGTGGGGACGAACTCGCCCAGCTTGTGGCCGACCATATCCTCAGTGACGTAAACAGGCACATGCTTGCGGCCGTCGTGCACGGCGAAGGTGTGGCCCACGAACTCGGGGAAGATGGTGGAGGAACGGCTCCAGGTCTTCAGCACGCGCTTCTCGCCGTTGGCGTTCATCTCCTGCACGCGCTTCAGCAGGACAGGCAGGACATAAGGTCCCTTTTTGATGCTTCTACCCATGATTTAACCTCCCTTAACCTTTGGCGCGCTTGACAATCAGCTTGTCAGAGCGGTTGTGATGCTTGCGGGTCTTGTAACCCAGCGCGGGCTTGCCCCAGGGAGTGACAGGGCCGGAGCGGCCGATGGGGGCGCGGCCCTCGCCGCCGCCGTGGGGATGGTCACAGGGGTTCATGACGGAACCGCGGACGGTGGGACGCCAGCCCATGTGGCGCTTGCGGCCAGCCTTACCGATGTTCACGTTCTCATGATCGGTGTTGCCGACCTGACCGATGGTAGCGATGCAGTTCACAGGAACGTTGCGCATCTCACCGGAGGGCAGACGGACCAGAGCGTAGCCGTTCTCCTTAGCCATCAGCTGAGCCTGGTTGCCAGCGGAACGAACCAGCTGGCCGCCGCGGCCGGGGTACAGCTCGATGTTGTGGATCACGGTACCGACGGGGATGTTGGCCATGGGCAGAGCGTTGCCGGGCTTGATGTCGGCGTTGGGGCCGGCCATGACAGTGTCGCCGACCTTCAGGCCATCGGGAGCCAGGATGTAGCTCTTCTCGCCGTCCTCGTACTGGATCAGGCAGATGTGAGCGCTGCGGTTGGGATCGTACTCCAGGGTCAGCACAGTGGCGGGAACGTCAAACTTGTTGCGCTTGAAGTCGATCACACGGTACTTGGTGCGGTTGCCGCCGCCGTGATGACGGACGGTGATGCGGCCGGTGTTGTTGCGGCCGGAAGCCTTCTTCATAGGCTCAAGCAGGCTGCGCTCGGGCTCGACCTTGCTCAGCACGCTGTAATCGGTGACAGTCATGCCGCGGCGGCCCGGAGTAGTCGGCTTATACTTCTTAATAGCCATTGCTAGTCTCCTTTTTGATCTTATGAATTCTTATCGGGGTCATATCCCCATATGTGAGCCCTCGGTGGGCTCAGTCGGTTACACCATGGACTCGAAGAAGTCGATGCCCTTGGAATCCTGCTTCAGGGTGACGATGGCCTTCTTGCTCTTGGCAGTGTAGCCGGCGTGCATACCCTGGCGGCGGTAACGACCGCGCACGTTGATGGTGTTGACCTTCTCGACCTTCACACCGAACAGGGTCTCGACCGCCTGAGCGATCTCGATCTTGTTGGCGGAGGTAGCCACCTTAAAGGTGTACTTCTTCTCGGCGATGCCCTGCATGGAGTTCTCGGTGATGACAGGGGCCAGGATGATATCATGTGCAGTCTTCATTAGCCCAGAACCTCCTCGATCTTCTTGGCAGCGGCCACGCTGACGACCAGCTTCTCGGCGTTCACGACGTCGTAGGTGTTCACGCTGGTGGCGACGGTGGTCTTGACGCCGGGGATGTTGGCAGCGCTCTTGACGAACATGGGGTTCACCACATCGGCGACCACCAGGTTCTTCTTGCCGGCGCCGATGGCGCTCAGCATGCTGACAACGGCCTTGGTCTTGTACTCGGTAGCGGCCAGCTCGTCAACCACGATCAGGTTGCCGTTCAGGGCCTTGTCGGACAGAGCGCTCAGGATGGCCAGGCGCTTGACCTTCTTGTTGATGTGGTAGCTGTAGTCGCGGGGCTTGGGGCCCAGGGCGACGCCGCCGTGAGTCCAGTGAGGAGCACGGGTGGAACCCTGACGGGCGTGACCGGTGCCCTTCTGACGCCAGGGCTTACGACCGCCGCCGGAAACCTCGCTGCGGGTCTTGGTGCTCTGGGTGCCCTGGCGCTGGTTGGCCAGGAAGTTCACGATGGCGATGTGAACAGCCTTCTCGTTGGGGGTGATGCCGAAGACAGCGTCGGAAAGCTCCACAGTGGAAACCTTCTGGCCGTCCTTGTTCAAAACGTCAAAATTTGCCATTGTGCTTTCCTCCTTTACGCCTTCACGCTGTCGGTCAGGGTGACCACGGCGCCCTTGGGGCCGGGCACAGCGCCCTTGACGGCGATCAGATTGTTCTCGACGTCGACCTTGACGACGGTCAGGTTCTGCACAGTCACGCGCTCAGCGCCCATGTGGCCGGGCAGCTTCTTGCCCTTGAACACGCGGCTGGGGGTGGAGCAGGAACCCATGGAGCCGGCATGGCGGGCCACAGGGCCGGTGCCGTGGCTCTCGCGCAGGCGGTGGCCGTTCCAGCGCTTGATGCTGCCCTGGTAGCCCTTGCCCTTGCTGATGCCGGACACGTCGATGCGGTCGCCGGCGGCGAAGACGTCGGCCTTCAGGATGTCGCCCACGTTCATGGCGGCGATGTCATCCAGACGGAACACGCGCAGGGTGCGCTTGGGAGCCACGTCAGCCTTGTCGAAGTGGCCCTTGGCGGCCTTGTTGACCTTCTTGGCGCTGATCTCGCCGTAGCCCAGCTGAACAGCCTGGTAGCCGTCGCTCTCGACGGTCTTCTTCTGCACCACGGTGCAGGGGCCGGCCTCGATCACAGTGACGGGAACGACCTTGCCGTTCTCGTCGAAC
>JBGVKB010000106.1:0-3772 GCA_045118955.1 Oscillospiraceae bacterium | reverse complement strand
CGCGGTACGCCCCGCCGGCAGGCGGAGCTGGAGCGCCTGCGCCTGCGGGAGCGGCTGCTGGATCGAAAGCAGTTCATGGCTTCGGGCAGCGCCCCCGCGGCCCCCTCCGCGCCCTGTGCGCCGCCCGAAGCCGCCGCGCCCCGCAGTCTGGAGGATCTGATGGCAGAGCGGGAGGAGGGCTTCTCCGAGCACCTGCTGTGCCTGATCGACGCGCGGGGGCTGACCGACCCGGACGTGTACAAGCGGGCCAATCTGGACCGCAAGCACTTTTCCAAAATCCGCAAGCCCGGCTACCATCCCAGCAAAAACACCGCGCTGGCCCTCGCCATCGCGCTGGAGCTGAGTCTGGACGAGACCCGCGACCTGATCGGCCGGGCGGGGCACGCCCTGTCCCGCAGCAGCGAGGCGGACATCATCGTGGAATATTTCATCCTCAAAGAAAACTACAACATCTTTGAATTAAACGAAGTGCTGTTTAAATTCGGACATCCCACCCTCGGCGGCTGAATGTCGCTTTGCAGGCGACCTGCCCCGCCCCTCCTTCGTGTATGATAAAGACACACAAACGAAGGAGGACTTGAATATGAGCTACACCGAACTGGTTTTCATCCTCGACCGCAGCGGTTCCATGTCCGGCCTGGAAGCGGACACCATCGGCGGCTTCAACGCCCTGATCGCCAAGCAGAAAAAAGTGGCGGGCCGCGCGGTGGTCTCCACCGTGCTGTTCGATGACCGCATCGAGGTGCTGCACGACCGGGTGCCGCTGGAGCGGATCGAACCGCTGACCGACCGGGACTACTATGTGCGGGGCTGCACCGCCCTGCTGGACGCGCTGGGCGGCGGCATCCACCACATCGGCAACGTCCACAAGTACGCCCGCCCGGAGGATCGCCCTGAAAAGACCCTGTTCGTCATCACCACCGACGGCATGGAGAACGCCAGCCGCCGCTACACCGCCGAGAAGGTCAAGGCGATGGTGGAGCGGCAGAAGGCCCGCTACGGCTGGGAGTTTTTGTTCCTCGGCGCCAACATGGACGCGGTGGAGGTGGCCGGGCGCGTGGGCATCGGCGCCGACCGGGCCGCCACCTACCGGTGCGACGAGGAGGGCACCGCGCTGAACTTTGAGGTGATCAGCGACGCCGTCCGCCATGTGCGCGCCTGCTCCGCGCCGTTGTCCGCCGACTGGAAAGCCCGCATCGAAGCAGACCGCCGCGAGAGGGGGAACCGATGATGGAGAACCGCTTTTTGAACGGCAATGAGCGCATCACCGCGGCCATCGCCGACTACCGGGAAGCCCCCGGCTTTGACACCACCGCCGCGCTGCTGCTGACGCTGGTACAGCGGATGCGGGAGGATGGGCACCTGCTCATCCCGACGGATCAGCGCGAGGACGAGGAGGGGCAGACCCAATTCTTCTTCAAGACGACCTTCACCGAGGAGGGCGAGGTCTGCATGGCCGCCTTCACCGACGAAGAGGAGCTGCACAAAGGCCCCAAGACCGGGGTGCTGTCCTACTTTATGGACGAGTTCTTCCGTCAGGTGGTGAATTTTCAGGACTGCGCCGGCGTGATGCTGAACCCCTGGGGCGAGGCCTGCTTCCTACCCCGCACCGACCTGCACCGGCTGCTGGAGCTGGCTTTCCCGCCCACAGCGCCCACCGACGAAGCCTGACCCCCAAACAGACCAAATAAAAAAACAGACCCGGAGAACCAAGCCGTTCTCCGGGTCTGTCGTTTTTCGCTCAGGGCTGTACGATCTGGAGGGTGAACCAGCCCTGTTCCACCCGGTAATCGCAGTAGGCGCCGTGCTTGGCGCAGTAGGCGGCGATGGAGCGGGAGCCGATGCCCGGCGCGCCGTCCTCGCCCAGCGGCAGACCGTCCTCATCAAAGCGCACCGAACCGGCGCAGGGGTTGGCCACCCGGAACATGAGCTGCGGGTGACGGATGCACCGACACCGGATGACCCGCTGCTCCGGGGGCAGGCCGCGCACCGCGTGGATGGCGTTCTCCAGCGCGTTGGCAAACACGGTGGACAGCTCCACCACGTCCACCTGCATCCGCTCGGGCAGGTCGATGTCCGCCTCGATGCGGATGCCCTCCGCCTCGGCCTGCCGGAAGTAGGAGCCGAACACCGCGTCCAGCACCGGATCAAGGCACCAGCGGCGCACCGCCGTCTCCTGCAGGGTCGCCTGCGCCGAGGCGATGTACTCCCGGGCCGCCTGCGTTTTGCCCTGCTCCAGCATGGCGTCCAGCGTCTGGAACCGATGCCGCAGGTCGTGGCGCTGGATGGCAAGGCGCTGCTCTGCCTGTTCGGTCTGCTCCACCCGCTGCTGCATCATGGCGGCGCGCATTTCCAAGAGCTGCTCCCGGGCGCGGGTCTCATGCAGAAGCTGCTGTTGACCCAGCACCGAGAAGATGCACCCGTACACCAGCGGCATGAGCAGCATTACCAGCAGCGCGCCGGGCAGGTACTCCAGCCGCTGAGTGACCAGCGTGGGATAGCTGAAGATCACGGTCAGCAGCACATAGAACAGTGCCGTAATGAGGGCGAAGCCGCCCCAGCCCTTTTTGATGGTGCGCTGCATCCGCAGATAGGCCGCGCGCAGCCACCGCACCACCACCCACTCCATCAGCGGGAAGATCGCCAGCCGCAGCAGGAACATGACCAGATGGGTGTCATCGGTCAGAAAGAAGTCCAGCAGGCTGGTCGCATAGATGACCTCCAGCGACACGGTGTCCGCCAGACAGAAGGTGAACAAAAACCGGGCGTCCCGGTGCTTGGCCAGCACAAAGAAGAACACCACGCTGGGCAGGGTGCAGATCAGCAGCAGCGCCTGCCCGGCGGCCTCGGGGCCGAACCGGGCGAAGAACCAGACGTTGAACAGCACCAGCGGCCCCATAAAGACCGCTGTCAGAAGCAGGGTCTTTTTGCGGGGATAGCGGGACTCGAACAGCGCCACAAAGATGACCAGCACATGGAACAGCGACCAAACCACCGAGATCTCTCGCAGCATCATTGGGACGCGCCCCCTTCCAGCCAGTAGTCCGACCAGGCGGTGCGCAGCGCCACGCAGGACGCCTTGGGCAGCGCCACATAGCGCCCGCCGGCCAGCCGCATCCCGGTACGATCCACCATCTCGATGTGATACAGGTTCACCAGAAAGCTGGCGCCGCACAGGACGAACCGCTCGTCCCGCAGCAGCGGGGCCACCGCCTCCCGGAAGGAGCCGGCCAGCGTCATGCTCTCCACAAAGCTGCCATCCCGCAGGTTGTAGCGGGCAATGCGCCCCCGCAGCTCGGCATAGAGCAGGTCGTCAAACCGCAGCCGCACCGTGCTGCCCCGGGTGCGCACCTGCACTCCATCCTCCACCCGGCGGCGCAGACGCTCCGCGGCCTCGTCCAGTGCCGCGAAAAGCTGCGCCCGCTGCACCGGCTTGAGCAGATAGTGGAACGCCCGCACCTGATAGCTCTCCAGCGCGAAGTCCGGCGAGCCGGTGAGGTAGATCACCAGCCCCTCCCGATCCTGCTCCCGCAGGGCACGGCCCAGCTCGATGCCGCTCATCCCGGGCATCACAATGTCTAAAATGTACAGATCGAAGGCTCCCTCTTCGGCCACCGCGTCCAACAGCGCCTGCCCGCGCTCGAACAGCCGCACCCGGGCGGCGACGCCCCGCTGAGCCAGATATTCATTCAGAAGCCCGCTGACCTGCTGGCGCTGGGCGGTCTCATCCTCACAGACGGCGATCCGCAGCATGGCGGCACCTCCCTTTCTT
>JBGVKB010000105.1:0-8264 GCA_045118955.1 Oscillospiraceae bacterium | reverse complement strand
AATAGCCGGTGGTGACATTGGGGCCGCCGCCCAGACCGGTCTTGGCGCCGTTCTTGCTCAGGGTGCCGCCCAGCCAGGCCTTGTAGTCCGCCGTGCTGCTGGCGCGGCCAATCACATAGCCGTTGGGGTGGATACCCTTGGGACGGTCCACCGTTGCAAAGGTCGCGTCTGCCCAGCGGTCCAGATACATCTGGATGGTCTGGGAGCCAACGTCAATGCCCACGGTCACGATGTTGATGCCGGCGTTCTTCATGGCCACCGCGGTGTTCTGCGCACGCTGTGCCGCCTCATCACTGTAGTCGGTGCCGGCACAGATACGGTTGCGCTGGCGATCCTTAAAGCGATCCACATAGCTGGTCAGGTAACCCTGCATGGTACGACCGCCGCCGGTCACCTTCTCGGTGTAGGTGGTGGGGAATCCGTCCGTGATCAGAACCACATACTTGTACCGCGCGTCCGAATTGGACAGGATGCTGTTTGCCAGACGCAGACCGCCCTCGATGTTGGTAAAGCGGCGGTCGCCGGAGGGCGCCGTGATCCCGCTGATGGTGTTGATCATCGAGCGGTTGACCGGCTGCAGGTCGATCAGAACATTGGCGTCGGTGTTGAAGGTCACCAGAGCCAGATTTCGCTCGGTGGCCAGATTGGGCGCGGAGGCATACTCCTGCACGAACTCCTGCGCGGCAGCCTTCGCCTCAGCCAGACGCGCAGAGGCGGTGCCCGTCGCATTGTTGTTAAAGTGGTCGTAGTTCATCGTGTTGGAGATGTCCATCACGATGACCACGTCGGTGGAGGATTCCTCAACGACCTCCTCCTCCGTCACAGTCAGGGTAATGTCAAAGTAGTTCTCGAGGCCGGTGGCTTCGATCGTCTTGCTGATCGACACACCGCCCGCGGCCTTGGAGCCGCCCTCGGCAACGACCTGCGCCGCCTTCTGCGTGTCGGCAGCGGAAGGCGCCGCATACGCCGTCGGCATAAGCCCTGCCGCCATCGTGACGACCATCACAAGGCTGAGAAGACCTGCGATCCATCGTTTCATCCCGTAAAACCTCCTTACTATGAATCTTTTTGGCGTTCACGACCGCACTGTACGGCTGTGAACACCATTGGAAGAACTGTGGACAAATGCGAAAATAACGCAGCATCGCCATTAACAAAACAACGATTTTCTGTACATTTGGTTTGCAAATCATCACACTTCCCATATTGTTACATTATAAAATCAGCTCGCTTCGCCCGTTCTGTCAACCCCTTACGAAAAATTCACTCCGTAAAACTCGGATTTTCATCCTTGCGCCCTACTCTCCCCTGCCGTTTTCTCCGAAAACAAAAGGGCCGACCTTCCGGCCGGCCCTTAGGCTTTGGAAACTCAATCGCGGTTGCGGCTCATCAGGCGCAGGATCTTCAGGAAGATGTTGATGAAGTCCAGATAGAGCTGCAGCGCCGCGTAAATGGACGCCTTGTGCGCCAGATACTCGTCCCCCGCAAAGTTGTAGTACAGGGCGCGGATCTTCTGCACATCGTAGGCAGTCAGCACCATGAACAGCACCAGACCGCCCGCGCAGATCAGCAGATCAAACATACCGAAGTTGAAGAACAGCCCCAGCACGGAGAAGAGGATCAGCGCGATCAGGCCGCCCCGCAGGATGCTGCCCAGACCGGACAGATCTGTCTTGGTCACAGCGCCGTACACAGCCATCACGCCGAAGTACAGCGCGGCCGCCATGAACGCGAAGATCAGGGTGCCCAGATCAAAGATCAGGAAGTAAGCCGAGAAGACCATGCCGTTCAGCGCGGCGTAGACAAAGTACAGAGCCGTGGCGGTGCCGGGTGCCATGTCCGCCAAGCGGGCACCCAAAAAGATCACGACCGCCAGCTCGGCGATGCTGAAGAGCACCAGCGCGACCGGGTTCAGCACCAGCGCCACCATGCCGGTGGCATAGCCGAGGAAGGCCACCGCAAAGGTAAGCAGCAGACCCATAAACATCCAGCGGAAGGTTCGGGTCAGGTAGCCGGAAAAATCTTCCTGCAGCGCGTCCTGCCCGGAATAGTTGTTGTAATCGTTGTACATCGTATGCACATCCTTTCTGCAGGGGTACTCGCTCGCGCCCGCCTATTGTAGGATCAGTATGTCCCCGAAGCGGCAGATCCTATTCATTGCGCCGCAGACCACTCTGCGGTATAATGACCATAGTACCCATTCTCTCATGCATATCATACAACGATTCGTCCCTTTGTGCAAGCCGCCGTATGTGAACGGCCTGCGAACAAATTGTGAAGTGAGGTCCGTCATGTCGTTCGGTCTGTACATCCACATTCCATACTGTCTCTCAAAATGCCGCTACTGCGACTTTTACTCCCTCGGCGGCAGCCGTCAGGTGCCGGATGCGTACCTGGACGCCCTCGTTCGCGCGTGGGAGGACTTTGCCGCTTCTGACCTGTGCCCCGCCGCTGGGCCGCCCCGCCCGGACACCCTCTACTTCGGCGGCGGCACCCCTAGTCTGCTCACCCCCGCGCAGGCCGCACGGCTGATCGACCGATTTGCGCCTGCTGCGGACGCGGAGATCACATTGGAGGCCAACCCCGAGACCGTTACGCCGGAGCTTCTGCGGGGGTTCCGCCGCGCCGGGGTCAATCGGCTGAGTTTGGGCATTCAGACCGCGCGGGACGAAAGCCTTGCCCGTC
This sequence comes from Oscillospiraceae bacterium, assembly GCA_045118955.1. Classification (GTDB taxonomy): domain Bacteria; phylum Bacillota; class Clostridia; order Oscillospirales; family Ruminococcaceae; genus SFJ001. The sequence goes on along the minus strand of JBGVKB010000105.1, from coordinate 5,579 downwards.
TGGGGCGTCCTCATACCGCGGCTCAGGCCCGCGCCGCCCTGCGCGCCGCCCGCGAGGCCGGGTTTGAGAACATCACCGGCGACATCATGCTGGCACTGCCCGAATACACCCGCGCCGAATTTGACGAGACCCTCGCGCTGATCGCCGATGAGGGAGCCAGCCACATCTCCGCTTATCTGCTGAAGATCGAGCCAAGCACAGCCTTTGGCCGTCGCCCGCCCGCCGGTCTGCCCGACGAGGACGAGGCTGCTGACTTCTATCTGTACGCGGTGGAGCGGCTGGTACAGCGGGGGTTTGCCCAGTATGAAATCAGCAATTTCGCCCGTCCCGGCTTCGAGGGACGGCACAACCTGCTCTATTGGAACTGCGAGGACTATCTTGGGCTTGGCCCCGCCGCCCATAGCTGCGTGAGCGGTCGGCGGTTTTACTTCCCCGGCGATCTGCACGGCTTTCTGTCCGGGCCGCCCAGCCCGGTGCCGGACGGCGGCTGCGACGCGGAGGATTACATTCTGCTGCAGCTCCGCCTGAGCCGTGGGCTTGACCTGAACGAGCTGAATACCCGGTATGGGGTACAGTTTGACCGGCGGCAGATGGACTTCCTTCGGCGGTGCCAACAGGCCGGCTACGCGCTGCTCGATGGGCAGGCCGTCCGCCTGACCCCCGCAGGGCTGATCATCCAGAACTCCATCCTCTGCGAACTGCTGGCGTGACCGACCTCCCTTATATACCTTATATATAAAGAACAGACCGCAGGGAACCGCGCTTCGCTCCCCTGCGGTCTGTATTTTTACTGGTTTTCGTCCAGCCACAGCACCGGCCCACCGAAAAACTCGGCCGCCGCCGCATCGTGGGTGGCCAGGATCAGCGTACGCCCACAGGCTTTTTCACGGGTGAATTCCATCGCGCGGCAGAGGTTCTCCTCGTCCAGTCCGGTAAACGGCTCGTCCAAAATGAGATTCTCCGCCGGTGCCAGCAGAGCGCGTGCCAGCGCCACGCGCCGCCGCTGTCCGCCGGACAGCTTTTCCGCCGGAGTGGTCAGCACGTCGCCCTCCAACGCAAGCGCACTCAATGCCTGCCGCAGCCCTTCGGCGCTCAATTCACCGGGGCGGCACACCAATCGGATGTTCTGCTCCGCGGTCAACTGCGGGCAGAGCCGATCCTCCTGAAACACCGCGGCGACGCGCCCGGTACGGCTCACCGTCCCCCGGTCTGCCGTTTCCAAACCCATCAAAATGCGCAGCAGCGTTGTCTTTCCGCATCCGGACGGTCCGGCCACCCGCAAAAAGCCGCCAGCCTCGCCGCTGACATTCCGCAGGACCTGCTGGGTGCCGAACCGTTTGCAAAGCCCTTCGAACTTCACCACAGGCCCTCACCTCCCATCAGATGGCCGCCGAGCCGATCCAGCCCACGAAGAAACGCCCGCTCAAACAGCGCGCTGACGCAGATGATGACAAAGGTCCACGCAAACAGCTCGTCGGTCATCACATAGAGCTTGGTCTGGTAGAGAGCCTCGCCCATGCTGCCATCCGGCAGACCGATGACCTCGGCAGCGATGCCGCTCTTCCAGCACAGCCCCAGCCCCACCCGGCAGCTCTGCACCAGATAGGGCCAAACACAGGGCAGCCAGATGCAGCGCACCCGCCGCCACAGCGGAACGCGGAATACCTTGGCCATCTCCAGCAGACCGCGGTCGGCGTTCAGCACACCTTCCAACACGGCTGAGTAGACCACCGGCAGCACCATCAAAAAGCTGATGAGCACCGCAAGGTTGCGGCTGCGCATCCAAAACAGCGCCAAAATGATGAAGCTTGCCACAGGGGTCGCCTTGACGAACTGCATCACAGGGGCCAGCAGCACCCGGAGCGCACCGCACGCACCCGCCGCAGCCGCCAGACCGCAGCCCGCGGCGAGAGCCAGCAGAAAACCTCCCAGGATGCGCAGCGCGCTGAACCCGATGCGGCACCAAAAGGCCCCGGTGGGCGCAAGCCGCATCAGAGCCTCCAGTGCCTGTATGGGGGATACCAGAATGATTTTCTCATCAATGAGCATCGCGGCAAGCTGCCACACAGCCAGCCAGAAGCCCACCGCCAGAAGCGTCCGGATCCGTTTTGTCCGCTTGCCGGCCTCAGGCGCCATAGTAGAAGCCATCGTCCGGCATCTGACCGCCCACCGCCTTGGCGTCCTGCTCAAACAGCACCTGCAGGTAGCCGCTCAGCATGGTCTTCATCTCGCTGCCGTTCACAAAGGTGATGTTGCAGGCGGGCAGTGCCTTCTGGGCCAGAGGGGCCTTGGCCACGATGCCGTAGCCGGCCACCAGCTCGGCGGCCTCGGCGGTGTTCTCGTTCACCCAGCGGACACTGTTCTCGTAGTCGACCATGAATTCCTCGAAGGCCTCGGGGTTCTGCGCGATGAACTCGCTGCGGGCCACCATCACGCCGGTGACCATGCCGGAGTCTTCGCTCACCTTGTCCCACTCCTCGGTCAGATCCAGCGCAACGGTCAGGCCCTCCACCTGCGCCTGCGCGGCGGTCACATAGGGCTGGGGCAGCACGGCGATGGCGCCGTCGGTCTCGGCCTGCATGGCAGCCAGAACCTCGGTGGCCTCGCTCTTGTACTCAATGGTCAGATCGGCGGCGGGATCCAGACCGTTCTGACGCAGGATGTAGTTCAGCGCGTACTCGGGGGTGGTGCCCTTGCCGGTGGAATAGACGGTCTTGCCGGCCAGATCGGCCACGCTGGTCACTTCCTCGCCGGTCGTGACCACATAGAGGACGCCCAGCGTGTTGATGGCGACCACCTGCAGCTTGCCCTCGGTCTTCTGGTACAGGGTGGCGGCCAGATTGGCAGGTACAGCAGCCAGATCCAGCTCGCCCTTCACCAGCAGGGGCACGATCTCATCGGCAGCACCGTACATAGTCACCTGATAGTCCTGATGGGTCTCGCCCGCCTCGGCGTCGCTCATCAGCTTCACCATGCCCATGGTGGTGGGGCCTTTCATGCCCGCAATGCGGAAGGTCGCCACCGGGGACTCCGGCACTTCGGTGGGAGCCGCAGTGGGCTCGGCGGTCGCAGCGGGTGCGGAAGCCGCACCGGAGGACGCACCGCCGCAGGCGGCAACGCTCAGAGCCAGCACCAAGGCCAGCAGAACAGAAATCAGCTTTTTCATCGTTTTCTCTCCCTCTGCCAAACAAAAGCCGCCCCCCCATTGGCGCGGCAGCTTCTTGTTCGGTTTGATATGGTTTGCGTTTTCTGGCATATTATATTACAATGGTAGTAATATTTCAGTTGCCGGGGCAACACCCCCGCCGGAAAGGAGCCGTCCATGGAGCAATTCTATCCGCTTTTGCTGCGCACGAGCCTGTTTCGCGGCTTCGACGCGGCAGAGCTGCACCAACTGATGGGCTGCTTCTCCCCTGCCCTGCGCCGGTTCGACCGGGGTGAGATCCTGCTGATGGCCGGCTATGAAAACCGGGATGTGGGCATTCTGCTGGAGGGCGAGGCCGAGGCACTCAAAAACACCCCCGAGGGCACCAGCGTGTCCATCGTACACATCGCACCGGGCGGCGTTTTCGGCGATGTGCTGTCGGGCAGCAGCCAAAAAAGCCCGGTCACGGTGCTGGCTCGCACCGACTGCACCGCCGTGTTCCTGCCCTACGATCGGATCCTGCATCCCTGCCGCGAGCTGCACCACTGTCACCTGCAGCTGCTGCAGAATCTGGTCAGCACCATCAGCGACAAGTACTTCGGACTGAGTCACCGCATCGACCTGCTTATTTTAAAGAGCCTGCGCGCCAAGCTGTGCGCCTATCTGCTGGAAATGCACCGCCAGACCGGGCAGGACACCTTTACCATCCCCTTCAACCGGGCAGAGCTGGCCGACTACCTGAACTGCGAGCGCAGCGCTCTCAGCCGTGAACTGAGCCGTATGCAGAGCGAGGGCCTGATCGAGACTTATCGCAGCAGCTTCCGTCTGCTCGACCCGGACGCCCTGCAGCGGCAGTACACCCAGTAACACACAAAGGAGAACACCCATGAGCAAACAGATCTGGAAGGGCAGCACCCTTTTGAACCCGGAGCCGCCTGTTTTGGTGAGCTGCGGCCCCGCCGACAAGCCCAACCTCATCACCATCGGCTGGACGGGCACCATCTGCACCCAGCCGCCTATGGTCAGCATCAGTGTGCGGCCCGAGCGATACAGCTACGATCTGATCAAAGAGAGCGGAGAGTTCGTCATCAACCTGCCCACCCGCAGCATGGTGCGCGCAGTGGACTGGTGCGGCGTGCGCAGCGGCCGCGACTACGACAAGTTCGCGGAATGCAAGCTACACGCCGAGCCTGCCAGCCAGGTGGGCTGCCCCCTGCTGGCTGAAAGCCCGGTGAATCTGGAGTGTCAGGTGACGCAGGTCATCCCTCTGGGCAGCCACGACCTCTTCCTCGCAAAGGTGGTCGCGGTGGACGTGGATGAAGCCCTGCTGGACGAGAGCGGCAAGCTGCGCCTGGACAAAGCCGACCTGATCGTGTACAGCCACGGCGAGTACTTTGATCTGGGCAAGAAGCTGGGCACCTTTGGCTACTCCGTCCGCAAGAAAAAGACGGTTTCACGAAGCATTTCTTCTAAAAAAGGTCAAAAATAACGCGCCGCAAAGCCAATAAGCTTTACAGCGCAGAAAACAAACAACTCCCGAACCCGAGTCACCGCTCCGGTTCGGGAGTTTTCGTCTTACGATCGATGTTTTTATGGCGTGATCTCCGCCGCGAGCAGCTCCAGTCCAAGCATCAGGCACCGCGCCGTCGCTTCCAGCGTGGCAAAGTCCAAATTCTCTGCCGTGTCCGTCGGCCGGTGATACTCCTTTGGCAGAAGATCAAAATCCCCGTCCGGTCTGCGCCAGCACAGATTTGCCGCGTCGATGCCCGCCGCGTTGAAGCTCACCTGATCGCTCTCACCGTAGTGGCGGGGCGCACGGTACTTCATACCATTGTCCCGGTCGGTCACACCGTACAGCGTCTGATACGCCCGCTCAGCCGCCCGGGATACCGCGTTGTGGGCAGGCTCGATCACGTCGCCCTGTACATAGCCGTTCTCGGTTCGTCCGCCCAGCGTGCGAACCACAAAGATCGCCTGCGGGTCCGAGCTGACCGAGATGTCCATGTTGAACGCACCGGCGCAGAGAGTCTTCTCCTCCTCGGTCAGCGCCTGCACCCACGCAGCCGAGCCGTGGAACCCGGTCTCCTCTGCTCCGGCAAACAGGATCCTCACCTGCATGGGCATCGTCTCACAGAGCGGCCCCAGAATGCGGGCAGCTTCCAGCGCCGCCGCCACCGATCCGCCGTTGTCCCGCGCACCAGGCGCATCGGGGACGGTGTCGTAGTGGGCCACGATCACCAGAAATTGTCCCGTCAGCTCCGGGTTGCAGACGGCGGTCAGGTTGCGGCTGACGGCTCCGTTCACATCCACATCCTGCCACTGCAGGGTGTCATTCTCCTCGCTGAACCCCAGCTCCCGCAGGCGCTCGGCCAGCCAGTCCGCCGCCGCGCGCTCCGACTCGCTGCCCGCCGGCCGCGGGCCGAAGGTCTCGGTC
>JBGVKB010000104.1:0-3174 GCA_045118955.1 Oscillospiraceae bacterium | reverse complement strand
ACCCGATCCCCTCCCCGCAAGCAAACCTCCACCACCCAAAAACGCCGCCCCCCTTCAAAAAGGGGGCGGCGTTTTTGTCTTATCCTGTCAAATGCTCCTGCGCCGCATCAAACGATGCAGCCACAAACCTCAGGCTCCCGCACCCTCACTCCTCGGTGCGGTCGTCGATGCCGTTCTGGTCGATGTCCGGGAACAGCCCGCCCTCCCCGCAGTCGGGGCAGGGGGCGTCGCCGTCACCGTCCGGGGCGTCCGGGCGCGGGGCGGGGCCGCCGATCAGCTCGCTGGTGCGGATGCCGTTGCGGCGGCGGCAGTCCTCCACGCACTGGCTCAGCACCTCCTTGACCTTCTGGGGGTGCTTGACGTGCTTGACCTCCACCACCGGGATGGACGCGTCGCTGCTCTGCACCAGCAGGGTGCCCACCCCAAACAGCCGGTCGGCCAGGGTGCGGGACAGGCTGATGTCCTTGATGCGGTACAGCCGCACCTCCTCCTCCCGCAGGTTGAACAGGCCGGTGTTCACCAGCAGCTTGTTGGTGGTCAGCGCGTAGGAGGTGAAGGTCAGCGGCAGGCCCAGCCAGCGCTTGCGGTCGCGCCACAGCACCGGGTCCTCGGCCACGCTCACCGCGAACTCGCCGTTCTTCAAAGAGGGGTTCTCAGCCATGGGTCTACCTCCGTTTGCCGCCCGCGGGCGGGTGGTTTTCAGCGTTTCTGCGTACAGTATGCCCGGCTCAAACCTTCACGATCCAGCCCTTCTCGTCGGGCAGCTTGCCCCACTGGATGCCGGTCAGGGTGTCGTACAGCTTCTGGGTCAGCTCGCCGATCTGGCCGCCGCTGATCTGGATGCTCTCGCCCTTCCAGGTCAGCTCCTTGACGGGGCTGACCACGGCGGCGGTGCCGGTACCAAAGACCTCCTCCAGCTTGCCCTCGCGGCCGGCCTGCATGATGTCGGCGATGGCCAGCTTGCCCTCGATGACCTCATAGCCCCAGTCGCGGCACAGCTCCATGATGCTGCGGCGGGTCACGCCGGGCAGAACGGTCACGCCGGCCTCGCTGGTGTAGATCTTGCCGTCGATCTTGAACATGATGTTCATGGCGCCCACTTCCTCGACGTACTTCTTCTCCACGCCGTCCAGCCACAGCACCTGGGCGTAGCCCTTCTGGGCGGCCACCTCGCCGGCCTTGATGGAGGCGGCGTAGTTGCCGCCGCACTTGACCGCGCCGGTCAGGCCGGGCGCGGCGCGGATGTAGTCGTCCTCAACGTAGATGCGCACGGGGGCCAGACCCTCGGCGTAGTAGGCGCCGGAGGGGGCCACGATGATGCAGAAGATGTAGTGCTTGGAGGCGTGCACGCCCAGACCCACGTCGGTGGCGAACACGAAGGGACGGATGTACAGGCTGGTGCCGTCGTTGTGGGGCACCCAGTCGCGCTCGACGTCCACCAGCGCCTTCACCGCCTGCACAAAGTCCTCGGCGGGGATGGGGGGGATGCCCATGCGGTCGCAGCCGTCGATGAAGCGGTTGGCGTTGCAGTCGGGGCGGAAGAGCTGGATCTCGCCCTCGGCGGTGCGGTAGGCCTTCAGGCCCTCAAACAGCTCCTGGGCGTAGTGGAAGATCACGGTCGCCGGGTCCAGCGCGAAGGGGCCGTAGGGCACGATGCGGGGGTCGTGCCAGCCCTTGCCCTCGGTGTAGTCCATGACGAACATATGGTCGGAGAACTTCTTTGCAAAGCCCAGCTTGCTCTCGTCCTCGGGTTTCGCCTTGGGGGTGTCGGTCAGGGTGATCTTGATGTCCAGCATGATAGTAACCTCTTTCCTATGTCGCGCGGTGTGCGCGTAAAATCACTTTACCTCATTATAGTGGATTAGTGGAAAAGATACAAGGGGGAATTGCGGAGCGCCCCTTCGCCCTGCAAGATTTTAAGGTCCCGCTTGCGGCGCGGCACTTGGCTCCCCCTCTGGGGGAGCTGTCGGCGCAGCCGACTGAGAGGGGCTTGGCTCCCCCTCCGGGGGAGCTGTCGGCGCAGCCGACTGAGAGGGGCTTGCCCGCAGCCCCCAAAACAGAGGGAATTGCAGCCCGCCCCGCCGCATATCCATGTAGGAGACGCCCGGGCGCTGCCGGGGCGGGAAGTTGTCCGCCGCGCAGGCGGGGGGTGGGGGGATGACCATGCTGCGCACGAGGGTGCTGAGCCTGCTGCTGAGCGGGGTGCTGGCGGGGGCGGCGGTGCTGGCGCACCGCACCGCAGGGCCGAGCCTGCCCGACGCGCTGCTGACCACCGGGGGGCTTTTGGGCAGTCCGGCGGGGGCGGCGCGGGCGGCTCAGCGGATGCTGGAGGCGCTGCCGGTGGGGCAGACCGAGCTGGAGGACGCCGAGTCGCCGCCGGTGTTCACCGCGCCCACCGGGGAGGAGGTCGAGGCGGCGCGGCCCTCCGTCACGCCTGCGCCCGCGCCCGCGCCCGGGCAGACCCCCACCGCCACGCCGCCGCCCGCGCCGGAGGGCGCCGGGCAGGTGGTACAGGCCCGGTACGGTCAGGGCAGCGGGTCGGGGTACACCGCCGCCGGGGCGGGCAGCATCAAGAACGCCGCGGGGCGTCCCGCCGACGAGCTGGCGCAGGCGGTGGCGGCGGGGGTGCCCTTTCAGGTGGAATTAAACAGCGACCAGCCGCAGGTTTTGGTCATGCACACCCACGCCACCGAGACCTACCGCCCCACCGACGGGCTGTGGTACCCGGCGGACGCCACCGGCCGCACCACCGACCCGGACGCCAACGTGACCGCGGTGGGCGCGGAGCTGGCGGCGGTGCTGAACGCGGCGGGCATCCACACCATTCAGGACACCACCCTGCACGACTACCCCAGCTACAACGGCAGCTACGCCCGCAGCAACGCCACCGTGCGGGAGTACCTGACCGCCTACCCCAGCATCCGGGTGGTCATCGACCTGCACCGGGACGCCATCGAAAAGGACGGCGCATGGGTGGCGCCGGTGGCCCAGGTGTCGGGCGAGCAGACCGCGCAGGTGATGCTCATCTGCGGCTGCGACAACGGCGGGAATCTGCCGAATTATCGCGAAAACCTCGCCTTTGCCGCCGCATGGGAGGCCGCCATGGAGGGGATGTTCCCGGGGCTGACCCGCCCGGTGCTGTTCGACTACCGGTATTACAACCAGGACCTGACC
>JBGVKB010000103.1:0-7800 GCA_045118955.1 Oscillospiraceae bacterium | reverse complement strand
CTTTTTGGGAATTTTTTAAAGTGCTCTCAAAATCACTTAAAAGGTTCCGTTCAAGCTTCGATATTGTTCAATTTTCAAGGTCCTGTGCGCCTCTCGCGAAGCAGCTCATTTATTATATCAAGCAAGTTCTTGTTTGTCAAGCACTTTTTGATTTTATTTTTAAGCCGTTTCGTTCAGGCCGCTGTCGTTCGTGACAGCTTCGTTATAATACACCCTTTCAGGATGAAAGTCAACACCCTTTTTCAAGTTTTTTGAAAAAGACCGACTTTCGACCTTCTGCACAGTTTTACCCCACTTTTTGGAGGGTTTTCGGCATGGGCGGGCATCTTGCCATCCCACAGAGAATCGGGTACAATGGTTTGCAGGAACATCATTAGTTACATTATATATAATAAAAAGGAGGCCACATGATCCTGACCGTGAACGTGGGCAACACCCACATCTCCATCGGCGGCTATCAGGACGACCAGCGGGTGTTCAATGCCCGGCTGCGCACCAATCTGCAGTGCAGCTCCGACGAATATGCCATTAAGCTGCTGGATCTTCTGCGGCTGTACGAGGTGCCCCGCAGCCGGCTGAACGGCGCCATCATCAGCAGTGTAGTGCCGGCATTGACCGGCGTGATGCAGGTGGCACTGAACAAGCTTTCCCCCATGCGGGTGCTGACCCTCGGCCCCGGGCTGAAGAGCGGCCTGAACATCTGCATCGAGAACCCCACCCAGTTGGGCGGCGAGCTGCTGTGCGGCGGCGTGGCCGCGCTGGAGCTGGCCGACCCGCCCCTGCTGATCATCACGGCGGACACCGCCATCACCATGGTGGGCATCAACCGCAAGCGGCAGCTTGTGGGCGGCGTCATCCTGCCCGGGCCGCAGGTGTCCATGGCGGCGCTGGTACGCGGCACGGCACAGCTTCCCCAGGTGGATCTGCACGCCCGCCCCAAGAGCGTGCTGGGCAGCAATACCGCCGCCTGTCTGCAGGCAGGCAGCGTGCTGGGCACCGCCGCCATGCTGGACGGCTTGATCGCCCGCTTCCGCGCGGAGCTGGGCGACGACCTGACCGTCATCTCCACCGGCACGCTGTCCTCCGCCGTGCGGGAGAGCTGCACCACCCCGGTCCTCCACGAGCCGGGGCTGATCCTGGACGGCCTGTACGCTATCTGGCGGCGCAACAGCCGCTGACCCCAAACCGTCAAACGCCCCGAACCAAGCCGGTTCGGGGCGTTTTCTGTCTTATGTGTCGGCGCAGGCGGCGCCGTCCGCTTTTTTCTTCTTTGTTTCCGGCTGCAGCGCCGCTCCGTCGTAGCACTCGACGGCATACTTCAGCCGTTCATCAATGGCGGCCAGCGTCCGGTTGAAGATCGCCAGCTCCTCCTCGGGGATGCTCGCCCGCACGAACCGATGGATGCGCCCCACCTGTTCCGCCACCTCCTTGGCGGCCTCCCAGCCCTTGACGGTCAGCCCGTAGCGGCCCCGGTACGCGGTAGCCCCCATCGGCCGCACATAGCCCCGCAGCGCAAGATGCCGCACCACACGGGACACCTGCGCCTTGTCCATGTCCATCTGCCGGGCCAGCGCCATCTGGGTCATGCCCTCGGGGTGCTCCAGCAGACAGCACAGGCAGACGGTGTGTGCCGCGGACAGATCGTACTTCTCCATGCCGGCGGTCTTGAGCCGCTGAATGGAGCGGGTGATGCTGGTGAGCCGCACCAGAAAGACCTCCAGATTTTTTTGTGCCATTGCTTGGCCTCCTGTTTCAAACAAACCACTCCACCGGGCGGCGGACGGTGCAGATCGAGAACAGCCGCTCCCGCAGCGCCGGCGCGTCGTAGCTGAGCGCCTTCTGCGGGCAAACCGCCACACAGTGCATACAACTGATGCACCGCGCCGGGTCGGTTTTCAGGTCGGGGGCAAGGGCGCCGGTGGGACAGGCCGCGGAACAGCGGCCGCAGCGCACGCACTTGGTCTCATCCAGTGCGCGGGGCACCGGGACAGCGGGCTTCGGCTCCGGCTCCGGGTCGCCGGGCACCTGCGCGGAAGCAAGCTCCCCCGCAGCCAGCTTCGCCTTCACCGCGGCGGCAAAGGCGGCGTACTCGGCGCGGTCGGCCTCGTCCGGACGGTCGTCGCACAGACCCTTTGCAAAAATGTGGGGCGTAATGGGGCAAACCGCGCCCACGCACACAAAGCCCTGCCGCTCCAACCGGTGCTTCAGCTGGGCGGCGGCCTCATCGTAGTGGCGGTTTCCGTAGGCCAGCACCAGCACGCAGGGAGTGCCGCTGCCGGTGAACTGCCCGAACAGCCCCTCCACCGCCGGGACGCGCCCGGCGTACACCGGCGCGGCAAACAGCACCAGCTCCCCGGGGCCGAAGGTGCGGGGCGTCACCGCCGCCTGCGGGCCGGTCACATCAATGTCCGCGCCGGGCAGGCCGAAGGCCTCCCGCATCTGCCGCGCCGCAAGGGCTGTCCCACCGGTGGGGCTGAAATAGATCGTGGTCATTGCATCGTACATAGCGCGCTCCTTATCCCTGCCGAACATCGGCGTTAAATATCATATCACGGGGTTTCTGACACCAGTATAGCAAATCCGCGCGAAAATTGCACCCCCGCAAACCGCGTATGGCGGCATACGTTCCCCCGTGCTATAATGAGAGCCGAACGAAAAGCTTTTTATAAAAAAGGAGTGTTTGCCATGTGGAAGGACTGTAAATCGCTGCAGCCGCAGATCGTCGCCCTGCGCCGCGCGCTGCATCAGGTGCCCGAGATGGGGCTTGACCTGCCCAAGACCTGCGCCATTGTGCGGGCTGAACTGGACCGGCTGGGCATCCCCTACGTCACCTCGGAGGAGGACAGCGGCATCGTGGCCACCATCCGGGGCGGCCGGTCGGGCAAGCGGGTGGCGCTGCGGGCGGACATGGACGCTCTGCCCATCACCGAGGCAACCGGCCTGCCCTTCGCCTCCCGGCATGAGGGGCTGATGCACGCCTGCGGCCACGACGCACACACTGCCATGCTGCTGGGCGCGGCACAGGTGCTGAACGCCCGCCGAGAGGAGCTGCCCGGCGAGGTGCGGCTGCTGTTCCAGCCCTCGGAGGAACAGGTGATGGGCGCGAAGGCCCTCATCGCCCGGGGCGCGATGGACGGGGTGGACGCGGTGTTCGGCCTGCACATCGGCAGCATTCTCTCGCCGGACATCCCCTCCGGCACCCTTGTCGTGCCTGCCGGGCGGTGCATGGCCTCCTTTGACCGGTTCAGCATCCGGGTAAAGGGCGCAGGCTGCCACGGCAGCACCCCGCAAAAGGGCATCGACCCCATCAACATCGGCGCGCACATCCTGCTGGCGCTGCAGAGCCTGAACGCCCGGGAGGTGAGCGCCACCGACCCGCTGGTGCTTACCATCGGCAAATTCATCGGCAACGGACACTACAATGTCATCCCGGACGAGGTGCTGATGGAGGGCAACGTGCGCACGCTGGCCCCTGCGATGCGGCAGTTTGCGGCAAAGCGCATCGGTGAGATCGCCGAGGGCACCGCCGCCATGTTCGGCGGCAGCGCGGAATATGAGATGCTGTGGGGCATCCCCCCGGTGGTGAATCAAGCGGAGATGGCCGCCCTCGCCGCCGAAGCCGCCGCCGAGGTGGCGGGCGCGCAGCAGGTCATCACCCGGCTGAGCGCCCCCAACATGGGCGGCGAGGACTTCGCCTGTTATCTGGAGCAGGCTCCCGGCGCGTTCGCCTTTTTGAGCAGCGCCGACCACGCCAAGGGCACCGACGGCCCCCACCACACGCCCCGCTTCGATGTGGACGAGGACGTACTGTGGGAGGGCGCGGCCTATCTGGTGGCGGTGGCCGAGCACTTTTTGAACCGCTGAGCCGCAAAGGAGGGCTGTGCATGTTTGACTGCGGGTTCACCAAAGAGGGCAACTGGTTCCGCTACCGGGCGGGGGCGATCATTGTGGAGGACGGCTGCGTGCTGCTGGCGGGCAACGAGCTGGAGGACTATTACTACTCCATCGGCGGCGGCGTACACATGGGCGAGACCGCCGAGGACGCGGTGCGCCGGGAGGTGCTGGAGGAGACCGGCGTGGAGTACGAGGTGGAGCGGCTGGCCATTATCCATGAGAACTTCTTCAATCAGAACACTGGCACCCTAAAGGGGCTGGAGTGTCACGAGATCAGCATTTATTTTCTGATGAAGCCCCGGGGCACCCGGGCGCTGCGCAGCAACAGCTACACCTACGGGGTCAGAGAGCAGATGCACTGGATCCCCATCGGGGAATTGGGTCGGCACAAGGCTTTCCCCAGCTTTCTGCAGGACTACCTGAGCCGCCCCCACCCGGGCATCGCGCACATCGTCACCGATGAGCGGAAGTGACCCCTCCCAAAACAAGACAAGCCGCCCGGCGCGTATCACAGGATACGCCGCCGGGCGGCTGTTTTATACGGTCATGGATCCTCGCGGTGCAGATCCAGCTCAGGCATCAGCTCGCGGCTGATGACGCTGAGCATCTGGGTGAGCTTGTCCACATCCTCGGGGGCAAAGCGCTCGCGGATGCGGCCCATCACCTCCTTGCGGTAGGAGGACACGATGCTGTAGTAGTCGAAGTACTTTTTGGTGGGGCGCAGATGGAACTCCCGCCGGTCGGTGGCGGACTGGATCTTCTCCAGATACCCCTTCTGCACCAGGTTGTTGATCTTATAGGCCGCGTTGGGGGTGGAGATCTTCATCATGCCGGAGAACTCCGAGATGGTCGGCTCGTTCAGCGCCAGAATGGTCTCCATGCAGAACATCTCCACCGTGGTAAGGGTGGCTTCCCGACACTCAAATTTGCCAAAGACCGCCTGATAGAAGTGCAGCTTAAATTTGGTATATACCTCGTCAAATGCCCGCTCCAGTGTCATGGGTCTGTACTCCTTTGGCCGCAAAGCGCGTGTTTTCACAGCCCGCCGGGCTGCGTGTTTGTTTATTATAACACATTTCCTGCTTTGCGGAAAGGCGCCCGTCTCAGTTCGCATCGGCCAAGGCAAAGGTCAGCTCGGCGGTCACAACGGGCTTGCCGTCCACCCGCGCCACCGCATGGCCGGTGCCCACCGGGCCGCGGCGGGCGGTCAGCTCGCAGGTCATCTCCAGCACATCGCCGGGCTTGACCTGACGGCGGAAGCGAGCGTTCTTCACCCCGCCGAACAGGGCGATCTTTCCCCGGTTCTCCTCCTCGCTCAGAATGGCCACCGCGCCCACCTGAGCCAGCGCCTCCAGAATGAGCACGCCGGGCATGACGTGCTGGCCGGGGAAGTGCCCGCAGAAGAACAGCTCGTTCACGCTGACGCACTTGCGGCCCATGGCCCACTGCCCCGGCTCGTGGTCGGTGATGCGGTCCACCAGCGCAAAGGGGTAGCGGTGGGGCAGGATCTGCTCGATCTGGTTGGAGTCCAGCGTCTTTGCCGCCTCGCGGGGGGCGGCGGGCATGGTCTTTTCCGATTCAGCCACAGCTCAGCCCTCCCACTTTTTCATCACAAGGCAGGCGTTGTGGCCGCCGAAGCCCAGATTGCTGCTCATGGCGCAGCGCAGCGCCTTGACGCGCCCCTCGCCGGGCACATAGTCCAGATCGCACTCCGGGTCGGGCTGCCGCAGACCCACGGTGGCGGGCACAAAGCCCTCGTGCAGCGCCAGTGCGGTGAACACCGCCTCCACGCCGCCCGCGCCGCCCAGCAGGTGGCCGGTCATGCCCTTGGTGCTGCTGACACACAGCTTGTCGGCCCAGTCGCCGAAGGCGGTGCGGATGGCCATGGTCTCGCAGACGTCGTTCATGGGGGTGGAGGTGCCATGGGCGTTGATGTAGTCCACCTGCTCGGGGGCGACGCCGCCGTCCTCCAGCGCCAGCGTCATGCAGGCCGCACCGCCCGCGCCGCCGGGTGCGGGAGCAGTGAAGTGGTAGGCATCGCAGTTGGAGCCGTAGCCCACCATCTCGGCGTAGATCTTCGCGCCGCGGGCCTTGGCGTGCTCCAGCTCCTCCAGCACCAGAATGCCGCTGCCCTCGCCCATGACGAAGCCGCTGCGCTCCAGGTCAAAGGGGATGCTGGCGCGGGCGGGGTCGTCGCCGGTGTGCAGGGCCTTCATGCTGGTGAAGCCGCCGATGCCCAGCTCGCTGATGCAGGCCTCGGCGCCGCCGCAGACCATGACCTCCTCGTATCCGTCCCGCACCCGGTGGAAGGCGTCGCCCACCGCATTGCTGCCGCCGGCACAGGCGGTCACCGGGCAGACGCACATCCCCTTCAGCCCGTAGCGGATGGCGATCTGGGCGGCGGCCATGTTGCCGATGGCCATGGGGATGAAGTAGGGGCTGACCCGGTCGAAGCCCTTCTCCATGCCCTTGGCGTGGGAGGCCTCGATGTCGGGCAGGCTGCCGATGCCGCTGGACACGATGCAGCCGACCCGGGCGGCGTTCTCCCGCTCCATGTCGAGGCCGCTGTCCGCCAGCGCTTCGGCAGCGGCGCACAGGGCAAACTGGGCGTAGCGGGCGATCTTCTTGGCCTCCCGCTTGTCGATGGCCACGGTGGGGTCGAAGTTCTTCACCTCGGCGGCCAGCTTGGCCTTAAAGTTGGTGGTGTCAAAGGCAGTGATGGGGCCGATGCCGCTCTTTCCCGCCTTCACCGCCTGCCAGCTCTCGGCGACGGTGTTGCCGGTGGGGTTCACGGTGCCCAGACCGGTGATGACAACTCTGCGTTTTTCCATGCTCGGTTCCTCCTTCGGGTCACATGGCCATGCCGCCGTCCACGCTCAGCACCTGACCGGTGATGTAGGCGCTCTCCTCCGCCGCAAGGAAGGCCACCGCGTGGGCGACCTCCCCGGGCAGACCGGCGCGGCCCGCGGGGATGGTGTTCAGGGTGGCGGCGCGGGCCGCCTCGGGCATGGCGTCGGTCATGTCGGTGGTGATAAAGCCCGGGGCCACCGCGTTCACGGTCACATTGCGGGTGGCCAGCTCCTTGGCGAGGCTCTTGGTCAGGCCGATCAGCCCCGCCTTGCTGGCGGCATAGTTGGCCTGCCCGGCGTTGCCCCGCAGACCCACCACGCTGCTCAGGTTGACGATGCGCCCATAGCGCCGGCGCATCATCCGCTTGGCTGCCGCCCGGCAGCAGAGGAAGGCGCCCTTCAGGTTGGTGTCCACCACCCTGTCGAAGTCCTCCTCGCTCATGCGCACCAGCAGACCGTCCCGGGTCACGCCCGCGTTGTTCACCAGCACGTCGATGCGGCCGAAGCGCTCCACAGCGGCCGCCATCAGCCCCTCCGCGCCCTCGGCGGTGGACACGTCCGCCTGCACCGCCACCGCCTGCACACCGGCTTCCTCACACAGGCGCACGGTCTCGGCGGCGGCTTCGGCATTGCCGCTGTAGTTCACGCACAGGTCGTAGCCCTCTGCGGCCAGCGCCAAACACACCGCCCGGCCGATGCCGCGGCTGCCGCCGGTGACGACCGCCGCGCGTCTTTGTTCCATGCTCATCTTCGTTTCCCTTTCTTAAACCAGGGCCGCTGCGGCCTTCTCCAGCTCTTCCACGGTCTCCACCGGCCAGCAGGCGATGCCGGCGGCGGTCTTTTTCACAAAGCCGCTCAGCGCCCGGCCCGGGCCGATCTCCACCACCGTGTCCACCCCCAGCTCAGCCAGCCGGCGGATGGTATCCTCCATGTAGACGCTGCTCTGCACCTGCCGCTCCAGCAGGGCGGAGATGGTGTCCCCCTCCCCCATCTCGCGGCCCAGACAGTTGAACAGCACCGGGAAGTCCATCTCCCCGAACTCCACCGCCTTGAACCG
>JBGVKB010000102.1:0-4374 GCA_045118955.1 Oscillospiraceae bacterium | reverse complement strand
CATGGAGTCCTCGGGCTTGCAGACCACGACCATCTCCTGCTTCTCGAACTGGTGGATGCGGTAGACGCCGCGCTCCTCGATGCCGTGGGCGCCCTTCTCCTTGCGGAAGCAGGGGCTGTAGCTGGTCAGGGTGTGGGGCAGCTGCTCCTCGGGGATGATCTGGTCGATATAACGGCCGATCATGGTGTGCTCGGAGGTGCCGATCAGGTACAGATCCTCACCCTCGATCTTGTACATCATGGCCTCCATCTCGGGGAAGCTCATCACGCCCTTGACCACGTCGCCGTGCATCATGAAGGGAGGAATAACGTAGGTGAAGCCCTTGTCGATCATGAAATCGCGGGCATAGGCCAGCACGGCCTCATGCAGGCGGGCGATGTCGCCCATCAGGTAGTAGAAGCCGTTGCCGGAGACGCGGCGGGCGGCGTCCAGATCGATGCCGTCAAAGCGCTCCATGATCTCAGTGTGATAGGGGATCTCGAAGGCGGGGACGGTGGCCTCGCCGAAGCGCTGCACCTCCACGTTGCTGCCGTCGTCGGGGCCGATGGGCACGCTGGGGTCGATCATCTGGGGGATCACATACATGATCTCCTGCACCTTCTCCTGCAGCTGGGTCTCCAGCTCCTCCAGCTCCTTCAGGCGCTGCGCCTGGGCGGTGACCTGCGCCTTGACGGCCTCGGCCTCAGCCAGCTTGCTGGGATCCTTCTTGGCCTGACCCATCAGCATACCGACCTTCTTGGACAGGGCGTTGCGCTCGGCGCGCAGGCTGCTGGCCTCGCCGATGGCGGCGCGCAGCTGCGCGTCCAGAGCGATGACCTCATCCACCAGAGGCAGCTTCTGCTCCTGGAACTTCTTGCGGATGTTCTCCTTGACAGCTTCGGGATTTTCCCGAACAAACTTGATGTCCAGCATTGGTAAATACCTTCCTCTCTATGCTTGGTTCTTAATTTTATATCAATGGGTTGGTAAAAACGGTTTAGTCCTCTTCGTCCGGCAGATCGGCGAAGCGGTCGTAGTGGCCCAGCAGATTGGCGAAATCCAAAAGCTGCTTGTCCGAGTAGAAGTGGACGGTCAGACTGCCCCGACCCTCCTTGTACTTCACCTTCACCTCGTTGCCGATGACCTCGTGCAGGCTCAGCTCCACCTCTTTGGGCAGGGACGGGGCCTGATAGGCGGGCTTTTCCGGTGCGGGCTTGGCCAAACGCTTGCACAGTGCTTCGGCCTGACGGACGTTCAGATCCTGCGCCACGATCTGGCTGGCAGCCTGCTCCTGCAGGGCGGCATCGCCCAGCGCCAGCAGGGGCTTTGCGTGACCCATGCTCAGCGCGCCCAGACGGAGCTGCTCCAGCACCGGGTCGGGCAGATTGAGCAGACGCAGGCTGTTGGCCAGCGTGGAGCGCTTTTTGCCCAGCTTGGCGGCGGCCTGCTCCTGCGTCAGACTGCATTTTTCCATGAGCTGACGATAGCCCATGGCCTCCTCCACCGGGTCAAGGTCCTCGCGCTGCAGGTTTTCGATGAGCGCCAGTTCCATGGCCTGCTCATCGGTCACGTCGCGGATGACCACCGGCACCTCTGCAAGGCCCGCCATGCGGGCGGCGCGCCAGCGGCGCTCGCCGGCAATGATGGTGTAACCCGCGCCCAGCGCCTTCGGCCGCACCGCGATGGGCTGCAGCACGCCGTGCTCCGCGATGGAGGCGGCCAGCTCGGACAGCGCCTCATCCTCGAACACCTTGCGGGGCTGATCCCGGTCCGGTTCGATGTCCCGCAGGGGCAGGGTGCTCACCTCGCCGCTGCTCTCATCGGCTGCGGGCAGGGTGTCCACGAACAGGCTGTCCAGACCGCGGCCCAGACCACCTTTATTCTTCGCCATACTAATTCCCCCCATCCGACCGCCGTGGATGCGGCGATCTCGGTCGTTTTTCACTCTTTTTGGGTCAAACCGGCGGTTTGCACCCGGCTGTTACAGCCGCTGGTTGCGCAGAAACTCCCGCGCCATGTCCATATACGCCTCGCAGCCCTTGCTGGAGGGGTCGTAGAAGTTGATGGGCTGCCCGTAGCTGGGCGCCTCGGACAGGCGCACGTTGCGGGGCACGGTGGTCTTGTACACCTTATCGCCGAAGAAGCGCTTCACCTGTTCCACCACCTGCAGGGTCAGATTCAGGCGGCCGGAGAACATGGTGAACACCACGCCTTCCACGTCCAGATACGAATTGTACATCTTGCGCACGGTTTTCAGGGTGGCCATCAGCTCGCTGAGACCTTCCAGCGCGTAGTATTCGCACTGGATGGGCACCAAAACGGTGTCGGCGGCACACAGGCCGTTGAGGGTCAGCAGATCCAGACTGGGCGGGCAGTCGATGAAGATGAAATCGTACTTGCCCACCACCGCGGCCAGACCGTCCCGCAGACGCCGCTCGCGACGGGGCAGGGTGACCAGTTCGATGCCTGCGCCCGCAAGCTGGCTGTTGGAGGGCATCACGTCCACACCGAACTGGGTGGACTGAATGGCGTCCTCCGGACGGCCCTCGCCGATCAGAACATGATAGCAGCTCGTTGCTACGCTGCGCTTGGACAGGCCGAAGCCGCTGGTGGTGTTGCCCTGCGGGTCCAGGTCCACAATGAGGACCTTTTTGCCCAGAGAAGCCACACAGGCTGCCAGGTTGACGGCGGTGGTGGTTTTTCCCACGCCGCCCTTCTGATTTGCCACTGCGATGACCTTGCCCATTGTGCTGCCTCCGTATAAGCGGGTTTTGAGTGCATTTTGGCTCTTTCTCCGGTAGTTTCCCGCTGAAAAAGAGCCTGCGGCTATTATATCACAGAATGCCCTGTTTTGAAACCTTTTTTACGGCTGTTTTGCGCCTAAACCGGCAGATTTTGATGAAGGTTTGCGTCTGTCGCACCGGGCACTGTTTTAAGCCGCAGAATTGTTCCACGTGGAACAATGGTTGCTCCCTGCTCCCCTAGCTTGTTTACAGTTATTAGACCGAAATGTTCCACGTGGAACATTTTTCTCTGCTAATCTACAGTCATCTTTTCAATGTTCCACGTGGAACATTGAAAAGACTTCATACAAAATCAAAGTCCCACCACCGCAAATGTGCTATAATGAACAAGCAAGGAAACGCCCGCGTACCTCAACAAAAGGAGAATCAAATGGAATACTACTCTCAGACCCCGCTGGGTCTGTGCCACATCTGCGTGGACGATGGCCGCCTCACCCTGCTGCAGCTCATGGGGGAGAGCTTTGTGCCGCCCGTTCTCCCCGCCCCCACTGGGGCGGACGGCGAACTTGCTCTGCGCGCCGCCCGGCAGCTTGAGGAATACTTTGCCGGGCAGCGCACGGAATTTGATCTGCCGGTGGCCCCCGCAGGGACAGCCTTTCAAAAGCGCGTGTGGGCGGCGACCCGCAGCATTCCCTACGGACACACGGTGAGCTATGGTCAACTGGCGGCGATGGCAGGTCACCCGGGCGCGGCGCGGGCGGTGGGCAGTGCGATGGCCCGCAACCCGGTCTGGATCGTCACCCCCTGCCATCGAGTGCTGGACAGTCAGGGCAAGCTGCATGGGTATTCCGGCGGGCTGCACATCAAAGAGGCTCTGCTGAAGCTGGAGGGCGTGCTGTGATCGCCGCTTCTCCCTGCCGCCGCTTTTCCTGACCTGTTTTCAGAAATCTTTTTAAACAAGAACGCCCCGCAAGGCCTTTTGAGCAACCTTGCGGGGCGTTTTCGTTTCTATCTTCTTTTTGTTTCTTTGCTGTCGCGTGTACTTACTCTGGGCAGAGCAGCGTTTGCAGGCCTCGCGCTTTCATCGCGCCGCACCGACGGTCGGCTGCTCCGCCCCTCTCCCCTGTTCGGTCTGCGCCGCATGGGTGGGGATGCGCACCCGGTACTCGATGTAATCCTCTCCATCGGTGCGTCCTACCTGCGCGGGGACGCCCGCGTCCTTCATCAGTCGTACCGCACGGTCGATGGTATTCACGAACACCCGCACATCCCGCACCATCACGCGCCGGCGGGGGCGAAGCATCTTTTTGCCCTCGCCGTTCAGCAAGCCGCTCACCAGCTCGTCTGCCTGACGGGCGTTCATCCCCTGCTGTGCCATACGTCTCAGCGCCAACGTCCGCGCTTCTCCCTCAGGCAGGCGTAGCACCGCCCGGGCGTGCCGCTCGGTCAGTCCCTGTTCCAGACAAAACCGCT
Source organism: Oscillospiraceae bacterium (assembly GCA_045118955.1). GTDB lineage: Bacteria > Bacillota > Clostridia > Oscillospirales > Ruminococcaceae > SFJ001. Next base: position 178 of record JBGVKB010000102.1, on the reverse strand, counting down.
GCTGTTCCCCGCTCAAAGCCAGAAGCCGCAGCTTGTTCGCCAGTGTGGGCTGCGCCATGCCCAACCGGCGGGCGGCTTCCTCCTGGGTGCAGCCCCACAGTCCGATCATCTCCCGGATGCCCCGCGCCTGCTCAAAGGGATCCAGCGGCTGGCGCTGGAGATTCTCCACCAGTCCCAG
>JBGVKB010000101.1:0-23032 GCA_045118955.1 Oscillospiraceae bacterium | reverse complement strand
ACCGCGCCCACCAGCCGGCCGTTCTGTACAATGGGGCTGCCGCTCACGAGTGATTGTCATTATGGACAACGACTTTCACCGCTTTTGTGCCCATTGTCTTTTTGGGTTAGCTAATATAAAATATAATCAGAAACGATATCAGGAGGATCGGGCCATGGTAAAATCGAAGGAAATACCATCTCAAGACTATTTTGAAAAGTCACAAAAAATATGGTTTCCGGATTTCACGGAAATGCTGAAAGCAGAGGAAGGTCACTATAGCAAATATGCGGCTGATTTTTCCAGTCTGATCGCTGTGCTTCGTTTCTTTCGCAAGGAACTGTCCAGAGCGCAATTTGTGACGTGTTTTTTGGAGCTGAAAACACCTCAAAAAATGCTGCACAAGCCCCGTGATCTTTACACTCGTGCACATGAACTTTGTACGGCTTATCAAAATCAATCAATCTGTGACACAGAATTTGATGAGCAATTATTGCTATCATTCCGCAACAGGCCAACAGAGGATGTTTTTACTCCTGCTTTTGAATTGTGGGATGAAATCAACCTTCTGATGTCACGGCTCGAGGAAAAGTCGAGGCGTTTGCCAATTCATTTTGATGGTACCGCCTGGAGCAGCTATCTTAAGGGAATAGTGACACGCAAGCAATATGCAGATTATTATTTGGCATTTGGTACAGGAGATCATCTGGCACAGGTCCTCGCTTATGGGGTTGATAAAGAGAATTTTGCCAAAGAATACAGCCAGGAAATTTCTGTTTGCCTACATTTGCGTAAGCTTTGTATAGATTACAAAGCTGCTCTGCTTTCGCCAGATTCTTTTGATTCCCGATTTTTGGAACTGGCAAAAGAGTTCTGCGTGGACATCTCGGAATAACTGAATATGAGGAGGCCAGTAAATAACTGACCTCCTCAATTTTATTCTGCCGCATTCAGCATATTCTCGATAAAAATTCCGTACCCTCTCGCCGGATCATTCACAAGAACATGAGTCACGGCGCCCACCAGTTTGCCGTTCTGCAAAATGGGCGACCCAGACATGCCCTGAATGATCCCCCCGGTCTTTTCCAGCAGCACCTCATCGGTCACCCGCAGGATCAGGTTGCGGTTCTCGTCCTTGCCGTTCAGGGTCACCTTTTCAATGACCACCTCATAGGTCTGCGGGGTACGTCCCTCCACGGTGGTCAGGATCTGCGCCGGACCCGGCTCCACCTCCTGAATGAAGGCCACCTCCATCTCCTGCCCCTGCGGCAGCGTGCCGGTGATGCATCCATACACCCCGGTGACGTCGTTCACAAGGATGCTGCCGATGGCCGGCTCCGAGCTGAACACTCCGCGCAGCTCGCCGGGGTCGCCCTGTGTGCCGCGCACCAACCCCACAATGTCCACCGGCACCACCTCGCCCGTTCGCAGGGTGATGCTCTCGCCGGTGTCCGCGTCGCTGATGGCGTGTCCCAGCCCGCCGTAGGTGCCCTGAATGGGGTCCGCAAAGGTCATGGTGCCCACCCCCGCGGAGGAATCCCGCACCCACATCCCGGCGCGCCAGCTCTCTGAATCCGCATCAAACACCGGGGTCACCACCGCGGACGCAGTCTCGCCGTCCCGCCGGTACACGATGCGCAGGGGCTGCCCCGCCGACTCCGCTACTGCCTGCGCCACCGCCTCGTTGTTCAGCTCGGTCTGACCGTTCAGGCTCACCAGCAGGTCTCCCAGCTTCAGCCCGGCCTCCTGTGCAGGATTGCACAGGCCGCGCCCGGTCTCCACATCGGTGAACCCCACCACCATCGCGCCATCCGAGAACATCTTCATGCCAAAGGGCGTGCCCAGCACCACCAGCCGCCGGCGCTGGCTCTGCACCATCCGCACCGTCTTGACCGGCACCTTGCCGAACAGCGACAGGGTCACATTCCGGCTGCTTCCGCGGGCGGTCAGCTCCACCGGCTGCCGGCGACTCTCCAGCGGAGTCAGCCACGGGTATGCCGCGACCGAAAGCTCCGCCCCCTCCCCATAAAAGGTATCCGGCAGCGCCGCTGCCTGCCGGGCCAACATCCCCGCCGCCGTCACGCAGACGCACAGCACCAGTGCCGCACCCCGCCGCAGCATTTTTTTCATCGCCGCATCCTCCCAAAACCGTTTTGTGTAGTAGTATGCGCAGCTTTGGCTGGATTATCGCGGAAATTTTCGGATGACAATCCATGAACACTGTGCTATAATAACGGTATACGCCCACTGGGCGTAGAACAAGAAGCGCGGGCATGGCGGAATTGGCAGACGTGCAGGTTTTAGGGTCCTGTGCCAACGGCGTGTGGGTTCAAATCCCACTGCCCGCACCACAAAAAAACGACACGGTACTGTGCAAAAAGTACCGTGTCATTTTCTTTTTCATATCAGCTTCACATTTCGCCGGTGAAACGTCCGTCATTGCTCCTCCATCACCGGCAGCACCACCCGAAGCATAAAGATGCCGTTCTCCGTTTCAAAGGCGCACAATCCCCGGTGCAGTTCCGCAATGGTGTGGATGCTGCGGCAGCCGTAGCCGTGTCCTGCCCGCTTTGAGCGGGGCATACCGTCCTGCATGACCACCTCGCCGGCGTAGGGGTTTTTGATCTCAATGAGCAGTTTGTTTCGTTTTACCGCGCAATAGAACGCCACCCAGCGGTGGGGCGGCTCCAGACCGTGTACGGCGCACAGGGCGTTCTCCAGCCCGTTGGACACCACCGAGCAAAGCTCCGTGTCCGAGATGGAGATCGCTTCGGGCAGCCGGGCCTCCACGGTCAGGCGGACGCCCTCCCGCTCGGCCTTTCCCGAAAAGGAGGAGCAGAGCAGGTTGATCAGCTCGTTTTCGCAAAATCGCTTGGGCGTGATGGCCGCCACATCCGCCTCGGCCTTCTGAATGTAGGCCACCGCCTGTTCCGGGCGGCCTGCGGTGAGGAACGCCCCGATGGTGGTCAGGTGGTGGCGCATATCGTGCTGGTAAATGGCCGCCTGCGTCTCGGCACGGCGCAGCCCCTCCATCTCAAGCTGGGACTGTTTCAGCTCCGCTTCCAGCATGGAGCGCTGCAGCTCGGCCTGCACTCGCTCCCGCGCCTGCACATGGTAGGCGGTGAGGAACAGCACATAGAACAGGATCAGCGCCGTCGGCAGGAACTCGTTCAGCGCCTGCACCCCCACATACAGCGCGTCGGAATAGACGGCGGTGGCGTAGTCGAACACATAATAGGCCAGCGGCAGGCTGCCAAACAGCAGCAGCGACCGAACCGAGCCGGACATGGCCTCGTGGGCGGCGCGTACAAAGCATCGGTGCAGCAGGAAAAAGCCAAGCACCATGGACAGGATGTGCCCCACCTCGCCCATGAGCGCGGAGCCGCTCAGCGCCGTGACCGCCAGATTGACCCAGCGGGGAAGCTGACAGCACAGGTAGCCGATGCAGACGCTGACCGCCGCCACGCCCACCGATTTTTTTAGCCCGAAGACCAGCACCGCCAGCAGCGGCAGATGTACGATCAGCGGGTAGACCTGCCGCACGGCATCGTCCCCGAAAAGCAGCCAGCCGACCCCTTGAACCAGCAGAAACAGCGGACACAGCGCCAGCACGAGCCGCTCCTGCCGCCGGCTGTCACAGCCGCCCGCGATGTCCACGCTGAGGAACACCCCATACATCAGCACAAGACCGTATTTGACCGCCTTTAGCGCGGTGAGAACGCCCATGGGTCACTCCTCCCTTCGGGCAAACAGCAGCTTCATGTAGTCCTTCTGAATTTGCGAGGACAGCAGCCGCGAGACCGGCAGCGTCCGGCCGGTAAAGGTGCGGATGCTGGTGGGCGACAGCTCCGCCACCTGCAGCATATTCACGATGTAGGAGCGATGTACCCGCATAAATTCCGGCCGGGCCAGCAGCAGCGGCGCGTACTCGTTCAGCGCGCCAGCCACCTCCCGCACCGTGCCGTCGGTCAGGTTGAAGTAGAGGTGCTTGCCGATGACCTCCACATAGGTGAGCTGGGAGAAGGGCACCCGGATCAGGACGCCGCCGGTCTTGAGGGTCAGCCCGTCCTGAGGGCGCTGCTCCCGCAGGAACAGCCGATCCAGTATGGGGAACAGCCGCTCGGCGCGGATGGGCTTGAGCAGATAATCCAGCGCCCGTACGCTGTAGCTCTCGTAGGCAAAGCCGGGCGAGGAGGTCAAAAAGACGATCTCCGCAGTGTCATCAAAGGCACGAATGCTCCGCGCCGCCTCCAGCCCGTCCACGCCGGGCATCATCACGTCCAGCAGGTACAGGGTGAAGGGCCCATTCGCGGCGGCGTCCAGCAGCTCGGCGGCACTGCGGAAGCATCGCACCCGCAGACTTGCCCGATGCTCCGTCTGCCAGCGCTCCAGCAGCTCGCGCAGCAGCTCCAGATCCTCCGCCTGATCCTCACACACCGCAATGTACACAGCCCATCCCCCCTTTGTATGCCTTGATTGTACCACAGATGCGTCCCCTGCTCCAGCGCCAATTACCGGCATTTCATGTCCCGAACCCATACATTTCGCGCCATAGGTGACACAGACCTGAGGATTTCTGCTATTGTGTAGCTGTTCGACCCAGGTATAACGCGAAGGGAGATGAGCATCCATGCTGTCACGGCTCGCCTGGCCGATCGCCATCGTCAGCACCATCGCCTTCCTTTTCCTATGGTTCCGGGACGTGCGGCGGGTCCTCGGGAGCCAAAAAAGCACCGTGGAGAGCGCCGCGGGCCAACTCTCTGCCTGCCGCAAGCGGGTCGCCGAGGCCGGCCACGACCCGGCACTTGCCAAGGTCCTCGCACGCAGTGAGAGCATTTACCGACAGGCCGTGGAACACTACAACCGTACCTTATGCAGGCCATGGTTCTACCTACCCGGGAGACTCATGGGATTTCACCGGGAGCCCGGGTGAACGGCCGCACGGCCCCTGTGTCACAGATGTACACACCACCAATGACAAAGGAGAACGTTATGGCAAAGATCAAGCACTTCTTCGGCGGCGCGGCTGCCGAGCCGACCACCCAGCCCGGCAAGCAGGAGCCGGCCCCCGCCCCTGAGACCAAGGCCGAGAAGCTCACCATCACCGTGCCCGAGACGGTCAAGCCCGCCGCCAGCTATCTGGCCGCCGGCACCAGCTTCGAGGGCACCCTGCGCTGCGAGGGCGATGTGGAGATCGCCGGCAGCTTTAAGGGCGACGTCACCGCCACCGGTACCATCCGCCTGTGTTCCGACATTCAGAGCAGCATCAGCGCCGAGAGCCTGACCCTCTCCGACTGCACCCTAACCGGCGACGTGGTCACCCGGGGCGCGGTCTCCATCAGCGGCGGCTCCTGCATCAACGGCAATGTGACCGCCAGCGAGCTGCAGTGCGCCGGCCGCATCACCGGCGATCTGAAGATCACCGGCAACACCTCGCTGGCGAGCACCGCCCAGATCCACGGCAGCATCGCCACCGGCACCATGGACATGGAGAAGGGCGCGGCCATCCACGGCGGTCTCGAGATCCGCTCCGGCGACGCCGAAAAAGCCGCGAAGCCCTCCAAGAAGTGATACACACCGGGCGCACCGGCTCATAAAACCGCAAAACTCCCCGCAGGCACGTTCGGTACGGCCTGCGGGGAGTTCTTTTTAATTTCGGCTTACTCGTGACGAATGGCCTCCAGCGCGCTGATCTTCACCGCGCGGTTAGCCGGCACCACGCCGGAAATCAGACCCACCAGCGTGGAGAAGCCCAGCGCCACCAGCACCAGCCAGGGCGGGATGATGGACAGCTTGCCGCCGTTGCCCATGCCGTACATACCGAAGATGCTCAGGATGCCGGCCGCCGCGCCGCCGCCCGCCATCAGGGTGCTGATGTTGTTCAGCACAAAGCTGAGGGCAAAGCTCAGCGCCACGCCCACAAGGCCGCCCAGCATACCGATGGCGCCCGCCTCAAACAGGAACATGGTGCGAATGTGCTTCAGCTCACAGCCGAGCACCTTCATCACGCCGATCTCCTTGGTGCGCTCGTAGATGGCCATGGTCATGGTGTTGGCGATGTTCAGCGCCGCGACCAGCAGCGCCACCGCCGCCGTGCCGCCCAGGATCATCTGGCCCTGCGCCACCTGCGCCTGCATCTGCTCGCGGATCTGGGTCATGGAGTAGGTCTCATAGCCGTAGGTCTCCTTGATCCAGCTCTCCACATCGGCCACATTGTCCACATCGTCCACCTTGATGTACACCTCTTGGTAGCCGTTGTCCTGCTCACGGTGCATACCGGTGTCGTCGATGTAGAAGCTGCCGCCGCTGTTCTTGTTGCCGGAAAGCTTCTGGTACTCGGCCTCCAGCATCTTCATGTCCTCCAGCCGCATCACGATGCCGCTGTCGGTGAAGTAGTGCTTGCTGTAGTCGGCCACAAAGGTGCCCACCACCACCAGGTCGTACTCCCGGGTCTTTTCGTTCCCGTTGGAGTCCCATGCCACCAGCTTCAGGGTCATCTTGTCCTTGGCCACATCCACAAAGGGCGGCACCGGGTTGCCCAGCGCGTCCACCTGCCCCTGATAGACCTGCCGCTTGCCGCTGTTGTAGCTCTTGCGGGTGTCCTCAAACTGGTAGGCCATGTACTGACCCACCATGATGGGGATCTTCTTTTTGCCGTAGTTCATGTCAGGGGTCAGGAAGCTGCCGTCCAGAAGCTGGTACTCCATCTTCTCCAGCGCGTCCGGGTAGGCGCCGTACACGTTCCATGCATAGGCCATGTAGCGGTCGTTTTTGCCGGAGTAGATGTTGGCGTTCCAGTTCTGCGCCTGATAATAGGGGGTCACGGCTACCACGTGCTTTTGCTGCTGGATGGTGGCCAGCGTGTCATCGTCCAGCGGAGGGGTTTCGGTGGCACCGTACACATAGTTGTAGATCTGGATCTGGGTCAAATCGCCCCAGCTTTTGAGCATCTCCTCGTTCTGTGCGTTGACGGCGATGCCCAGACTGATCATCACAACGATGGCACAGGTGCCCACCACCACACCGATGATGGTGAGGGCGGTGCGCCCCTTGCGCCGGCGAAGGTTATCCGTGCTGAGCCTCAGCAGATCAGATATCTTCATCCTCGTCCTCCAACTGCTGCAGTGCAGCCGCCTTGCGCTTCTTGGTCAGGATGACCGCCGCAGCCACGCCGCCGACCACCGCCGCAGCGATCAGCACCTTGGCCCAGACGGGCAGGCCGGCCTTCTCTTCCTCCATAGGCTCCATGCCCATCATGGGGTCGTAGATCATGGGATCCTCGAACACGGGCATCTCCTGTACATCGCAGCTGAACTGCTTCTCCTTGGTCTTGAGCTGCCCCTGCGCGTCCTCATAGGTCAGCAGGATGGTCACGGTCATGGGGCCGCTCTGCTCGGCCATGATGCTGAAATCCACCGAGTTCTCGGTGCCGGCGGCGATGTTGCCCAGATACTGGCTCTGGCCGGGGTTGGCCAGATTCTCGCCGCGGATCTCAGCGGACAGGTTGTTGATGGCGCTCTTGCCCTTGTTGACGAAGATCAGGGAGACGTAGCCCTCCTCGCCCAGATACATCATCTCGGGAGCTTCCAGATTGGTCAGCTCAAAGCGCTCAGGCTGGATGACCGGCACGGTGACGCTGGTGGAGGAGCTGATCGGCGCGCCGGTGTCCTTGCCCACGGCGGACAGGGACACACCCACGGTGGCCACGCCGCCGGTGTAGGTGGCGCTGGGCAGAAGCTGGAAGGACACGCTGCCGGTGCCGCCCGCCGCCATGCTGGCGATGTAGGCGGTGCTGTTGCCGCTGGCAAGGGTCACGCCCTCGGGCAGCGCCACGGTCACCAGCAGATCGGTCAGGCTCTCATCGCCGCTGGTGGTCAGCAGCTCCAGCGTGAGGGTACACTCGCTGCCCGCCATGGCGGAACCCGCCGGGCAGCCCTCGGCGGCACTGACGATGCTGTTGCCGCGCACCAGAATGGACGGAGTACGGCTGTTTTCCTCGGTGTTCACCACACACTGACCAAAGGACTTGGTGATGGTGCCCTGCGCCAGCGCGGAGCCGACATAGGAGATGTCCACGCTGAAGCTGTTGTCGCCGCCGTTGAAGATCACGTCCCGGAACAGCAGCACATAGCTGCCGGTGTTGGTGTCCACCTTGCTGGCCTCGCCCAGACCGGTGTATGTAAAGGTCGCGGTGTTCACCCGGGCGGCAATGTGCTCCGCCTTCAGGCTGGTGCCCACGATGGCGGGGTCGGTCACGCTGAGCACCACGTTGACGCGGTCGCCCTTCTCCACCCGAACCACCTCACCGCCTGCGGCGTTGGTCAGGGCATAGGCCACCAGATACGCACTGGAGCTGGTGGGCGCGGGCTTCTCCTCCTGCGGCTCCGCAGTGGGCGCAGGGGTGGGGGCAACGTAGGGCACGCAGACATGGATGGCCTCGCTGAGCTGGATGCGGGGCAGGGTGGTGCCCTGATAAGCCACGCTGATGGCGAACACATTGTCGCCGCCGTTGTACTTCACGCCGGTGAACACCAGCGTGTAGGTGCCGTTCACCAGATCCAGTGCCTCCACGGTGGGCGCGCCGGACAGGGTAAAGGCGTTGTTTGCAAGCTGCACCGAGATGTTCTCAGCCGCCAGTCCGTCCGGGGCGGGGCTGCCGTCGGGGCCGACCGCGCCCTTCAGCGCCTTGATGGCAGGGTCCACCACGGTCATCCGCAGGCCAAAGGTCTCGTCCTTCTCCACCGAGCCGTCCGAGCTGACCTGCAGGTCGTTCAGATAATAGGTCTCGCCCGTTGCAAAGGCGGTCATGCTCAGCAGCATGGTCAGGCACAGCAGCATGGCCACAGCCCGGCTCAGCAGTTTCATCTTCTTGTTCATGCGTTCATCTCTCCTTAACCTTGGGTTTTCTCGGCCGCTTTATTTGGTTCGAAAAGGGCTGCGGAATACGATCTTCCCGCCGCCCGGCTTCCCGGTTTTCTTCGGCTTCACCGCTTCGCCGGCCAGCGCCTCGTCCACAGTCAGGTCGTCCTCCGCCAGAAGGCCCAGCTCCGCGCGGTTGCGGGCCTTTTCCTCCTCGGTGAGCACCCGGTCGCTCTGCACGTTGCCGTCGCTGATGGTCACCACCCGGTCGGCGCAGCCCGCCAGCTCCCGTTCATGGGTCACCATCACGAAAGTGATTCCGTTCTCCTTGCTCATGCGCAGCATCCGCCCCAGCACCTTGCGGGTGGTCACTGTGTCCAGATTGCCGGTCGGCTCATCCGCAAAGATGACCTTGGGCTTTGCCACGAACGCCCGGGCAATGCCCACCCGCTGCTGCTGACCGCCGCTCATCTCGGTGGGGCGGTGGTTGGCCCGGCTTCCCAGACCCATGCGCTTCAGCTCGGCGGTGGCCATTTCCAGCCGCTTTTTGCGGGGGATGCCCTGAAACATCAGGGGCAGGGCCACGTTTTCAGCGGCGGTCATGCTGCCCAGCAGGTTGTAGCTCTGGAAGATGAACCCCAGATGCGCCTGCCGGAACTTGGCCAGTGCGTTCTCGTCCATGGCGCTGATGTTGTGCTTGCCGATGAACACCTGCCCCTTGGTGGGCTTTTCCAGTCCGGCGAGCTGGTTGAGCAGGGTCGATTTGCCGCTGCCCGACGCGCCGACGATGCAGCAGAACTCCCCCGGCTCGATGGCCAGCGAGACGTCGTTCAGAGCAACGACCTTTTCCTTACCCACGCGGTACACCTTGCGCAGGTGTTCCACCCGAATGATGGGCGCCATAGGCGTCACCTCCTTTTATCCGAAATTTTATTTCCAAAGATGCAGATATCCCACGAACCCGCGCATAAAGCCGGTGGTCGAGGATTTGAACACCCAGTAATACAGCACCGCGAACACCTCGCGGAAATAACAGGGCAGGATCGCCGAGGGATTGATGCCCGCGGCCAGCTTGTCCACATCGGTGAAGCCGGCCATCTCTGCGTAGCGCCCGCCGCGGTAGCAGTGGAAGGCGTTGGTCACCAGCACGACGGGGTCGTCCTTGCCGACGCCGCGCCCGGCCAGCAGCTCGGCGGCAAAGGCAAAGTTCTCCTCGGTGGAAGTGCTGACGCACTCGGCCAGGATCTGCTCCTCGGGCACGCCCTTTGCCACCAAATAACGGCGCATGGCCTCACCCTCGGGGATGCTCTCACCCCGCCCCTGCCCGCCGGTGGTCACCAGCAGCACGTCGGGGTGTTCCAGCCAATAGCCGTAGGCGGCGTCCAGCCGGTGCTGCAGCAGTGCGGTCACCCGCTCGCCCCGCAGCCCCGCGCCCAGAATGATGACCGCCTTTTTCTCGCCCTTGGGCGGGTCTGCGTAGCCGCTGACGGTCACAAAGGTCAGCATCAGAACAAAAAACGCCATGCCCACGCCGAACAGAATGACCAGCACCCGCCCCACGCCGTGGGAGCAGAAGCGGTGGATGGACTCGTGCCAGACCGCGTACACCAGCAGCCCGGCGGCCAGCGCGTCGGTGAGCACCACGCCCAGATTCAGGTTCGCGCCGCCCAGATGCCGCATCACGCAGCTCACGGCCAGCACCAGCCCGGCAGCCCATACGAGGGCTAAAAAAAAGTTGTAGCTCATGTGGTTTTTCTTCATTCTCTCGTTCATCGACCTTTTTCGTCAAAAAGCAAAAGGCGGGCAGCCGGGCGGCGTCCCGGAGCGAACCCGCTCCGCGCCTGCGGCCGCCCGCCTCTTTTCGCAGTTCTTTGCTTTGTATACGAAAAAGACCGGGGGATTATTTCACTTTTCCTGCACATCCGGGCAAAAAGACCAAAATATGCAGCTTGGATGCAATTGCTCAGCCCTTCTCGAACTTCTTGGGCTGGTAGTACATATATACCTGACAGGGGATCATGCCGTTGTACAGCTTGCGGCGGCGGGGGGCCTTCTGGCCGAAGTGCTTCTCGAAGTCCGCGTCGGCGGTGATGACGTACAGGCCCTGACCCTGCGCCAGCTTCCAGCGCTGACCCAGCACCCCCGCCAGACGGGCGGCCATGTCCAGATCGCCCAGACGCTCGCCGTAGGGCGGGTTGGTCAGCACGGTGGCATTGGGGTCGGCCACGAAGTTCGCCACGTCCGCCACCTCAAAGCGGCAGCGCTCGGCCACGCCGGCCAGCTTGGCGTTCTGGTTGGCCACCGCCACGGCGGCGGGGTCGATGTCGTAGCCCACGCCCTCGAAGGCGGCATCCAGACGCACCTCGCTGAGTGCCTTCTCCCGCTGCTCCGCCCACACCGAGGCGGGGATAAAGCTGTAATGCTCGGCACAGAAGCGGCGGCGCAGGCCGGGGGCGATGTTCATGGCCTTCTGGGCCGCCTCGATGACCATGGTGCCGCTGCCGCAGAAGGGGTCCTGCACCAGAGTGTCCCGGCGCACGCGGCCCAGATCGGCAATGGCGGCGGCCAGCGTCTCCTTGATGGGGGCGCCGTTGGCGTTGCGGCGGTAGCCGCGCTTGTGCAGGCCGTCGCCGCTGGTGTCCAGCATGACCTCCACCACGTTCTTGCGGATGGAGAAGCGGATCTTGTACAGCTCGCCGGTCTCGGGCAGGCTCAGGGCGCGGTGTCCCTTCTTCAGCCGCTCCACCACCGCCTTTTTCACGATGCTCTGGCAGGCAGGCACGCTGGACAGGGTGCTGGACAGGCTGGAGCCCTTCACCGGGAACTCCGCGTCAGCGGGCATCAGATCCTCCCAAGGGATGCTGAAGACGCCGTCAAACAGCTCGTCAAAGGTGGTGGCGGTCCAGCGCTTCAGCAGAACCAGCACGCGCTCGGCGCAGCGCAGGTTCAGGTTGGCGGCAGCGATGATGTCCGGCCCGCCGCTGAAGGTGATGCGGCCGTCGGTCACCTGCACGTCCTCCGCGCCGATGCGGCGCACCTCAAAGGCGGCGGTGGACTCGGTGCCGAAATAACAGGGGGCGATCATTTGATACTTCACAGTGTTGTTCCTCACAGTTTTACAGTGGATCCCGGGTAACTTCCGGGCAGAAAAACAGCCGGTGCGGCGAAAGGCCGCAGCGGCTGCTGGTTGCTGGGATGATGGTCAGCGCCGGCGGGAATACCCACCGCCGCGGCGGGCCTCGGTCACCCGCTTCAGGTCGCTGATCTTCTCCTCACTCTGGCTCTTGAACCGGGCCATCATGTCCTCGAAGCTCATCTCGCCCTGGGGCTGCTGGGGACGCTTGGGCTGCCACACGCGGCCGCCGTCCGCCCGCTGCTGGGGGCGCTGCTGACGGGGCTGCTGCTGTTGCTGGGAACGCGGGGCGCGGGGCTGCTGCGGCAGCGTGCGCTTGATGGACAGGGCGATCTTGCCGTCCTCCGCGATGTTGATGACCTTGACCTTGACCGTCTGCCCCTCCTGGAGCACGGTGGCCAGATCCTGAATGAACTCGTTGGACACCTCGGAGATGTGTACCATACCGGTTTTGCCCTCGGGCAGGGCCACAAAGGCGCCAAACTTCTTGATGCCGGTGATCTTACCCTCGAGGATGCTTCCTACCTCTAATTGCAATGCACGAAACCCCTTTTTATTATGTAATGTGCGCAGTGGAACCAGCCGTCTTGTCCGCAAAAACAGGCGGCCGCTTATTTGCCGCTCATGTCGTAGAAGACCCGCTCGCTGGGACGGGCGTAGCCGAACTGGTCGCGCGCCACCCGCTCGATGATCTCATCGTCGGTGTCGTTCTCCAGGATCCGCTTCAGCTCGTCGTTGGCAGCCTGCTGCTGCACAAGCTGGGTCTGCAGGTCCGCGAGGATCTGCTTCTTGGCCGAGATCTGCACCTGATTGAAGATCAGATTGCACACCAGAGAGCCGCCCATAAACAGCAGGAACAAGCGCCCCAGCCAAGAAGAGAGTCCGACGCGGCGCTTGGCTTTTTGCTGTCCCACGGCGATCCCTCCTTCCGGCCTCAAGACACATAAGCTCAATTTGAATTATACAATACTTTAGCGTTTTTTTGCAACCGTTTTGTTCGATTTGTCCGCACTTTTTCCCGCATTTTTCCCGCACGCCGGCACGCCGCCCGCCCCACAGCCCGCCCGATGGGACAAAGCAGCATCCCTGTCAGAACAAAGGGGCGGCTCAGCAGCCACTTGATGAAGTCCTCCACCGCACGGGTCGCGGGGGCCAGCACCAGAAAATAGCCCGCGTCCCCAAACAGCAGTGAGGCGCTCATGTACCAGCGCACCGCGCCGGCCCAGCTTCGGCCGGCCGCAAAGCTGGTGAGCAGCAGCGCCGCCAGTACAAAGGCCGCCAGATCCGCCACAAAGCACACCGGGCGGGAATCCCCCGCCAGAAAGCGCGCCAGATCGTACACCGCCCCCAACAGGAACCCCAGCCCCAAGCAGCAGAGCATATCCGCCGCCATGTGGGGAGCGGTCTGCGCCACGGCCATGGGCGGTCACCGCGCCAGCCGCTTGAAAAAGCCGCCGGCGGTCTCCCGGGTGTCGCTGTACTGAACGTACTCGATCTTGCCGTAAATTTTCAGCTCGCCGGTCTGGATGGACAGCTCGCTCACCCGGATGTCCCGCCCGCCGATGACAAGGCTCCCCTGCCCTGTTTCCAAGCTGGCGCTGAACTCGTCGTAGCTGACGATGCGGGTGATGCCGGTGGCGGTCACGGTCTGGCGGTTCTCCAGGATCAGATTGTGCTGCACCGCCGGGCGTGCCGCGCTTTCCGGGGCGGCGGCCGGGTAACTGTATTGGGTCATATCCTGCACCTTCCTTTGGTACAAGTCTATGCGGCACACACCCCGGCCTATGCGGGTTTACGCCCCTTCGATGACCTCGTACATCTCGCGGGCCACGTCCTTGCGGACGGCGTCCTCCACGGACAGCACCCGCACCTTGACCGGGCGGTTGCCGAAGGTGATCTCGATGATGTCGCCCACCTTCACGGCGTAGCTGGCCTTGACCACCTTGCCGTTCACCAGAATGCGGCCGGCATCGGCCACATCGTTGGCCACGGTGCGCCGCTTGATCAGGCGGCTCACCTTCAGGTATTTGTCGATGCGCATGGGTATCGCTCCTTTCACATCTGTATGCAAAACGGCGCCATCTCGCCCGGAGACAGCGCCGTTGCAACCGTTTTCAGCCGTTTTTACTTGGCCACAGCGTCCTTCAGAGCCTTGCCGGCCTTGAACGCGGGGACGGTGGCGGCAGGGATCTCGATCGGCTCCTTGGTGCGGGGATCCTGACCGGTGCGGGCGGCGCGCTCGCGGGTCTCAAAGGTGCCGAAGCCCACCAGAGAGACCTTGTCGCCCTCGGCCAGAGCCTCGGTGATGGCGCTCAGCACGGTGTTGACGGCCTTTTCGGCGTCCTTCTTGCTCATCTCGGCCTCGGCGGCGACCTTGGCGATCAGATCAGCTTTCGTCATGTTTCTATACCTCCAAAACATTTTATCCTAACACAGAGATCATTCCGGCGATGCTGTCATCGGCCGTTCGGCCATCGTCTGCCGATCCTCTGTCAGCGGCGTATCAATTCTGCCGGGCGGCTTGCTCGGCAAAGCGGCGGGTGGCCTTCACGAGGGCCAGCTCCGGGTCCACCCCGCATTGGCGGGCCAGATCGGTCAGAGCAAGCAGGGCGTCCCCCAGCGCGGTCTCCGCATCCTCAGCGCCGGGCAGGGCGGCCATTGCCGCATCCACCGCGGCCTGTGCCGTTTCCCGGCGGTCGGGGCCGATGCCCCAGCGGGCCGCCCGCTTCTGGGTCTTGGCTGCCCGCATCAGGGCGGGCAGGGTGGCCGGCACACTGGCCAGATCCTGCTCCAGCGTGGTGCGCCCCTTCTCCCGGTTTTTCAGCGCGTCCCAACTGTTGGCCCCGGTGGGCGCCTCCGCGTCCCCAAAGATGTGGGGGTGGCGGTAGATAAGCTTTTTGCACACCCCGTCGCACACCTCGTCAAAGGTGAAGCTGCCCGCCTCGGCGGCCATCTGGCTGTGCAGGGCCACCTGCATCATGATGTCGCCCAGCTCCTCACACATCAGGTGGTCGTCCTCCAGATCGATGGCCTCCAGCACCTCGCAGGTCTCCTCCAGAAAGTTCATCCGGATGGTCTGGTGGGTCTGCACCTTGTCCCAGGGACAGCCCTGCTCCGGGTCGCGCAGCAGCGCCACGATCTCCATCAGATCCCGGGCATCGTAATGTTCTTTTTCCCGAAAGGCCATCCGCTCTCCTCCGTCCCTTGCTGCCCGGGGCAGCCCAGTAAAAAGCCGGCTTTTATTTTACCGCACAGCGTCATCCTTTTCAAGTATTCTGGGCAAGAATCTTTCCTTTGAGCCGTTTTTTTGCACGCCGGACCGGCCGCGCCGCGCAAAACACAAAAAAACAACGCGGGCCGGCCGATCTCTCGGCACAGTCCGCGTTGATTTTAACAGTTTGTTTCGGCTGTCAGCTCAGCAGCCCAGATACGCCTTGCGCACCTCGATGTTGTTGGCCAGCTCGTGGGCGTCGCCCTCCATCTTGATCTTGCCGGTCTCCAGCACGTAGGCACGGTGGGCGATCTCCAGCGCCATCTTGGCGTTCTGCTCCACCAGCAGCACGGTCACGCCGTCCCGGTTGACGTCCTTGATGATGCGGAAGATCTCCTTCACCAGCAGGGGGGACAGGCCCATGGAAGGCTCATCCAGCAGCAGCATCTTGGGCTTGCACATCAGCGCACGGCCGATGGCCAGCATCTGCTGCTCACCGCCGGACAGGGTGCCGGCGGCCTGATTGCGCCGCTCCTTCAGGCGGGGCAGCAGCTCAAAGACGCGGTCGTAGTCGTCCTGAATGGCCTCCTTGCCGTCGGTGCGGGTGTAGGCACCCAGAGTCAGGTTCTGCTGCACGGTCAGACCGCTGAACACGCGGCGGCCCTCCGGCACCTGAGCCAGACCCAGACGGATGATCTTGTGGGCGTCCATCTTGTGGATGTGCTGACCACAGTAGTCGATCTCACCGCTCTTGGGACGCAGCAGGCCGGAGATGGCGTGCATGGTGGTGGTCTTGCCGGCACCGTTGGCGCCGATCAGGGTCACGATCTCACCCTCGTTCACGTGGAACGAAATGCCCTTGATGGCGTGGATCGAACCGTAAAATACGTTGACGTCCTTGACAGACAGCATCTCACCCATGATCAGTCACCTCCCAGATAGGCCGCAATGACCTTCGGATTGTTGCGCACCTCGCCGCCGGTACCGCGGGCCAGCTCACGGCCGTAGTTCAGCACGGTGATGTACTCGCAGATGCCCATGACGAAGTTCATATCATGCTCAATGAGCAGGATGGAAATGTTGAAGGTATCCCGCACGAACTTGATGGTGTTCATCAGCTCAGCGGTCTCGTTGGGGTTCATGCCGGCGGCAGGCTCATCCAGCAGCAACAGCTTCGGATTGGTGGCCAGCGCGCGGGCGATCTCCAGCTTGCGCTGTTTGCCGTAGGGCAGGCTGGAGGCCTTCAGGTCGGCTTCCTTGTCCAGATCGAAGATCTTCAGCAGCTTCATGGCCTGCTTGTTCATCTCGCGCTCCTTCTCATAGTAGGAACGCAGACGCAGGATGCCGGTCCACATGGGGTACTGCACCTGATTGTGCAGGCCGACCTTGACGTTGTCCAGCACAGTCAGGTCGTTGAACAGACGGATGTTCTGGAAGGTACGGGCGATGCCGGCCTTGCTGATGGTGGCAGGCGACAGACCGGTGATGTTCTTGCCGTCCAGAATGATGTCGCCCTCGGTGGGCTTGTACACGCCGGTCAGCATATTGAACACGGTGGTCTTGCCCGCGCCGTTGGGGCCGATGAGGCCGTACAGCTGCCCCTGTTCGATCTTCAGGTCAAGCTGGGCCACGGCCTGCAGACCGCCGAACGCGATGCCCAGGTTGGAAACTTCAAGCAGTGCCATGGCTTACTTCTCCTCCTTCTTCTCGGTCTTTTTGAACGCGCCCATGAATTTCTCGGTCATGCTCTCACGCCACGCCACCATGCCGGGGGCAGAGTTGAACAGCATCATCAGGATCAGCACGATGGCGTAGATCAGCATACGGTAATCCGCCAGACCGCGCAGCAGCTCGGGCAGAACGGTCAGCAGAGCCGCGGCGATGATGGAGCCCATCATGCTGCCCATGCCGCCCAGAACCACAAACACCAGGATCAGGATCGAGGTGTTGAAGTCGAACTTGGAGGCGATGATGGTGTTCTGAGCCTGACCGTACAGAGCGCCGCCGGCGCCGGCGATGGCCGCGGAGATGACGAAGGCCATCATCTTGTACTTGGTCACGTTGATGCCCACGCTCTGGGCCGCGATGCGGTTGTCGCGCAGGGCCATGATGGCACGGCCGGCGCGGCTGTCCACCAGATTGAAAATCACGACCAGAGCGATCATGATCAGGATGAAGCCGGCAGTGAAGGTGGAGATCTTCTGAACGCCGGGCACACCCATGGGGCCGCTGAGGATCATGCGGCCGCCCTCACCCAACTGGATGTTGTTGTTGATAAAACTGGCGTGCAGACCGTTGGCGTCCATACCGATGTACAGGTTGTTCACGATGGACTTGATGATCTCGCCGAAGGCCAGCGTCACGATGGCCAGATAGTCACCGTTCAGACGCAGGACGGGGATGCCGATGAGCACGCCCACGACACCGGCCAGAGCTGCGCCCACCACCACAGAGATGGCCAGACGGATGGGGTCCGACTCAACGGAGCCGGCCAGCGCGGTGCTGGTCACGACGCCGGCGAAGGCGCCCACGCTCATGAAGCCGGCGTGACCCAGACTCAGCTCGCCCAGAATGCCGACGGTCAGGTTTAGGCTCAGGGCCACCAGCACATAGGCGCAGATGGGCACCAGCTGACCCTTCATGGTGGAGGACAGCATCCCCATGCTGCCCAGCACCTGGAAGATGACGAAAGCCGCCACCACCATTGCGTAGGTCAGCATATTGGTGCGGAAATTCTTATTGGTACGAAAACGTTTCAGCATGGCTGCCACCTCTTACACTTTCTCACGGATCTGCTTGCCCAGCAGACCGGTGGGCCGCACCAGCAGCACGACGATAAGGACGGCGAACACAATGGCGTCCGAAAGCTGGGTATGGATGTACGCCTTAGCGAAGATCTCAATGACACCCAGCAGGATGCCGCCCAGCAGAGCGCCGGGGATGGAGCCGATGCCGCCGAAGACGGCTGCGGTAAAGGCCTTGATGCCGGGCATGGAGCCGGTGGTGGGCACCAGAGTGGGATAAGCGGAACACAGCAGCACGCCCGCGATGGCCGCCAGAGCGGAACCGATGGCAAAGGTCATGGAGATGGTGGTGTTCACGTTGATGCCCATGAGCTGGGCAGCGCCCTTATCCTCGGAGCAGGCCTGAATGGCCTGACCCATCTTGGTCTTGCCGATGAACCAGGTCAGCACCAGCATGATGACCACACAGGCCACGATGGTGACCAGAGTGGTGTAGGAAACGTTCAGCTGGCCGTTCGCAAAGGACAGACCGCGCTCAACGATCTCCTTGCCCTCGGCGTCGGTGGTCTTCAGCACGAGGAAGGAGGGGAAGATTTTGGTATTGGAGGACCACAGCAGCTGGGCGGCGTTCTGCAGGAAATAGCTCACGCCGATGGCGGTGATCAGCACGGCCAGAGAGGGGGCCGAGCGCAGGGGCTTGTAAGCCAGTCGCTCGATCACCATGCCCAGCACGGTACACACGATCATGGCCAGCAGCACGCCCACCAGCGGGGGCAGGCCGAAGGAGGCCACCGCAAAGAAACAGATGTACGCGCCCACCATGATAACATCGCCGTGGGCGAAGTTCAGCATCTTGGCGATGCCGTACACCATGGTGTAGCCCAGAGCGATGATGGCGTACACACTGCCCAGACTGATGCCGTTGATCAGGTGGTTCAGGAAGGTCAGCACAAATACACACCTCAATTTCTGTCTTGGGCCACGGGCTTGTCGAAACTCAGCCAGTATGGGGCCCGATGATTCGGATAAGCCCGTTTTAACGGATAAACGCACATTTCAGCCCAAAATTTGCGTGATGGGATAAAATGCGCAAAAGAGGGCTGCCGGATTCCAGCAGCCCTCCCGGGTCTTTCAACAAGGGCAGAGGTTCCCGCCGTTTAAAGTCCCCGCGCGTTCAAAGGGTGATTTCGCAGGTTGGATCAATCCATACCGATGTAAACGCCGTTCTCGATGACCATGCCCTTGGGGCTCTTGGTAACAGCACCGGTGTTGTCCCAAGTCATGCCCTCGCCGGTCAGACCGTCGAAGACGAAGTCAGAGCCAGTGAACTCAGCGATCAGAGCGTCGCACATCTCGCTGGCGGTGGCATCGTTGGCCACGCCGCAGGCGTTGACAGCCTGGTAGATGGCATAGATGCAGTCATAAGCGTCAGCAGCGAACTGGTTGGGGACCTCGTTGTACAGCTCATTGTACTTGGCGACGAAGGCCTTGGTCTTCTCGTCCTCGGAGTCGGCGTTGAAGGGGGTCAGCAGCATGACGCCCTCAGCCAGAGAGGTGTCGAAGGCCTCCAGAGTCAGGATGCCGTCCATGCCGTCCACGCCGAAGAAGACGGGGGCGTAGCCGATGGCATTGCTCTGGGTCAGGATCAGGGCAGCGGCGTCGTAGTACATGGGCAGGAAGACCAGGTCAGCACCGTTGTCCTTGGCATCAGCGATCTGCACAGAGAAGTCGGTCTGGCTGTCGGTGGTGAAGGTGGTGGTGGAGACGATCTCCAGACCCAGCTCCTGAGCCTTGGCGGCGAAGGTGTTGTAGATGCCGGTGGAGTACACGTCGTCGTTCTTGTAGATCACAGCGATCTTCTCGCCCAGATCCTTGTCAGCGATGTACTGAGCAGAAGCGGAACCCTGGTTGGGATCCATGAAGCACATCTGGAAGGAGTTGTCCTTGCGGGGAATGTCCACAGTGCCGGTCAGGGGGTTGGCAACACCGCCCAGAACGTCGGTGGAAGAAGCGGAGGGGGTCAGGGAGAAGATGTGGTCGGCGTTGCTCTCAGCAGAGGTGGCCACACCGGGGGCGGAAGTGACGGAGCCCAGGAAGATCTGAACGCCCCAGTCCTTCAGGGTGTTGTAGGCGTTGACGGCCTTCTCAGCATCGTGAGCGTCGTCCTCGTACTTCAGCTCGAACTGAACACCGCCCAGAGCATTGACTTCCTCAACAGCGATCTCAGCGCCGCGCTTAACAGCGGTACCGTAGATGGCAGCGCCGCCGGTCAGGGGGCCGGTGCCGCCGATCTTAATGGCGCCCTCAATGGAGGCAGCCTCAGAACCAGCCTCAGAAGCGGGGGTGCTGGAAGCAGCGCCGCCGCAGGCAACCAGGCTCAGGGCCATGACCAGAGCCAGCACCAGACAAACGAACTTTTTCATGGTGAATTTCCTCCTTAGAAATATGTACACATCCACGGTCTCCCTCTATAAGGCCGTGTGAATCAAAGGGATGTGATGTAATTTATTATAGTAAATTAAGCAAGTCACTTCAATGGACTATTTTTACAAGTTTCCCCCGCTTTTGAGGGTGTTTCTCTTCTACTTATACAAAAATTATTCACAATTTCCCCTTTCCCGGCTTTTTGACCGTGTTGTTTTTCCAAAGCAAACACCCACGCCGCATCCCGCGGCGCATATCTTGCCCACTCACCGCACACTTTTTGTCCCCGCCGCTCCATCCGCACACAAAGCGTCCCTGTGCCGCGGATACCCGCAGCGACAGAAAACAAGCGGCGAAGCCCCCTTAGAGGCTCCGCCGCTTCTTGCTCTCTCTATTATATATAGGTATAAAGGCGGACATTACTCCTCGCCCTTTGCACCGTCCATGCGCTCGATGATGGTGCGATAGCCGCCCTCACCGTACTGGATGCACCGATTGATGCGGCTGATGGTCGCGGTGCTGATCTCCACCTGCTTTACGATCTGGTCGTAGGTGCTGCCCTGCAGCAGCAGGCGGGCAGCCTGCAGACGCTGGCTCATGTCGCTCAGCTCCTTCATGGTGCAGAGGTCTTCAAAAAAGGTATAGCACTCCCCCACCGACTGCAGGGACAGGATCGCCTGAAACAGGGCGTCGGTGGCTTCACTTTTGCGGGGTTTCTGGGCCATGGCACAGCACCTCTCCTTCCGGCCCGGGGCCGTTTATTTTGATCGCACAGCGGGCCGCCGGTTTTTACGACTGCAAAACGCTAATGCACTGACACGGCACTATTATAGCAGATTTCAACGGATTTGTCTGCCCTTTCTTTGGGCAAATCTTAATATTTTGTTTCACTTTTTCCTAAAAACAAAAAGCAAGGCCCCGCGGCATACGCCGCGGGACCCTGCAATTCCCTGTTTAGGTTGGGTGCAAGTTCCTTACAAAAGGAGCTTACTTCGCCATGGAAGCGACCTCAGCAGCGAAGTCGTCCTGACGCTTCTCCAGGCCCTCGCCCTTCTCGAAGCGCACGAACTTGACGATCACGATCTCGCCGCCCAGCTCCTTGCCAACATGGGCAGTGTACTGAGCCACGGACTGCTTGTCGTCCTTCACGAAGGGCTGATCAACCAGGCAGAACTCCTTGTAGTACTTGTTGACCTTGCCGATGATCATC
This sequence comes from Oscillospiraceae bacterium, assembly GCA_045118955.1. Lineage (GTDB taxonomy): Bacteria > Bacillota > Clostridia > Oscillospirales > Ruminococcaceae > SFJ001. The sequence continues at coordinate 1,472 of JBGVKB010000101.1, read as the reverse complement.
TTCTCCTTGACAGCCTCAGGCTTGTTGGCAGTCTTGGGATCGTTGGCCATCTGAGCCAGCAGGATCTCCTTCTCCTTAGCCAGCACGTCGGCGGGGACCTCCTCGGGACGCACGTAGGTGGGGTTGGCAGCGGCGATCTGCATGGCGATGTCCTTGCCGTAGGCAACGAACTCGGGCTTCGCGGCCACCTCAGCGGTGGTCTCGAAGTTGACCAGAACGGCATGGGTGCCGCCGGCATGGATGTAGGCGGCGCAGGTGCCCTCGTAGCGGACGAAGCGGCGGATCTGGATGTTCTCCTTGATGACCAGGATCAGACCCTTCAGGCCGTCATCCACGGTGCCCTCGCCCATCTTGCAGCCCAGCAGGGCCTCGACGTCGGCGGGGTTCTGCTCCATGATGACCTCGGCGACCTCCTTGACGAAGGCGACGAACTTGTCGTTCTTGGCGACGAAGTCGGTCTCGGCGTTGACCTCCAGGGCCACACCCACGGTGCCGTTGGAAGCAGCGTAGACCATGCCCTCGGCGGCGATGCGGCCGGCCTTCTTGGCGGCGGTGGCCAGACCCTTCTCACGCAGCAGCTCGACAGCCTTGGCGAAATCGCCGTTGGCGTCGGTCAGAGCCTTCTTGCACTCCATCATGCCGCAGTCGGTCTGCTTGCGCAGCTCCATAACGTCCTTTGCACTAATAGTAGCCATTTTTAATTTCCCCTTTCAGTTTGGTGGAACGCAGCTTTTCAGCGTTGCTCAGGCCTCGGCAGCCTCAGCGGCCTCCTCGGTCTGCTCGCCCTGCTTGCCCTCCAGCACGGCGTTGGCCATGGTGCCGGCGATCAGCTTGACAGCGCGGATGGCGTCGTCGTTGCCGGGGATGACGTAGTCGATCTCGTCGGGGTTGCAGTTGGTGTCAACGATGGCAACGATGGGGATGTTCAGCTTGCGGGCCTCGGAAACGGCGATGCGCTCCTTGTGAGGATCGACGATGAACATGGCCTTGGGCAGACCCTTCATGTTCTTCACGCCGCCCAGGAACTTCTCCAGCTTCTCGATCTCCAGCTCCAGCTTGACAACTTCCTTCTTGGGAAGCAGATCGAAGGTGCCGTCCTCGCTCATCTTGCGCAGCTGCTCCAGACGGTCGATGCGCTTACGGATGGTGCGGAAGTTGGTCAGCATGCCGCCCAGCCAGCGAGCGTTGACGTAGTGCATACCGCAGCGGTTGGCCTCGTCACGGATGGACTCCTGAGCCTGCTTCTTGGTGCCGACGAACAGGATGTCGCCGCCCTCAGCGGCCACGTCGCGCACGAAGTTGTAAGCGTCGTCCAGCTTCTTCACGGTCTTCTGCAGATCGATGATGTAGATGCCGTTGCGCTCGGTGAAGATGTAGCGGGCCATCTTGGGGTTCCAGCGGCGGGTCTGGTGACCGAAGTGCACACCGGCCTCGAGAAGCTGCTTCATAGAAACTACTGCCATGATAATTTT
>JBGVKB010000100.1:0-8827 GCA_045118955.1 Oscillospiraceae bacterium | reverse complement strand
TCGAGCACGGCGGTTCAACTGAAACCTTTGAGACATTCTGGACAAACGGTTTGATTAAACCAGTATAATACCAATTCCAATTTATCGAGCAATTGCGTTTTATGAACACACCTCCCTCCGTCGCTTCGACGAAGGGAGGCCTTTTATTCTCTCAATTAGTCAAAAGGTCAAAGGATGTTTTGGAAGTTCCCCATCCCGTTGCACCGCCGAGCCACCCGGTGCTATACTGGACCCACCACACAGCTTCAAAGGAGGTCAGCGTATGCTCGGTTCTGTCGTCACGGTCACGGTCGACCGCCCCATGGGCAGCATCCATCCAAACCACCCGGACATTGTCTACCCCGTCAACTACGGCTATATCAAGGGCACGCTTGCCACGGACGGCGAGGAGCAGGACGCTTACATTCTGGGCCTAGACGGCCCCGTCGAACGGCTGACCGGGCGGGTCATCGCCATCATCCTGCGGATGGACGACATCGAGGACAAGTGGGTGGTGGCCCCCATCGGCCGCACCTTTACCGCAGAGGAGATCGCCGACGCCGTCCGCTTTCAGGAGCAGTATTTCCAAACCGAGCTGCGGCTGTGGACGCCCGACGCGCAGAACTGACCGCACAGAGCAGCCCTGCCGGGCAGCGTTTTTTAGTCCCGACCCGCCCGGCGGGCTTTGATCCAATGCCTTGCCACCGCCGCCAGCGCACCGATGGCAAGGCACAGTACGAATCCGTACAGGATCAGCACCCCCAGCAGATCCCAGCCGGTGATGACCGCGCAGGCGATCTCCCCCGCCGCCGCACCCGCCAGCAAAGCAGCGGCAAACGTCCAGCGCCTCCACCCAGCGCGACAGCACTTCAAAAGCAAGCTCTGCACCCCAAACCCGATGAGTACCAGCAGGTACATCGGAATGGTCAGATACAGATTGGAGAGGTCGATGAACGCCCCGAAAAATCCGATCTCGATCAACATTAAAATCCCCTGTCCCACGCGCATTCCTCCCCCGGTTCAGTTTCTATGGAAAAAGCTTACCACAGCCCGTCCTCCGGCGCAAGCGGCAGCCCCGCCGCACACAAATCCTGTGCATCTGCACGGCCGCGGTCTTGTTCTCACCGCGCCGCCGTGGTAAAATAATGGTGTATGCAGACAAGACACGAGCCGGTACACCACCGGCCCCAAATAAACGAAAAGGATGGCATGAACATGAATCACGGTTTCATCAGAGCCTGTACCCTTTCGCCCGCACTGCGGGTGGCCGACTGCCCCTACAACACCCAGATGACCATCGAAGCCCTGCAGAAGGCCGCCGCCGAGGGCGTGCAGCTGGCCGTCTGCCCGGAGCTGGGTTTGACCGGCTACACCTGCGGTGACCTGTTCCTGCAGCAGCCCCTGCAGCGCGCCGCTGAAGCAGGTCTTGCCCAGATCCTGCAGGCCACCGCCGAGCTGGATCTGGTCGCCTGCATCGGTGTTCCTGTGCCGGTGGACGGCAAGCTGTACAACTGCGCCGCCGTGATCTGTCACGGCGAGCTGCTGGGTCTGGTGCCCAAGACCTTCCTGCCCAACTACAGCGAGTTCTACGAGAAGCGCCACTACAACCGCGCCCCCGCCGCCACCCGCACCGTGACCTTCGCCGGGCAGACCGTGCCCATGGGCACCAAACTGCTGTTCCAGTGCGCCGAGATGCCCGCCTTCTGTCTGGCCGCCGAGATCTGTGAGGATCTGTGGGCGCCCCTGCCCCCCAGCACCGGCCACGCGCTGGCCGGCGCCACCGTCATCGCCAACCTGTCCTGCAGCGACGAGACCGTGGGCAAGGCTGAGTACCGCCGCCAGCTTGTGAGCCAGCAGTCCGGCCGGCTGCTGTGCGCCTACCTGTACGCGGACGCAGGCCACGGCGAGTCCACCACCGACATGGTGTTCTCCGCCCACGACCTGATCTGCGAGAACGGCGGCGTACTGGCCGAGGCCAAGCCCTTCGGCGCAGGCTACGCCTGCACCGAGCTGGATCTGGGCCGCATGGTCAGCGAGCGCTGCCGCAACACCAGCTTTGAGCTGAACGACGAGGGCTACACCCGCGTGGCCTTCCATCTGCCTGTGGTGGATGTGCCCCTGACCCGCGCCATCTCCCCCATGCCCTTCGTGCCCGCCGATGACGCTGCCCGCGCCGAGCGCTGCGAGCTGATCCTTGAGATGCAGGCGGACGGTCTGGCCAAGCGCATCAAGCACGCCTGGGCCAAGACCGCAGTCATCGGCATCTCCGGCGGTCTGGACAGCTGCCTTGCCCTGCTGGTGGCGGTGCGCGCCATGAAGAAGCTGGGCCGCCCCATGACCGATGTGCTGGCGGTGACCATGCCCTGCTTCGGCACCACAAAGCGCACCCGCTCCAACGCCGAGGTCCTGTGCGAGGAGCTGGGCGTGAGCTTCCAGGAGATCAACATCGCCGGCACTGTGCGCAGCCACTTTGCCGACATCGGCCAGAGCGAGACCTGCTACGATGTGACCTTTGAGAACGGTCAGGCCCGCGTGCGCACGCTGGAGCTGATGGATCTGGCCAACCGCACCGGCGGCCTGGTGGTGGGCACCGGCGATCTGAGCGAGCTGGCTCTGGGCTGGGCCACCTACAACGGCGACCACATGAGCATGTACGGCGTGAACGCCGGCATCCCCAAGACGCTGGTGCGCCACATCGTCCACTATGAGGCCGACATCGCCGCCAACGAGACCCTGCGCGCCTGCCTGCTGGACATTCTGGACACCCCCGTCAGCCCCGAGCTGCTGCCCGCCAACGAGAACGGCGAGATCGCTCAGCAGACCGAGTCGCTGGTCGGCCCCTATGAGCTGCACGATTTCTACCTGTACTATGTGCTGCGCTTCGGCTTCGGCCCTGCAAAGATCTACAAGATGGCTCAGGCCGCGCTGGGCGATCGCTACAGCAACGAGGTGCTGCTGCACTGGCTGAAGAACTTCTACCGCCGCTTCTTCATCCAGCAGTTCAAGCGCAGCTGCCTGCCCGACGGCCCCAAGGTCGGCTCGGTCACCCTGTCCCCCCGCGGCGACTGGCGTATGCCCAGCGACGCCTGTGCCGCCGTGTGGAACGACGAGCTGGCCACCCTGAGCTGAGCTTCTAGCCCCAAACCATCAAGAGCGCCCCATCCCGCCGGATGGGGCGCTCTTTTTGCGTCTGTTTGGGGCAGATGCACAAATCAAACGGGCAAGATTTGTCGTAGCTGCACATTGCAATGCCTAGAATGTCGAGGTATAATCCAGATAAGGCATAGACATTCTAGGTATTATTTTCCAGAAAATACACCGCCCGGCCCCGCCGGGAGAAAGGAGCAACACATGGCCGCGAAGAAAAAGTCGCTGGAGCACGCCAGCCTGCTGGTGCTGGGGCTGCTGGCCGCCGAGGATATGTACGGCTACCAGATGATCGTGGAGCTGGAGCGACGCTCGGATCACACCTTCCAGATGAAGGAGGGCACCCTCTACCCCATCCTGCACGGGCTGGAGCAGGATGGCGCAGTGGAGGCCTACGAGCAGCAGGCCCCCACCGGCCGGATGCGCCGCTACTACCACCTCACCCGCAAGGGGCAGGCGCTGCTGCACACCGAGGCGGAGGCGTGGCACAGCTACGCCCACGGGGTGGACGCCGTCCTGCACGGCATCCTGCCCTTGACGGAGGCCTGAACCATGGATCCGCGCTGTGAGAGCTTTTGCGCCCGCGTCCTCACCCGGCTGACCCGCGCCGACCGGGGCGAAAAACGCCGCATTCACGAAGAATTGTCCGCCCACTTGGAAGACCGTATGGAGGTACTGACCGAAGCCGGCTACAGCCCCGCCGAAGCCGCCGAACGGGCAGTGCGGGACATGGGCGACCCGGTGGAGATCGGTGACGCACTGAACGCCCAATTCTCCCGGTTTTGGGGCTGGGTGCAGTCGCTGGCCTGTATTCTGGTGGTGGTACTGCTGTTCCCCACCCTGTTTTCGCTGGGGTACGACCTCACGGTGGTCTATCACAGTCTGACCAACCGCGCCGCCCCCGAACAGCACTACTCGCTGGAGTCCAAGGGCTTCGTCACCGCCGAAGCAGACGTGCGGCATCGGTTCAAGGGGGTCGAGCTGCGGGTCTACGAGGTCGGTTACGACCCGGACAGCGGCGAGGTCGGCCTGTCGGTGGCCGCCTACCCGGTGAACCCCTTCCTGCGAGAGCTGCCGGACTATCTGGATATGCTCGCCTTTGCCGAGGAGGAGGCCGAGTACGGCGGCAGCTCCTCCAGTTGGAACCGGGGGTTCGGACATCGGATGCTGCGCTGCACCCCCGCCGCGCCGCAGCCCGACCACCTGACCCTCGTCTACGACCACTACGGTGAGCGGTTTGAGCTGACCGTACCGCTGGATTGGGAGGTGCTGACCCAATGAAACGACCCAAGCGCACCCTTACTCGCCGCCGCGAGGCGCTGGGATGGTTGCTGGCCGCCGCTGTGATGGCCGTCATCTGCCTGACCGACAGCCTGTACGGCGTGTCCTTTACCCCCGAGCATTACGTCCGCAGCCTGTCGCGCCGGGGCACCCTGCCGGAGAGCGAGCTGCTGGCCTGCGTGTCCAGCGGCGGCGCGGCTGACCCGCACTTTTGTGTCAGTGCCTCCGAGACCAGCTTCGGACTGCACATCCTGAAGCCGGGCGTTCTGGGCTGGCAGCCCACCGGCAGTTACCTGTTCGACCGCACCAAGGGCGGCCCGGTCTCGCTGGGCTGGCTGGCGCTGAACGATGACGCCCCGCCCCGGGGCGCGGTGGGCGCTGCCGCCGGGCGGATCACGCTGGACGGTGTGCGCACCGTCACGGTACACATCTACACCCAGCCCTCCCCCACCGCCGCCCATGAGGACTGGTTCGAGCTGACCGCCTGCGAGATGACCCGCTCCGACTGGCTCACCGCGCCGGGCGGCGATGTGTGCTTTCTGGTGCCCTGCACCGAACCGTTCCCGCAGGAGGTCTACGCCCGCGCCTTTGAGGTGGAGCTGAGCTTCGCCGACGGGCAGACCCAGTCCTGGTTTTTCCCGGAGTATATGGCGGACATTCTTCGGGAAGCCGACCCAAAAACCGCATAACACCGCTTTACTGCCGTCCGAAGGGAGGAATCGCCCATGCCCAACCAAGACCCCGCACGGCTGCACTGCGAGGCCTTCTGCACACAAGTTTCGGCGCGGCTGACCCGCGCCACCTCGGCCGAGGAACAGCAGATCCGCGCCGAGCTGCTGGCTCATCTGGAGGACCGCATGGAGGTGCTGGCCGGGGCCGGCTACGACCCCGAGGAGGCCGCCCGGCGCGCCGTGACCGACATGGGCGACCCGACCCAGATCGGTGACGCGCTGAACGCCCAATTCTCCCGGTTTTGGCTCTGGCTGCGGCGGGCGGCGCTGCTGTGCATCGCGGCGCTGCTGCTGCCGGCTCTGCTGACGGTCTGCAATCAGGGCTACGGCGTGTGGCGCAGTCTGGAGGCCCGTGTCCATCCCTCCGGCTTTCAGAACCTCGCCCGCAACGAACGCTGGAACGTGCAGGACGTGGATGTGCGCACCGAGGCAAACGGGGCGGTGATCCGGGTATATCAGATCGGCTACGACCCGGACGCGCAGGCGCTGGCCGTCGCGCTGGTGGTCTACAACAAGAATCCCTTTGCCGCCGCGCCCAGCATGGTACACGGCTTTACGCTGGGGGACAGCGCCTCCCGCTGCGGCTACACCGGGTACTCCACCTACGGCTGCAAGAACTATGCGGCTGATTTTGACCTGAGCGACCCGGAGCTTTTGGCACGGTTCGGGCCGGGCTGTGCGTCGCTGCCCATCCGATACGACCGGTACGGTGTACGCTATTCCCTCGATGTACCGCTTGACTGGGAGGTGCTGTGCCCATGAGAAAGCCCAAACGCCTCCCCTCGCGCCGCCGCGCCGCGCTGAAAACGCTGGCGGTTCTGGCAGCGCTGTTCCTGCTGGTCTACTTCGGCGGGACGCTGGCGCTCACCCCCGGCCGCCGCATGGCGCTCACCGAGTATCAAAATGGTATGCCCAAGGGCCGCACGGTGCTTCAGTGGCGGCAGCCCGGCACCCTGAACCTGATCTGCCTTCGCGCCTCGGCGGGCGGACTGCTGGCCTACAGTATGCGCCCCGACCTGACCGGCTGGGAATCCGCGGACGGCGGCTTCCGCACCAGCGACCGCACCGACGGCGAGCCGCTCTACTGCTGCTGGCTGAAGCTCACGGAGGACGCGCCGGGCGGCGGGTTCTGCGGCCGGGTGGATGACCCGGACATCACCGCGCTGACGCTGGAGCTGTACAGCGACTATGCGTACACAAGCGACTCGCTGCTCCTCTCGGTGCGCACCGAACAGGACGAGTGGGTCACCGGCCCCGGCGGCGGGCGGTATTTTCTCATCCCGGAGGAAGCGTTCGTCACGCCGTTCTACTATTACGGTCTGGTCACCCTGCACTACGCCGACGGCACCACCGCCGCAGAGCGCTTCTATTGAGCAAACCCAAACCAAAAGCCCCGCCGCGGATGGCTCTCAAAGAGCCGCCCGCAGCGGGGCTTCGTTGGTTTTAATCGGGGATGGCAGGCTCAGCGGTCTCTTCGCGGCCGGGCTTGCCCCTCTCAAGCCGCACACAGCAGCACAGCAAATACCCCACCGTCAGCCCGGCGGCCAGCAGCCCCAGCGCGGGGCTAAACTCGCCAAACAGGTAGTAGCGGTAGCGGAGGGTCAGCTCCTCCACCGGCACAAGCCCGGCAAGTCCCAGTGAATAGGCGCGCGCCCACAGGGCGGCCTTGGGGTAGAGGGCGCAGCCCAGCAGCATGGCCGCAGCCGGGAGCAGCTTGCCCCGGCGGTGACCAAACCACAGCACCACCGCCGTGAACAGCGCTGCCGCCAGCAGCAGATACCGGTACAGCTCGGCCTGACCTTTGTACAGAGTCGGCTCACGGGGGACATCCCCGCTGTAGTACAGCCAAAACCCCGCCAGAACCACCGGGCACAGGGCGGGCAGCAGGCTCACGAGGTCAGGCTTCGCCTGGCACAGGCGCAGGCTGTGCGGTTCAAAGCCCCGTCCATCGACGTAGCGGCGCACCAGCGCCCCGGTCAGGGCGGTGAGAGCCGTCGCTGCCAGCAGCCACAGCCCGTAGAGCAAAAACAGCGGGTTTGCCGCCGCGGCACCGTCCGTCCCGTTTTGCAGCCACCCGAACAGCAAGGTGTACAGGGAAACGTTCATCCACGCCAGGCTGCCCAGCGCCCCCACCAGCCGCCAGTTCACGAAGAAATTCATCGCCAGATTGGCCGAGTGGAACCACCGGCTGTGGTAGGTGTAGTGTTGCTGCAGGTACACGCCGTAGGCCATCGCCGCCAGATACAGCCCGTAGCACACCGGGGCCGGCGCGAAGAGATCCAGCAAAAAGAACCCCACCCCGCCCCCGAGGATGAACCCGAAGGACAGCAGGTTCTGCCAGTCCGCCCGTTCCAGACGGCGCAGTGGGCGCGGCCCGCCCAGCAGCTCGTCCACCGTCACCCCCAGCGCCCGGGCCAGCGGGCCAAGGGTGGGCACGTCCGGGTACGCCCCGCTCTCCCAGCGGGAGACAGATTTGTTGGACACGCCCAGTCGGTCGGCAAGCTCCTGCTGGGTCATCCCCTTCGCCTTGCGGTACTGCTTCACCCGCTCGCCGAATTGCAGCTCCGCGGCACTGCCGTTCATGGTATCAGTCATGGTCACACTCCCCTTTCCGGGCGCGTTCGCCGTGAGTGCTCCGGCCGGGACGCCCTGTTCCCCGCCTTTATCCTAGCATCCATTCGCTCTCAGCAACACCCCACGGTGGGTCAATTTGCTCTCGCGGTGCGGGAATCCGCTTGTTTTCGCGGATTTTAGCCGCAGCGCCGCCGCAGCAGGGTGTACAGGGGCAGCGGCTCCGGACAAGGGATGGTGTACTGCATCATGGCGTGGGGGGTGGCCTCCACCGCTTCGCCCTCGGCGTTGCGGATCCACTCCGGGGTCAAGGTCAGCACCCGTCCGTCCGGGCACAGCGCCTCGATGCTCTCCCCCAGCGTGAACTTGCCCCGCTGGGTGCAGTGGGCGACGCCGTTCTCCCAGCGGTCCACCGTGCCGATGAACTCCCAGTCCCGGATGTAGCCGCCCCGGTCGGGGCTTTGCTTGGCGTACTCCCGACCCATATAAAAGCCGGGCGAATAGTGCCGATGACTGGTGCGGGTCAGCTCCTCCAGCGCCCGCTCGGGAAGCTGGTACCCCATCGGGTCGGCCAGCACCGCATCCAGCGCCTGCCGGTAGGCGCTGGTCACCGAGGCCACATAGTAGAAGGTCTTGGCGCGGCCCTCGATCTTCAGGCTGTCCACGCCCGCCTGCCAGATCAGGTCAAGGAAGGGCGCGGTGCACATATCGTCCGCGTTCAGGATGTAGCTGCCCTCCCCGGTCTCGCCGATCTCCATCCATTGGCCGGGGCGGGTCTCCTCCGCCAAGTGGTACTTCCAGCGGCAGGGCTGGGCGCACTGCCCCCGGTTGCCGTCCCGCCCGGTCAGGTACTGGCTCAGCAGGCAGCGGCCGGACACGCTCATGCACATGGCACCGTGGACGAAGGCCTCCAGCTCCAGCTCCGGGGGCGTTTTGTCCCGAATGCGGGCAATGTCCTGCAGGGTCAGCTCCCGTGCCAGCACCACCCGGCTGGCACCCATGCGGTAGGCGGCGGTGGCCGCGCCGTAGTTGGTGATGCCCATCTGGGTGGAGAAGTGTACCGGCATCTCGGGAGCCAGCTCCTTCACCATGGCCAGCACGCCCAGATCCGCCACGAT
>JBGVKB010000099.1:0-2263 GCA_045118955.1 Oscillospiraceae bacterium | reverse complement strand
AAGGCCGCGCTAGTTGGGGAGTTAGCGGTGCCCTGTACCTGCAACCCGCTACAGCAGGGATGAATCCCGGCCCCCGGAGGCAGGATGTGCCGTCTGCCCCATATAAGCAGCGATGATAGATCGGTCCCGCGCAACGCAGCGCCGTGAACCGTGTCAGGCGGGGAACCGAGCAGCACTAAGCGGATAGCCGCGTGTGCCGTGGGATCGCCGATCTTGAGCCGGCTGTATGGGTAACGGGTATATGCTGTTCTTCAAAGGCCGGTGCGCGGTCTTGTTTCGCGTCGAAGCGCTCATTTTTTTGTGAGGTGATAGGAATGTATCAGGCCCTATATCGCAAATGGCGCCCCCGCACCTTTGACGACGTGGTGGGGCAGGGCCATATCACCGAAACGCTGAAGCGGCAGGTGCAGTCCGGCCGCCAGTCCCATGCCTACCTGTTCACCGGCACCCGCGGCACCGGCAAGACCACCTGCGCCAAGCTGCTGGCCCGGGCGGTGAACTGTGAGCATCCGGTGAACGGCAACCCCTGCAACCAGTGTCCCGCCTGCCGGGGCATTGAGAACGGCTCTGTGCTGGATGTGCTGGAGCTGGACGCCGCCTCCAACAACCGGGTGGACGACATCCGCGCCATTCTGGACGAGGCGGTCTACACCCCCGCCGCGGTGAAAAAACGTGTCTATATCGTGGACGAGGTCCATATGCTGTCCACCCAGGCCTTCAACGCGCTACTCCAGATTTTGGAGGAGCCTCCCGCCCACCTGATGTTCATTCTGGCCACCACCGAGATCCACAAGGTGCCCGCCACCATCAAGAGCCGCTGCCAGCAGTTTTCCTTCAAACGGATCCACGGGGAGGACATTTCCTCCCGCCTGCGCTATGTGGCGGAGCAGGAGGGCATCGACCTGACCGAAGAGGGCGCGGCCCTCATCGCCCGTCTGGCGGACGGCGGTATGCGTGATGCCCTGTCCCTGCTGGACCAGTGTGTGGGCAGCGGCGGCACGGTGGACGAGGAGCGGGTATTCTCCGCTCTGGGTCTGGCGGGCAATCTGGAGACTGCCGCCCTGCTGGAGGACATCGCCGCCGGAGACGGCGCGGCTGCCCTGGGCCGCTTGGGCCGCCTGTACGCCGGGGGCAAGGAGATGTCAGCGCTGGTCAGCGAGCTGGCCGCCCTGGTCCGTGACCTGCTGGTGCGCCGCACCGCGCCGGAGACGGGGGCCGCCCTCATGACCGGCGGATATGATGAAATGACCATGCGCCGTCTGGCGGGACTGTTTGACATACCCCGGCTGGTGCAGATGCTGAACCTGCTGCAAAAGACCGGCGCCGATCTGGCCCGTTCCTCCAACCGCCGTACCGATGTGGAGCTGTGCCTCATTACCCTGTGCGACCCCACCCTGGACGGCTCCGCCGCGGGCCTTGCCGCCCGTGTGGCCCGTCTGGAGCAGGGGGGCGTGGTGGTGGCCGCCCAGCCTGCGGCTCCTATGAAGGAAGCGGCCCCGGTGCAGCCCGCCCCTGTGGAGCCAGTGCCCGCCCCGGCGGAACCTGCCCCCGCGCCCAAGCCTGCTCCCGAAGTGCCCAAGCCTGCCCCCGCGGCGAGCAGCCGCTGGCCCGGCTGGCCCGTGGTGCGGGACCAGCTGAAGGCGGTCATGCCCGTCAGCGATTTCAGCTTTTTGGGCAACAGCGCCATGGTGGACGGAAGCTGGGACGGCCAGACCGTCACCCTCTGGGCGGTGAACGACTTCATCCGGGGGATGCTGGATAAGCCCGCCATCACCACCCCCGTAGCTCAGGTGGTGGGACGACTGGTGGGCGGCCCTGTCCATGTGGCGGTCAAGGTGGGCAACGCCCCCAAGCAGACCGTGGCGCCCCCTCCCCTGGAGGAGGAAGAGGACGCGCTGGAGGCCTTTTTGGCCAGCGCGGGGGACAATATCATCGTTGAATAATACTTAGGAGGTATTTCGATATGGCAAAGGGTTTTAACAGCCGCGGTATGGGCGGTATGGGTGGCCTGGGCGGCGGCAATATGCAGAACATGATCCGCCAGGCTCAGAAGATGCAGGCCGACATGATAAAGGCTCAGGAGGAGCTGGAGTCCAAGACCTATGAGGCTGCCGCCGGCGGCGGTGTGGTCAAGGCTGTGGTGTCCGGCAAGAAGGAAGTGACCAGCGTCACCATTGATCCCGAGGCCGTGGACCCCGACGATGTGGAGATGCTGCAGGATCTGATCGTGGCCGCCGTCAACGAGGCGCTGCGCAAGGCCAAT
>JBGVKB010000098.1:0-8989 GCA_045118955.1 Oscillospiraceae bacterium | reverse complement strand
GGCGACGACGGCCTGACCAGCCGCGAGGGCGTGTACGCCGGCGGCGACGCGGTGACCGGCGCGGCCACCGTCATTCTGGCCATGGGCGCCGGCAAGCAGGCCGCTGCCGCCATTGATCGGTACATCCTGAGCAAGTAAGCTCTTAAACAGCAAGCAAGCCGTGTGCGGGACGCCTTCCCGCACACGGCTTGTTGTTTTGTTCAGCAGTATTTCAGTTGATGTGCCCATCCCACAGGGGCATATTCGCGATGTACTTCTGCTCCACCGCGGGCACATAGTACGCGCCGTAGCTCTTCAGGTCGTAGTCCCGCTGTTCCTCGGGCAGCTCCACATAGAAGCGGTAGTACGGGACGAAGTACTCATCCACCGCCGCCGCACGGTACACCAGCTCCACCTTGCGCACATACTCGTCGCCGGGCATGGAGTAGGGCACGCTGGTCACATAGCGACCCTCGTTCAGCAGCGCCCGGGCCTCCTCTGCCGTGACGATTGGGTAATCCCCCAGCTTCCCGCTCAGATCCGGCCCGTACAGCCAGACCAGCCACAGACCCTCGCCCGCGTCCCCCGCCGCGCACAGACGGATGGGATTCATGTTGTAGTTGACGATCTGCTCGGTCAGATCGCCCGCGCCCTCGTAAAACTCGATGTCCACATTCCGCTGGGCGTAGATGTTGTAGTCGCCCCCGGTCAGGTCGGTCACCGGCTGTTTCATGGCCAGCAGGTCGGCAAACCGCGTTTTCAGGTATTCCGCGGTAGCGGCCACCTCTTCCTCCGGGGCGTACCATTCCAGATTGTACTCGCCCAGATCCACCGCCGGATCAAACTCGATCTTGGTGGTGAGGGTGGTGTCCACCTGAATGCGCACCCCGTCCTGTTCGGCCTCCACCGAGGTCACCATGGCCTCATACTCGCTCAGCGCCTCGCCGGCCTGCGCCAGCTTGTCGCGCATCAGCCCAAGCTCCGCATCGGTGGGCTGCCACTCCGGCTCCAGCGCCGCCGCGTCCAGCCCCAGACGGGCCGCCACGTCCCGCAGGCGGGCCTCCATGCCCTCCAAGTCCAGGTCCTCCACCCGGTAGTAATCGTTGTAGGCGTTCACATTGCGGTACACCGGCAGGGCGTCCAGCTCCGCCTGCTCCGTCCACGGGTTGGCGTTGACCAGCTCGCTCACATCATAGGCCATGTAGCCCTCAAAGCCCATGCCGCCGAACTCCATCTCCAGCGTGAGCTGGGGCAGACCATCCACCAGCATCGGCTCGGCAGGCTCCTGCGCCTCGGGGGCCGACTCGGCTCCGGCAGGTTCCGGGTCGCGTTCCACATCCTCGACCACTGCCGCGGCAGAGGAGGACGCGCTCTCGCCCGCGACCTCCGCGGCGCTCTCGGTCATGCCGTCAAAGCCGATGCCGATCCGGTCGCCCAATCGCCAGACCGCGCCCACCGCGATGGCTGCACAGGCCGCCATGGCCGCCCAGCGCCGCCAGACGGTTCTGCGGGGCGTCGCCCGGGGCGGCTCTGCCGCACCGAAGGGATCCTCGCCCATGGCCTCCTCCACCAGCTCCGCGTCCGCGCCGCCGATGGCACGGAATAGCCGCTCGGTCGGGGTGTCGCTGCGCTTGTCCGCTCCCTTGCGCTCCTCGTTCATACCGTTACCCCCTCTCGCTCCAGATGCTCCCGCAGCGCCGCGCGCATACGGAACAGCATGGTGGTGATCTTCGCCTCGGTCAGCCCGGTGCGCTCCGCGATGTCCCGAATGGGCAGCACATACCAGTACCGCATCAGGAACACCCGCCGTTTTTCCTCCGATTGACCGTATAAAAAGTCGTTTATGTACCCGGTGAGCGCCGCCTCATCCATGGCAAGCTCCACCGTATCCGTCGCCGGGATGCAGCCCTCCAGCTCACTCAGTGCCAGATCCATCTGACTTCCGCCTCTCTTTTCGGCGTGATCCCGCTTATAGCGGTCCAGCGCCAGATTGCGGGTGATGCGCCCCAGAAACGGCCCCAGCCGCTCCGGCCGTGCCGAGGGCATGGCATTCCACGCCCGCAGCCATGTATCGCTCACACATTCCTCCGCGTCCTCGTCGCGGTGCAGGATGTTGTAGGCGATGGAGTGGCAGTACCGACCAAAGCGCTGAGCCGTCTCGCTGATGGCGGTCTCCGCCCTCGCCCAGTACAGCTCCACGATGCGGCTGTCCTCCATGGCAGTTCCTCCCTTCTTCGCCCGAACGGGCCTCTCACCCATACAGACGACAAACACCGCCGCGGTCTTTCACCCTGAGCGGCAAAATCGGGCACAAATTTTTGCGCCCCTTCTATCGTACCACAAAAAGCGCTGGCAAAACCGCCTGCAACCGGTTGGACTTAAGCAAATTATGTGCTATAATTGAGCCGAACAAAAACCTTTGGCATCTGCCGTCGGAAAGGAGACTTCATGGCGGAAACAAACCGTGAAACCACCCAACTGGGCGGCTCTCTCATCTCATCTCAGATCGTGGAGCGTCTGCTCATCGAGCTTCGCACCGGCTGTTACGCGAACGCGGCCCGTTTGCCCGCAGAGGTGGAGCTGGCCGCCGGCTTTCAGGTCAGCCGCACCGTCATCCGGGACGCTCTCAGCGAGCTGGAGCGTGAGGGCCTGATCGAGCGCGTGCGGGGCGTGGGCACCGTCATCAATCGGAGCGTTGTGGAGCTGGAGCACCGTCTGGATCAGAAGTTCGAATACTACGCCATGATCCGCTCGATGGGCTGTACCCCCAGCACCGATATGGTTCAGGTGCGGCAGCTGGCCGCTTCGCCTGTACTGGCCGCTGATCTAAAGCTGGAACCCTCTGCCCCTGTGCTGATGATCCGCAAGCGGGTCAAGGCGGATGGCCGCCCGGTCATCGCTTCGGTGGACTACGTTCCGCTGGAGCTGCTGCGCGGGCCGGATCTGGACGCGACCGACTTCTCCCGCCCGATCTTCGATATTCTGGAGGAGTGTGGCATATATACCGTCAGCACCGTGGCCCACGTCAAGGCGGTGTACGGCACCCCGCTGCCCCGCCAGATGCTGGAGCTGGAGCCGTCTCAGGTATTGCTTTTACTGGATGAGGTGAGCAGCACCCGGCTGTGTCAGCCCGTTCTGCGCTCGCTGAGCTACTACACCGATTTCTTTGATTTTTCGATCCTTCGCAAGAAATTTTGATAGGAGGTCCCTATGCGTCACCTGATCGATCCGCTTGACTTTACCCGGGACGAGATCGGCCTGCTTCTGGATCTGGCCGACCGCATCGTCGAGGATCCCACCGCGTACCAGAACGTGTGCGCTCACAAAAAGCTGGCCACCCTGTTCTACGAGCCGTCCACCCGCACCCGTCTGTCCTTTGAGGCGGCCATGCTGAATCTGGGCGGCAGCGTGCTGGGCTTCTCCAGCGCCGATTCCTCCAGCGCCGCCAAGGGCGAGAGCGTCGCCGACACCATCCGGGTCATCAGCGGCTACGCGGACATCGCCGCCATGCGTCATCCCAAGGAGGGCGCGCCCCTGCGGGCCTCCCGCTATTCCGGCATTCCGGTCATCAACGCGGGCGACGGCGGTCATCAGCACCCCACCCAGACCCTGACTGACCTGATGACCATCCGCCGCCGCAAGGGTCGGCTGGATCATCTGACCATTGGCCTGTGCGGCGATCTGAAGTTCGGCCGCACCGTCCACTCCCTCATCAAGAGTCTGGCCCGCTATGAGGACATCCGCTTCATCCTCATCAGCCCCGAGGAGCTGCGGGTGCCCGACTACATCATCAACGAGGTGCTGGCCCCGAAGAACATCCCCTACGAGGAGGTGCGCAGCCTCGAGGACGCCATGCCCCAGTTGGACATCCTGTACATGACCCGTGTGCAGCGTGAGCGCTTCTTCAACGAGGAGGACTATGTCCGCCTAAAGAACAGCTACATCCTCACCGGCGAAAAGATGGGTCTGGCCAAGGCCGATATGGCGGTGCTGCACCCCCTGCCCCGCGTGAACGAGATCGCCCTCTCGGTGGACGATGACCCCCGCGCCGCCTACTTCGAGCAGGCGCAGAACGGTGTGTATGTGCGCATGGCCCTCATCATGACCCTGCTGGGCCTGCCCGACCCCAAAGCTGATCAGGAGGTGTGACCCCTATGCTGAACATTGACTCCATCCAGAACGGCATCGTCATCGACCACATCGCCGCCGGCACCGGCATGATCCTGTACAACCTGCTGGGGCTGGACAAGCTGGACTGCAGTGTGGCCATCATCCGCAACGCCCGCAGCAACAAGAGCGGTAAAAAGGACATCATCAAGATCGAAAACTGCCCCGTGGATCTGAATCTGGATATGCTGGCCTATCTGGATCCCGGCATCACCATCGTGACCATCGTGGACGGTGTCGTGGTGAAAAAGGAGCGCCCTGAGCTGCCCCGCCAGCTTGTGAACGTGGTGCAGTGCCGCAACCCCCGCTGCATCACCAGCATCGAGGAGGAGTGCGACCACATCTTCGTGCTGAGTGAAAACGGCAAATACCGCTGCGCCTACTGTGAGCAGGAGCTGCAGGTAAAGCCCCACTGATCCCTTAAAAACCACAAACGAACAGCCGCAGACCAAACGGTCTGCGGCTGTTTTTTGTAAGTAACGCAGCTTGTCACGGCTCCGCCGCAAGCGCGTCCCGCGCCGCCTTCGCTGCCTGCCCCTCACTGCACCGGGCAATGGCGCGGCGCACCGCCGGGATCTTGCCGGGGCTGACCGAAAACTTCTCCAGTCCCAATCCCAATAGCACCGGGACCGCCTCGGGCATTCCGGCCACCTCGCCGCACACCGAACAGGGGATGCCCGCCGCCTTTGCCGCCCGAATGGTGTGCCCCATCAGCGCCAGCACCGCCGGGTGCAGGGGGCTGGACAGGTGCGCCACCTTGGGGTTCATGCGGTCGCAGGCGAGGGTGTACTGGGTCAGGTCGTTGCTGCCGATGGAGAAGAAATCCGCCTCCCGGGCAAGCTGCTCGGCCATCACCGCCGCCGAGGGCACCTCGATCATAATGCCCACCGGGATCTTCTCATCAAAAGGCTGACCTTCCTCGCGAAGCTGCGCCATGGCCTGCCGAACCAGCCCTTTCGCCCGGCGCAGCTCCCCCGCCCCGGAGATCATCGGGAACAGGATCTGCGCCTTCCCATGGGCAGACGCCCGCAGGATCGCGCGGAGCTGCGTCAAAAACAGCTCCGGCCGTTCCAGACAGATGCGGATGGCCCGGTAGCCCAAAAAGGCGTTCGGCTCCTCCTCCAGCCCCAGCGACTCCACCGGCTTGTCACCGCCGATGTCCATGGTGCGGAAGGTGACGCTTCCAGCCGGCATGGCCGCCAGCGCCGCGCGGTACACAGCAAACTGCTCCTCCTCACCGGGCAGGTCGGGCCGCCCGGTGTACAAAAACTCGGTGCGGAACAACCCCACGCCGTCCGCGTCCAGTGCGTGGGCGCGGGCGACCGTCTCCGGGCTGAAGGCGTTGCCGTACAGCCCTATGGGGCGGCCGTCGGCGGTGTGGGTCTGCCCCGTCCGATAGGGCTGCAGCGCCTGCTGTTCGGACTGCCACGCCCACAGTTGTTCTTCGATGGCGAGACGCTCCTCCGGGCGGACGACCTGTGCCGTACCCGCGTCCCCGTCCAGATAGACCGGCGCGCCGTGGGGCAGCGACGCCCAGTCCTCCGCGCCCATCAGCGCGGGAATGTCCAGCGCACCGCACAGAATGGCGGCGTGGCAGGTTCGGTTGCCCTCCCCCATCACCACACCCGCCAGCTTTGCGCAGTCCGGCCCGGCCAGCAGGGAGGGCGGCAGGTCGGCGCCCACAAGGATGACCTTGCCCTCCACCCCCGACAGGTCGGGGTAGCGCTGACCGGTCAGCTCGCAGCACAGCCGCAGCCCCACGTCCCGGGTGTCCGGCACCCGAAGGCTGAACAGCGGGTCGTTCAGGCTCAGCAGCATATCCACCAGCCATTGCACCGAGGAGGCCACTGCCGCCGCGGCGCTCTTGCCGTCCTGTGCGGCACCCTCGATGCCCTGCATCAGCATGCTGTCGTTCAGCATCACCCGCTGCATCTCCAGGACCTCTCGACCCTGCCCCTGTGCCCGGGCGATGCGGCGCTCCATTTCTTTGTCCACACGGAACACCGCCGCGCGCACCTGCGCCATGACCTCATCAACACCAAGAGCCCCGGCGGACTCATCCACCGAGGCCATTTCAGGCGGGATGTACACATACGCGGGAGCCAGCACTCTGCCGCCGCCCACCGCGATGCCCTTCAGGGCCATGGTCACCCCTCCAGTTTTTCGATGTAGTCGCAGACCGCCTCCACCGCGGCCTGTTCACCCTCACCCTCACCGACCACGGTCAGCTTGGTACCGGGCTTGATGGCCGCCGACAGCACCGAAAAGATGCTCTTGGCGTCAATGGTAACACGCCCACCGGTCAGCGTCAGCCGGCAGGGAAATTTTGCACAATACTGCACCAGATTGGACGCAGGCCGCGCGTGCAGCCCGCTGGCGTTCATCACAGTGACCTCTCTCGAATACATCGTACGACCTCCCTTGCACACACGGGCCCCTGTTCGGCCCGCCGGGATGCAGCAGGGTTCCGTCGCCCCGCTGTGTCAGACTTTCGTTTTGTTTATTATAATTCATATTCTGCACAAATTCAATCTCAATCTAAGTAAAAATTCTGTATATTTTTTATCAATTCCTCTATGCATTTTTGAAGTTTTGCTATATAATGTATATGTATTAGACAAAGTCGGCTCATACGCCGTGAAATATTTCGATCAGGGGAGGAATACACCGTGAAAAAGTTGATCAATCAGGTGGAGACCGTTGAACAGGAGATGCTCGACGGCATCGCAAAAGCCCACCCCCAGCATCTGAAGCGCCTGCCCGGATACGACGTGCTGGTGCGCACCGAAAAGAAAACCGACAAGGTGGCGCTGGTCTCGGGCGGCGGTTCCGGTCATGAGCCTGCCCACGGTGGCTATGTGGGCAAGGGTATGCTGGACGCTGCGGTCGCCGGTGCGGTGTTCACCTCCCCCACTCCCGACCAGGTCGAGGCGGCCATCCGCGAGGTGGCCACTCCGGCCGGTGTTCTGCTGATCATCAAGAACTACACCGGCGACGTGATGAACTTTGAGATGGCCGCCGAGATGGCCGCCATGGACGGGATCCCCTGCGCGCAGGTCATCACCAACGATGACGTGGCGGTGCAGGACTCCCTGTACACCACCGGGCGGCGCGGCGTTGCCGGCACCGTCTTTGTCCACAAGATCGCCGGCGCCAAGGCCGAGCAGGGTGCCTTGCTGGAGGAGGTGCAGGCCGTCGCCCAGAAGGTCATCGACAACGTGCGTACCATGGGCGCCGCCATTAGCCCCTGCACCGTCCCCGCCGCCGGCAAGCCCGGCTTTGCCCTGCCCGAGGACGAGATGGAATTGGGCATCGGCATCCACGGCGAGCCGGGCACCCATCGGGAGAAGCTCGCCCCTGCCAACGCCATCGTCGACCACCTGCTGGAGAAGATCCTGGCGGACATCGACTACAGCGGCCGTGAGGTGGCGGTGCTGGTCAACGGCTCCGGCGCTACCCCGCTGATGGAGCTGTACATCATTAACAACCACGTAGCCGACGCGCTGGCCCAGCAGGGCATCCGCGTTTACAAGACCCTCGTGGGCAACTACATGACCTCCATCGAGATGGCGGGCTTCTCCATCAGCCTGCTGCGGCTGGACGAGGAGCTGAAGGCTCTTCTGGACGCCCCCGCCGACACCCCCGCCTACAAAGCCTGACAGCAAGGAGCGACCGATATGTTGACCACCGCACAAGCGATCAAAATTCTCGAGAGGATGGCCGCGGTCATCCAGCAAAACAAGGACTATCTCACCGAGCTGGATATGCCCATCGGTGACAGCGACCACGGCATCAATCTGACACGGGGCTTTCAGGCTGTGGAGGCCAAGCTCCCCGCTCTGGCCGACAAGGACATGGGTACCATCTTCAAAACCGTCGGAATGACGCTGGTTTCCACCGTAGGCGGCGCATCCGGCCCGCTGTACGGCACCGCCTTTATGCGCGCCTCCATGAAGGTGCCCGGCAAGACCGAGCTGAACATGGAGGACTTTGCGGCCATGCTGGAAGCCGCCATCGACGGCGTGAAGATCCGCGGCAAGTCCATCCCCGGCGAAAAAACCATGCTGGACGCCATGGTACCCGCCATGGAAGCCCTGCGTGCCGCCGAGGGGCAGTCCCCCGCGCAGATGCTGGCCGCCGCTCATGCTGCGGCACAGATCGGCGTGGAAAAGACCAAGGCCATGGTGGCCACCAAGGGGCGCGCCAGTTATCTGGGTGAGCGCAGTGTGGGCCATCAGGATCCGGGCGCAACTTCGTTCACCCTGCTGCTGGGCGTCGTCGCGGCGGCTGTTCAGGAGGGCTGATATGGTAGGCATCGTCATCGTTTCCCACAGCAAGCTGGTTGCCGAGGGCACCGCCGAGCTAGCCCATCAGATGGCCCCCGCCGTTCCCATCCGGGCGGCAGGCGGCCTTGCAGACGGCGGCATCGGAACCGATTTTCAGCGCATCTACGACGCTGTTGAGGCCGTAAATGGGCCGGACGGCGTGGTGGTTCTGTTCGACATGGGCAGCGCCATGATGACCGCGGAGATGGTCATCGAGAGCTTTGCCGACCCCAACATTCGCTTGGCCGACGGCCCGCTGGTGGAGGGCACCATTGTGGCGGCTGTCTCCAGCATCATGGGTCAGTCGCTGGATGAGATCCTGACCGCGGTGCGGCAGGCCGGCGAGGGGCACAAATTCTGACTTTTTCCACCCTCCTTACCCTACAAGGCCCCGCCCCCGCGGCGCGGCTCCGGGGGGGGGGGGTGGGGGGGTTTTTTTTTTTAATTGAAAAAAAAATAACCTGTGTGTTATAAAAAAATCAAGCTGCCGCCGACTGAGGCGGGGGGTTGTTCTGGGT
>JBGVKB010000097.1:0-30238 GCA_045118955.1 Oscillospiraceae bacterium | reverse complement strand
CCCATGCCGAACACGGAAGTTAAACTGAGTAGTGCCGAAAATACTTGGATGGAGACGTCCTGGGAAGATAGGGAGGTGCTGGCTTTTATCATATTCCCCAATAGCTCAGTCGGTAGAGCGCGTGACTGTTAATCACGATGTCGTCAGTTCGAGCCTGACAGGAGCAGCCAGTAAAAACGACTCCATCGAAAGATGGGGTCGCTTTTTTTATCCATCGCAGGCACTGCGGGCGGGCCGAAACGGTCTTTTCAAGCGGAGCCTGATTTGATATAATACGAATGATGTGAAATTAAGGGCCAGTAGCTTAATTGGTCAAAGCTGGCGGCTCATAACCGCTTGAGTACGGGTTCAAGTCCTGTCTGGCCCACCATAAAAAACGGCAAGTTTCTACGGAAACTTGTCGTTTTTTTAATGGTATCCATTCCTTGCGAAGGGAAGCTGACATCGCGCGGCGAAGAGGTCCATCGGTAAAAGGAATCTCTTTTTTTCTCCGCCGTCACCTCCCGCACGGCTCCGGCATAGACTGCAAACGCAAGGCCCGTGTATGCTTCGCCCCTGTTTGGGCAAGCTAACACCGGGCCGCGCACTGCGGCCGACGAGCGCCGCAAAGAAAGGAGAAACCCCTATGCCTATGAAAGAGACTCTCGCCATGGTGAGCCTGCCCATGCAGGAGTACCGCAACCTCTACCGCCCCATGGACGGGCTGGCCCGCGGCACCCTGTTTCAGGAGCTGGAGAAGCCGCTGGAGGTGGAGACTCCCGCCACCCACAAGCTGAAGGGCAAGAAGCTGTATCTGGAGTTCAGCGCCGTGAACTTTGCGCTGGATGACCTGCGCCTGTTTCTGGACACCCACCCGGAGGACGCTGCCGCGCTGGCGCAGTATCAGGAACTGCTGAGCCAGCGCTGTGAGCTGGCCGGTCAGCTCGGCGCGCAGGCCGGGATGATCACCTGGCACTGCCCCGCCGAGGACTGGAACTGGGTCAAGACCCCCTTCCCCTGGATGTGACGAGGAGGAACCGTTATGTGGACTTATGAGAAGCGTTTGCAGTACCCCATCAGCATCAAAAACCCGGACGCCCGCGCCGCCAAGGTCATCATCAGCCAGTACGGCGGGCCGGACGGTGAGATCGCCGCCAGCCTGCGCTATCTGAGCCAGCGCTACAGTATGCCCGACGCCGCCAGCGTGGGCCTGCTCACCGACATCGGCACCGAGGAGCTGGCCCACATGGAGATCGTGGCCACGGTGGTCAGTCAGCTCTGCAAGGGCCTGACCATGGATGAGCTGAAGGCGCAGGGCCTCGCCGCCTATGTGGTGGATCACACCGTGGGCATTTGGCCTCAGGCCGCCGGCGGTGTGCCCTTCCAGGCCACCGAGTTTGCCAGCAAGGGCGACATCATCACCGACCTGCACGAGGATCTGGCCGCTGAGCAGAAGGCCCGCACCACCTACGACAACATCCTGCGTCTGGTGGATGACCCGGATGTGATCGATGTGATGCGCTTTTTGCGCCAGCGGGAGATCACCCACTACCAGCGCTTCGGCGAGGCCCTGGAGCGGGTGAAGGACACCCTGAACGCCCGCAACTTCTACGCCATCAACCCCAGCTTCGACAAGCCCTGCCGCGCCTGACCCGCGGCAGAACCCGCATCCCGCAGAGCCAACCGCTCTGCGGGATTTTTTGTTGTCTGTGTGCGTACAATGTGCAAGTTTAGGAAAACGCCGCCGATAACCTTTTCACCCAAAGCGGAAAATCTCCCCGGAAGCCCGCGCCCTGTACACATTTGATGATTGTATTGAACAGAAAAATGTAGTAAAATGTTGAAGAAACTATGAACATGGGACAGTCTTTCAATTTTGGGCCAACGGGCCTTTCAACATAGGAGGGATACGACTTGAAACGACCGTTCAGCGCACCCATTCGGCGGATCGCAGCGATGCTGCTGGCGTTTATCCTGCTGCTCCCGGCGCTGTGTGGCACCGTCGCCTTTGCGGACGAGCCTGCGGACTCCGGCCGCCGCATCGCGGTGGTGTACGATGACTCCGGCAGTATGATGAACATGGAGGGCAACTGGTACCGGGCGAAGTACGCCATGGAGGTCTTTGCCGCCATGCTCACCGCCAACGATGAGATGGACATCTTCTGCATGAGCGAGTTCGCCTACCTGAACTCCGGGTCCCAGCCGGTCCATGTGAGCGGCAGCATGGATCCCCAGCAGCGTGTGGACATCGTACACAACATGAACAGCGACCCCGGCGGCACCCCCTTTGCCAGTGTGGAGAACGCCTGCAGCTTTTTGGCGCAGGCCCCCTCCGACAAGGAAAAGTGGCTGGTGGTGCTGACCGACGGCTCCTTCGGCAGCGGCCCCTCCTCGGTGGGTGACTGGCTGATCCAGCGCTCGGAAGAGCTGGATCTGTCGGTGGTGTATCTGGCCATCGGCTCCTCCGCCGAGACCATCGTGGACCTGCCCGAGGACGATGTGTACGCCTATGTGGCGCCCGACGCCCGGGGCATCCTCTCCGGCGTCACCCAGATGGCCAATCAGGTCTTTGACCAGCGCCAGCTTCCCGACACCTACATTCAGGCGGGCGTGGGCAAGCTGAACCTCTCGCTGGACGTCTCCGCCAGCCAGATCATCCTGTTTGCTCAGGGCAAGCGGGTGGAGGCGGGCACCCTGTCCGGCGCGGGCGGTTCCTGGGATCCCAACTCCTGCACCAACGTAAAATATTCTGAGCTGATGCCCATCGGCTACGAAAATATGCTGGTCACCTTCGATCAGTCGCTGCAGGGCGTGCTGGCCACCTACACCCCCATGGGCGGCATCCCGGCGGGCGATTACGAGGTGCCCATGTCCGACACCGGCAACGTGCAGGTGTACTACACCCCCAACGTGCGCGCGGCGCTGATGCTCACCGACCGGTTCGGCAACACCTACGATCTGGACGGCGACATCGGTTCGCTGTACAGCGGCGATTATCAGATCAGCGTCCAGCTTCTGGACGGCATCACCGGCAAGCCGGTCAACTCCGAGCTGGCCACCCTGCGCAACGCCAACGCCGTTGTGGTCAACAACGGCAACAGCACCGAGATCCTCGACCTGCAGGACGGCAACGGCACCTTCCATCTGGATGTGGGCGATGTGGCCGGCGACATCAGCGCCTACCTGCTGGACGGTCAGAAGGTGCAGGGCCGGTTCTCCGCCACGGTGGAGCAGGCCCCCTTTGACGCGGTGCTCTCCTGCACCCTGCCCGCGGCCGTCGACGCCAACGGCAACCACTTCTCCCTCAAAACGATGGACACCGACCCCCAGACCCTCACCGTGGAGGTGTGCTGGCTGGATCCCGAGACCAGTCAGCTGAATCTGCTGTCGCAGGAGGCATGGCAGAGCGGTCAGCTCACGGTGGAGACCCTCGGCCGCAGCGAGAACTACGGCGGCTTCTGGGAGAAGCTGCTGTACCGCCTGTACGACCTGCTGTGTACCCCCCGGGACAAGGACATTCAGTGGACGGTGGAGCTGGGCGCGACCCCCGGCACCTACCTGATCCGCCCCGTGTGGAACGGGGACATGGAGCACACCCTGTGGGGCACCTTCGATCTGAAGCTGGGCTACCTCAGTGAGGATGCCAGCGCGACCTATCAGGGTCAGGGCGCCTGCGCTGCCAGCGTGGCCCCGCTGCCGCTGATGGACATCCTGCCCGGCCTGATCTTCCCCTACGGCATCGGCCTGCTGCTGCTGCTCATCGCCCTCACGCTGTGGCTGCGCAAAAAGCGCCTGCCCCGCGGCATGGTGGCCTCCCTTACCTACACCGGCAACGCGGGCAAGACCGGCTTTGCCAACAGCGTGGTCACCCGCAGCTTGAAGATCCAGCGCCATTTCAGCCTGTTCACCGCCGAGAAGGCCACCATCACCCTCTCGTCCAACGGCATCCTGCAGGCGGGCAAGCTGGAGATCCGCGCCACCGAGCGCACCCTCAACAACAGCGAGCGCCGCTTCCATGTGCTGAGCTGGAAGCCCCTGCAGGACATCAACGCCAACCTGAACGGCGGCCCTCTGCCGGTGGATCCCGTGGCAGAGGCGACCGGCAAGGGCAAGAAGGGGCGCAAGAAAAAGAAGGAGCGCCCGCTGAAGCCCAACCTGCAGATCCGCTGCAAGTCCAACGCCGACGGCAACTTCACCAATCCCGGCTCGGTGGTCATCACCATCACCCGCGAAAAGAAGAAGCGCGGCGGCAGGAAAAAGAAGGGCGGCCGATCCAGGCGCAAATGATCCCCCGCGCTTTGAGCGCGTTGAAAAAACGAGTACCTGCACAAACGTGATCAAGAAACGATAAAAACGTCAGGAGGATACACTATGTTAGCACCCACTCTCATCGTCGGTCTGGGCGGCACCGGCTGCAAGGTCGTGGCCAAGGTGGCACAGCGCACCAGCGAGGAGCAGCGCAAGCGCGTGCGGTTCGTCTGCATCGACACCGACGTGAACGACCTGCGTAAGCTGCGCGAGGCCAACCCCATGATCAAGACCATTCAGACCTCTGCCCCCTACAGCGTGGGCGAGTACCTGAACAACAACACCTTCGCCCGGGACACCTGGTTCCCCACCCACCACATCCTGAACGGCAAGACCCCCACCGAGGGTGCCGGTCAGGTGCGCGCCATCAGCCGTCTGGCCTTCGACACCTGCATCAGCGAGGGCGCCATGAAGCCCCTTGAGAAGTGCATCGAGGAGCTGTATCCCCTGAACGGCGAGGCCGTCCAGCAGGCTCTGCGCATCATCGTGGTGTCCAGTCTGGCGGGCGGCACCGGCAGCGGCATCATCCTGCCCGCCGCCGTGTACATCAAGAGCTATCTGGAGAAGCGCCTGCGCCGCAGCGCCAGCGTCATGCGCGGCTTCCTGCTGCTGCCTGACATCTTCTTCGACGGCAAAAGCCCCGAGGAGATCAACAATCTGGGCGCCAACGGCTACGCCGCCCTGCGCGAGCTGGACGCCTTCATGCGCCGCGGCGACAGCGTGGGCGAGGGCAGTGACCGCTTCCGCCGCATGACCCTGAAGATGCCCGACACCAGCACCGGCGAGTATGTGGACTACCAGACCTCGCCCTTCAACTTCTGCTTCCTGTTCGGCGCGCAGAACACCTCCGACCAGGATCTGAGCAGCTTCTCCGCCTACATGGAGCAGGCGGCCAACATCGTCTACGCTCAGTCGGTCAGCGCTCTGAGCGGCCGCTCCAACTCCAGCGAGGACAACACCATTCTGACCCTGTGCGCGGGCAGCGGCCACAACCGCTTCTGCGGCGCGGGCAGCAGCAGCATGACCTATCCCCGCAACGACATCGCCCGCTACGCCGCCGTGAGCTGGGCGCTGCAGACCATGGGCGGCGAGTGGCAGCGTCTGGACAAGAGCTACCGCGACTACCGCCGCCGTCAGGAGGAGAAGCGCCGTCTGGATCCCAGCATCGTGGTGCAGACCCTGCCCGACTACTACATGGAGCAGGTCGAGGGCGGCAAGGATTCCTTCCTGAAGATGATCTATCGCCAGTCCACCATGCTGGCCATGGAGGGCGGCCAGGACTATGTGGGCCGCTGGGAGAAGTACATTGAGGCTCTGGACGGGGAGATCACCCGCGTTCTGGGCAAGCAGGAGGCGCTGGACAGCGGCACCGTCAAGGCCACCCGCGACATCGAGACGCTGGAGGGCGAGGGCGATGTGGAGGAGGCCACTGGCGCCGCTCTGCAGGCCTACAAGACCGTCCGCGAGCTGGAGGAGACCGCCCGCGTGGCGGCCGCCGGCGCCATCAGCAGCTTCACCAACAACGTGCTGCGCGCCGAGGGTGACCTGACCCGCACCAGCGACCCCATCAATCTGGAGTACCATCTGCACAACGCCAACAACGAGTTCATGCACATCTGCGCGGTGCGCTACTTCCTGTACGGTCTGGACCGCACTCTGGCGGTGCGCGTTTCCACCCAGCAGCAGGCGGTGGACGAGGCCCGCGAGGGCATGGAGGCGCTGGCCAGTGCCATCGACGATCCCGACACCACCACCAAGGAGAACATCAGCCAGTACAACATGACCAAGAAGGTCATCCTGCTGGGTGAGAAGCTGGACAAGAACCAGCGTGACGATCTGGCCGAGGCCCTGAACAACCATGTGGCCAACATCAAGACCCTGTTCGACGCCGAGGTGAAGCTGGGCTTCCTGAAGGCCGTGCAGGAGAGCGTCAAGGCCATGCTGGACGGTCTGGATCTGTTCAACACCAGCCTGACCACCAGTCTGGAGAAGACCGAGCGCGAGCGCGTGGAGCTGTACGCCCGTTACCGCAACGGCGAGGGCCACGCCACCTACCACGTCTGCGCCGACGACGAGTGTCTGGACGGCCTGATGAAGGAGATGCCCTTCTACGCCGATGAGAGCGTCAGCGAGGTCAGCGCCACCATCTTCGCCGCCATCAAGAAGTTCAGCATCGGTCTGGACGCCCCCACCTCCAAGGACTTCGCCGATATGTACGACACCACCATCATGGAGTTCTGGACCAAGCAGGTGGAGCGCAAGTACGGCGCGAAGATCAACATGAACGTGGTCGATGCCCTGATGGCCGAGGCACGCTACAAGCACGCCGCCAAGAAGGCGAAGGCCAAGGCCCTCACCGAGAAGGCCGACAGCGCCGTGGAGCAGCAGGACGATCTGAGCCGCGCCGATCAGCTCAGCTACTGCCGCGACAAGCTTGCTGCCACCGCCGCGCTGGCCGAGCCGTTCATCGAGAAGCCCATGGGCGAGCAGCGCCATCCCATCAAGGCCTGCTGCTACAGCAAGGGCGTGCGTGATAAGTTCCCCGACTTCATCGTGCCCACCCTCAGCCCCGAGGGCGGCGATGTGGACGCCGACATCTCCGACTACGAGATCATCTTCTACCACGCCATCTACGGCATCAAGGCGGTGGATCTGCAGCAGTTCAGCCCCGCGCTGAAGGCCCGCACTCTGGAGCGCCGCGCAGGCATCTACTTCTCCGCCTACAAGAACCGCGTGTGCAAGCTCGGCCCCGTGCTGAGCAAGAACCTGGACATCACCCCCCATCTGGACCGCAACTGGCATCTGGCCATGTATATGCCCGACCTGTCCGACGAGGTCCACAACGAGGAGGTCAAGCGGGTGTACCGCGCCATGGTCTGGGGCCTGCTGAGCGGTACCATCCAGTACAAGCTGGGTGACAAGCTGTACGTGCCCGAGAGCAACGACAACCGCGACTTTGTGGTGCCCAGCGAGCTGGGTGATGCCGCCAAGACCAACCCCTGCGACAAGCTCAGCGAGCTGGTGGACGCTCTGAGCGTCAACCCGCCTCAGGTGGATGCGGTGCTCCAGTCGCTGGAGAACCAGATCGCCATCGAGCTGCGCGACCGCAAGCGCTTCGAGGAGACCATGCTGGTGCGCCGTCTGAAGTGGTTCAGCGGTGCGGACGTGTTCGGCCATGAGCTGCCCGAGCAGAAGGGCCGCTTCCGTGTGGACGAGTTCGACTCCGAGACCGATGCCTCCGTCTTCGACCTGCTGTACTGGGTCAAGTTCAGCACCCCCGTGGACGACTACCAGGTGGAGAACATGAACCTGCTGCGCGACGCCATTCTGGAGCTGGTGGAGTACTACATCTCCCGCTTTGTGGATGCCGCCGCCCTGAACCGCGCCTACGAGCTGGTGCTGGTGGACCAGGCCAAGCAGTTCGTGGCCAACATGATGGCCGAGTGCAGCAACCCCGACGTGCCCAAGAACCGCATTCTGGACGACACCGTCAACATGGTCATCAGCTCCCTGAGCCGCCGCTTCCGCGACGTGTATCAGATCGAAAGCCCCGAGCTGGCCGCTGTGCGTGAGCAGGTGGACGAGACCATCAAGCAGATCCGCGCCAAGCAGGACAAGAACCCCTTCGCTGTGTGATATGCTGACCTACAATGACCGAAAGGAGGTGGCAGAGGATTGTTTACTGTGGTGATCGCGGGCGATGAGGCCGCGCAGTTCCTTCAGGAATACCATATGCTGTTCCAGCCCTACGAAGAGGCCGGGCAGGTCGCATTCTGCCACTGGAACCAGCAGGGCACCGACTTCAAGACCGCCCTGCCGGAGCTGCTTGGCCTTGTGCGCGGCAAAAAGCACTGGCGTGCGCTGGTGGCTCTGCCCATGCCCATCCTCTCTGTGAACGGCGCCACCGTGGGGCAGGCCCCCGAGCGCCTGCCTGTGAACGACAACAATCCCTTCGACTTCTGCTGCAACAACCGTGTCCGGCCGCCGGTCACCGAGAGCGAGATCTCGGTGATCCGGCTGGCGCAGATGCTGGGCGGCGTGCCCACCCCCATCTACGAGTTCAGCGATCAGATGGTGCAGGAGGACGGCAGTGAGTACCGGGACACGGTGCTCACCAACGCCGATCAGCTTGCGGCCGAGAAGGAAGCATGGATGAAGCTGGAGGAAAAATATCGGTTCCGCGCCGAAAAGCCCGACCAGCTCTGGATGTTCGCAGCGCGCCGCCGCCTGCCTCCGCAGGCAAAGCGGCAGATGACCGACCGGGAGCGGCTGGCCAAAACCGAGTACGATTCCTCCCGCTTCGTGGAGCGCAACCGCTACCCGCTCAAGACCCGCTTTTTGACCATGGACTGCGCCGAGATGGATCAGGCCCACTGCCATGAGGACGAGTTTGCCTACTGGATGATGGTGCTGACCCTTGCGCTGAACGATTTTGACGGCGGCCGTCTGGCCCCCGAGCGGCTCTACCGGCTGGAGGGCGCGGTGAACGACCTGCAGCTTCAGGAGCTTCTCAGCAGCTACCACAACCGTCTGGCCCGCATCAAGCGGGATGTGGATCGCCGTGCCGGCGCCCTGCGCGCCACGCTGGAGGTCCAGCGCCAGACCGAGGAGCTGCCCGACTACCGTCTTGCCGTGACGGTGGACTTCAAGACCGACGAGACCGACGGTCTGTACGCAAACGACGAGGGCGTGGGCCTTGCCCAGGACTGCCCGCAGCCGGAGCTGCCCTGGTGGAAGGCGCAGATGGAGGTCAGCCGCAAGGCGCTGGCCCGCATCCTGATGGCCCCCCGCCGCGGGCTGGATCTGGCCTGCAGCTTCGCCCGCAAAAACTCCAGGCTGGAGCCGGATTCGGTTCGCTCTCTGGACGAGTACCAGCTCGACGAGTTGGATATGCTGCTCAGCGATGAGGAGATCGAGCTGTTCAACATGGACACCTTCAGCGCCTTCTCGGTGCGGGGGATGTACCGTGAAAAGAGCCGTGCCGACCGGGCTACCCGCACCAACATCGGCCGCCGTATGACCCGCGACATGGCCGTGAAGGCCGGGCTGTTCGCCATGGCGGTGTATGTGCTGGGCTTTTTGCCCGAGCTGGTGCGCAGCGCCGGCCAGTGGGAGAACTTCAAAACCGTGCTGCTGGCCTGCTTTACCCGTCTGGGCATTCTGGCCAGCGCGGGGATGCTGGCGCTGCTGTGGTACCGCTGGGGCCTTGTGAACAAGGTGCGGGACTACAACGGCGTGATGAACGGCATCCTGACCCGCGTGGAGGAGGCCGGCGCCTTCTTCAGCGATTATCTGAGCCGCGTGTGTACCTATATGCGCGGGCGCAGCATTCTGGACACCCTGCGCACCCGGCAGATCCAGCTCAAGGAGGATTCCACCCAGCTTGAGCAGCACCACATGGCGCTGGAGCACAACTGCCGTCTGGTAGCGGGCTGGCTGGAGCACTTCCAGCTTGACGTGCTGCCGGACGAGGAGCCGGGCCGCATCGAGTACTTCAACAGCGAGATCGGCCCCGAGGAGAACGAGGCCTACGACCTGCAGGCCGGCCGCGCCGCCGCCGAGGTGGTGGACTCGCAGGGGCAGCGTCTGCGCGTGCCCTACCCGTTCGTCAGCGGGTTCGACATCCGAAGGGAGGAACTGTTTGAATGAATGATCTCATGTTCCTTCTGAGGGCGCTGCTGTGTATGCTGCCCTTCTTCGGTCTGTGCAGCTGGCTGCGCGGCATCAACCTGCCCCGCACCCGCCGCGCGTGGCAGTACCTGACCATCCCGCTGGCGGCGGTGTATGGTCTGGTGTGTATGTTCCGTCTGGACGAGCTGGCAAACACCATCCTGTCCTTCTTCGACTGGCTGACCCGCACCCTGAGCCGGGTGCCCATCATCGGCAGCTTCCTCAGCAGCATCCTCAGTCAGCTCAATCTGGGTCTGGGCGTGCAGCTTCTGGTCAACACCATGCTGCTGCTGGGCTTCTGCCTGGTGAAAAAGCTCCTGCTCAAGCCCCTCAGCCGCGCCTACAAGATGTTCCCCGACCTATATGCCTGGCTGATCCTGAACTTCTACGAGCAGGAGCCGGGCGACCGCCACCCCTACCTGCAGGAGGGCTGCCAGCAGCTTCGGCGCATCCTGCACGTGTTCTACTACGCGTTTCTGGCGCTGGCCGGCATGGATATGTTCCTCTGTCTGCGGGACTCCGGCAGCCGGCTGTACCAGTACCCCCTGTACCCGGTGTTCGGCCTGATCCTGATGGGCGAGGTGCTGTTCTTCATGGACGCCCCCACCCGCCGGGAGGCCGATGACCCGGACGCCGGCGACCACGCCGAGGAGCGCCCGGACTTCGCGCTGATCCGCACCGGTCTGGAGGAGACCTTCGGCGACCACCTGCTGTACGGCGACGACCACAAGGGCGTGCCCCGCAGCGAGAACAAGGACCAGTGGCTGGAGGATCAGAACACCAGCGACGACAACCTTGAGCGGATCACCGGCGCCTACTACCGCCATCTGGAGGGCAGCGGCGAAGCGGTGGAGATGGACTACGCCAAGGCCAGCCAGAAGCTGCTGCGCGGCCAGAGCGTGCTGATGTGCAACCCCTTCTACCGGGATCTGACCCCCTATCTGATGCTGCCCATGCTGCACCGCCTGCTGAACCACCGGCGCATTCTGGTGGTGAGCGGCCGGCGCGCCAACGACGACGACGTGAAGGCGTGGCTGGAGGAGGGCGTGCTGCAGACCACCAATCTGGAGCATCTGTGGAAGGTGGAGTTCCTGAAGGGCGAGGTGTCCCCCCGCTACGAGCGTCTGCCGGACATCGGCATCCTGAGCTTCAACGACCTGTACAACCTCAAGCTGCAGCAGGCCTACCGGGAGTTCTTTGCCGAGGCGGACTTTGTGCTGATCCTCGAGCCTTCCAACCTGCTGGGCACCGGACAGATCGGCCTGCGCAGCATCTGCCAGCAGTGTGAGGCCCCCGACAAACAGATCACCTACTGTGCCTGCGACCGCAACTGCGACGGTCTGGTGGACGCCCTGAGCCACACCCTGCGCCAGAGCATCCTGCAGGTCACCGCGTCCCCCGTGCCCCGCGCCACCCATTACCAGATGTTCTGGGCGGCGGAAGGCCCCGGCGTTGCCCCCCGCATCCTGCCCAAGATGAGCCATTATCTGGGCTTCGGCAGCGAGCTGTCCGCCTTCGCCATGAAGCACCATGTGAAAAAGGTGTTCTGGTACAGCGGCAGCAAGATGCCGCTGGGCGACCTGCGCTGGGCGGTGGGCCAGTACTACCGCACCCTGTGCGGCTATGTGGGCATCCCCGCCGAGCAGAGCGCGCTGGACGAGCGCTTCCACTTTGTGGACGGCCTGTGGCAGGCCGACCGCCATGAAGACGCCTTCATTCTGGTGGAGGACGAGTTCTGCAATATGTTCGAGATGGCGCGCGCCTTCACCCCGCGGCTGCAGCGCAGCGGCTTCGTGAACGTGCTCAGCGAGAACTACCTGCTGCGCGACTATATGCGCCGCAACGCCGACCTGATGGAGAACGACCCCAAGGCCATCCCCACCCTGTGCCCGGACTTTGCCCGCACCCAGCGCAATCTGGTGCTGCGTATGCTGATGCTGATGGCAGTCACCCCGCAGGAGGAGACCACCCTCCATCGGGAGCTGACCCTCCACGGCTGCCGGGACGGCGGCGTGTACGAGACCCTGTGTGAGCTGATCACCACCCACACCGGCCTGCCCGCCGGCGTGGTGCAGGTGGTCTACCGGGATATTCCCGACCCTGTAGGCTCCGGCACCATCAGCCGCAAGTTCTACGCGGTCAGCAGCAAGGACTTCTACCGCCTGTACGCGGCGGTGCTCAGCCCCGCCTGCTTCGTGGTGGAAAATGAGCAGGAGGACCGCTACTACATGGGCGCCCGCATGATGGGTCAGGTCTGCCAGACCCTGCTGCCCGGGCAGTTCTTCTGCTACGACGGCAAGTACTATCAGGTGCAGTCCATCCCCCGGGACGGCGGCATCGTGGTGCGCCGCGCAGCGGATCACCTCACCGGCCGCCAGTGCTACCGTCAGCTTCGCACCTACAGCATCAACGGCATCGCCGAGGTAGGCCCCACCCGCGACCTGCGCGGCCTGCAGGTGACCCCCGTGACCGCCGACATTCAGGTGTTCACCGAGGGCTATCTGGTGGCGGACGCCCGCAACGAGCTGACCTGTGCCCGCAAGGTGGATCTTGCCAATCAGGTGGAGCCTCGCCGCCACACCCACAAGCAGATGATCCGCATCCGCTTCCCGGACGCGCCGGACAAGGTGCTGTTCACCCTGTGCGCTCTGCTGAACGAGCTGTTTGTGACCCTGTACCCCAACGAGGAGGGCTTCCTTGTGGCGGCCACCAACGCCGCCGCCCCCGCGGACGACCTGCAGAGGGCCGTTGTGCCCCAGTTGTCCTGCGATGAGGAGGAGCCTGCCCTGTATCTGATCGAGGACTGCTTCATGGATCTGGGCTTGGCGGTGAGCGCCGAGCGCAGCCTGCAGCGCATCCTCGAGATCATCACCGATTATCTGGATTGGTATCTGGATCCCGGCCGCGTGCGCTGGGAGAACGAGGACAAGACCTTTGTGCCCCCCGCCGGCGGCGGGAACGAGGGCGAGAACGGCGAGAACGGCGGGAACGGTGAGAACTCCAGCACCGCCGCGGCTCCCGGGGCCGAGGCGGAGGAGAACCGCGCCGAGCACACCACCCTGCACGCCGAGATGGCCGCACCCATCGTTCAGGGCGCGGCGGTGCCCGGTCAGGACGTGACCGGCGACGACGAGGAGCTGGTGAGCGGCCTGAAGGCCCGCGACCCCATCCACGAGTACCTGACCTACGGCGGCGATAAGGACGCGGACTGGCTGGATCTGGCCGGCACGCTGGAGTACCTCACCGGCTGCCGCTTTGACGAGAGCGCTCTGCAGCGCACCCGCAAGGGCGACCCGGAGATGGAGGAGTACCTGCGCCATCTGGAGGGCGGCACCCACATCTGCGACTTCTGCGGCGCCCCCATGACCGACGGCAAGTTCGACGCCCTGAAGGACGGCCGCGAGCGCTGCCCCGAGTGCAGCGCCACCGCCGTGCGCAAGGTGAAGGACGCCCGGGTCCTGTTCCACGACACGCTGGAGCAGATGGAGCGGGTGTTCGGCATCCAGATCCGCACCCCCATCAACGTGCGGGTGGTCAGCGCCAAGAAGATCGCCAAGGAATTCGGCGAGGACTTCAAGGCCACCAAGGGCTTCGACCCGCGTGTGCTGGGCTTCGCCCGCAACTGGCGCGACGGCCGCCGCTACGACCTGTATCTGGAGAACGGTGCCCCCCGCGAGGCACTGGAGTCCACCATTGTGCACGAGCTGACCCACATCTGGCAGTACGAGCACTGGGATCGGGAGGAGATCGACAAGAAGTACGGCCAGATGAGCCTCCATGTCATCGAGGGCATGGCCGTATGGAGCGAGATCCAGTACCTGCTGTGCACCGGCCGCACCGAGCGCGCCAAGCGCTACGAGGTCAGCCGCCTGCGCTCCCACGACGAGTACGGCGACGGCCTGCGGCTGTACGAGAAGCGGTATCGCTTCCACAACGGCAGCTCGGTCAGCCCCAGCAGCACCCCCTACGGCAACAACCCGCCCCTGTGATCCTTTCCCACGCAGCAAGGCTGCACGGCTCAAAAGGCCGTGCAGCCTTTTTTGCTGCCCGAGCCGATATTTGACCGCCCGGGCGCGAATACTCCCGTACGAAGAACAGCGCCGAACAAAGGAGCGTGTACATACCATGAAGATCACCGTGATGAACGACCGGGAACTCCGCACCCTGACCCTGCCCGCCGACCCGGCGGGGCAGGTGCCGGTGTCGGTGCCCACCGAAGCGGGGGAGTACCGTGCCGCTGTGCTGCGGGCCAGGGCGGGCGGCTGGGTGCTGGAGCCGCCGGAGGAAGCGGACTTTGTGCGCATCGGCGCGGGCGGGGTGCCCGAAATCTGCGCCGAGCGAAGCCTGCCCGTAACCCCCGGCGAGGACTGGCTGCTGCGGGTGCGGCGGCCGGGCGGCTGGGAGCTGGTGCGCCTGCTGGCCGAGCCGGAGACCCTCGGCCGCGACCGCTTCACCCGATATGCCCTGCCCGACAGCGGCAGCGTGTGGGTGGGCAGCAGCCCTGAGTGTCAGATCCGCTGGCCCGGCTTCGGCCCCGGCGTGCGGGTGCTGGAGCTGAAGTGCGGCCCCGAGGGCTGCTCGGTGCGGGCCACCCACGACATCCTGTGGAACCTGTACGTGGATCGCCGCTGCGTCACCGCCGTCCCGCTGCGCCCGGGCAGCACCCTGTACTGCCGCGGTCTGCGGCTGATGCTGGGCGCGGGCTTCGTGGCGGTGAACGACCCGGACGGCGGGCTGTCCTGCAGTCTGCGTCCCGTTGCCGCCCCCATGACCGCCGCTCTGCCCGCCCAGCCGGTGGGGGATGTGGAGTTCTCGGTGGCCCCGGCCGCCGCCCTGCTGCCCCAGCAGGAGGAGATCCAGGTGGCCGCGCCCCCGCAGGAGCTGCCCGAGGAGGGCGGCCCCTCCACCCTGATGTCCGTTCTGCCCAGCGGCATGATGGCGCTGGCCATGCTGGTCACCTGCATGGTTGGCCTGAGCGGCCTGGGGGACGGCAGCACCTCCATCGGCTCGGCGGTGTCCAGCCTGATCATGGTGGCCTGTATGCTGCTGGCCTGCGTGCTGCCGGTGTTCAACGCCCGCGCCGCCCGCCGCCGCCGCGCCGCCAAGGTCGCCCGCCAGAACCGGGACTACCGGGATTACCTGACCGCACTCACCGAGCGCATCCGCCGGGAGTGCGCGGTGGAGAAGTTCAACCTGCAATTGCGCAACCCTCCGCTGGAGGGGGATGCCCTGCACCTGACCCTGCCGGACGCCCCCGAGCAGAGCCGCAACGTGCCGAGCTGTGCCGCACGCAGCAGCATGAACGGCTGGAAGGGGCTGTGGGAGCGCAAGGTGCAGGATCGTGATTTCCTGCATTTGATGGTGGGCGAGGGCACCCGAGCGCCCTCCTGTGCCGTTCTGAAGCCCGACCGCCCCGAGGTGGGCGAGCTGCCCGCCCTGTACCGGGAGATGGAAGAAACTCTGCAAAGCGCCCCCCGCCTGACCGACGCCCCCGTGACCCTTGACCTGCGCACCCACCGGCTGGTGGGCATCGTGGGCCGCCGCCGCAGCGCGGTGCTGGCCGAGGCGCTGGGTCTGTTGGTGGAGCTGACCGCCCTGCACGCCTACGACGACGTGAAGGTGGTGCTCATCCACGGCGAGGGTGAGCGGGACTTCTGGCGCTTTGCCAAGTGGATGCCCCACCTGTGGAACGAGGACCGCACCCGCCGCTATCTGGCGGGCGACCCGGCCGAGATCAAGGCTCTGTCCCAGCACCTGCTGGAGCAGATGCGCGGCCGCGAGAAGCAGACGGGCGACAAAAAGCCCCACACCCCCTTCTATGTGATCGTGAACGCCGACCAGAGCCTGGGCCACCGTGCCGAGGCGCTGCGCGAGCTGTACAAGGATCGCTATGACGCGGGGATGTGCGTCATTGAGTTGTGTGAGAACGCCCGCCAGCTCCCCAAAAACTGCACCGCCATTCTGGACACCGACCAGCAGACCCTGAGTCTGCTGCAGGGCGGCACCGCGCAGGTACAGGGGCTGAGCCGCCTGCTGCGGTTTGAGGGTGACCCCGAGGCGCTGTTCGCCAACATGGCGCACATCCGCCTCACCGACGCAGCCGCCGGCAGTGAGCTGCCCGAGAAGCTGAGCTTTTTGGAGATGCACCGCGCCGGCAGCGCCGACCAGCTCAGTGTGCTGCGCCGCTGGCGCGGCAGCGACCCCGTCCGCAGCCTGAGCGCGGTGGTGGGCGTGGATCGGGACGGCTTCCCGGTGGAGCTGGACGTACACGAAAAGGCACACGGCCCCCACGGTCTGGTGGCGGGCATGACCGGCAGCGGCAAGTCCGAGTGGCTCATCTCCTACATCCTGAGCATGGCCGCCAGCTATCGCCCCACCGAGGTGGCCTTCATCCTCATCGACTTCAAGGGCGGCGGCATGGCGGATGTGTTCCGCGATCTGCCCCATCTTGCGGGTGCCATCACCAATCTGGACGGCAACGAGCTGCGCCGCAGCTTCCTGGCCATCGAGAGCGAGCTGAAGCACCGTCAGGAGGTGTTCCAGCAGGCCAAGCAGGCGCTGGGGCTGTCCTCCATGGACATCTACGACTACCAGAGCCTGTACCGTCAGGGGCGGGTCAGCGAGCCGCTGCCCCATCTGATCATCGTGTCCGACGAGTTCGCCGAGCTGAAAAACCAGCAGGGCGGCTTTATGAGCCAGCTCATCCGCATCGCCCGCATCGGCCGCAGTCTGGGCGTGCATCTGACCCTTGCCACCCAGAAGCCCGACGGCGTGGTGGACGAGCAGATCCGCAGCAACATCCGCTTCAAGGTCTGCCTGAAGGTGCAGGACCGCGCCGACAGCCAGAGTATGCTGGGCAGCCCCGAGGCGGCCGCCATTACCACTGCGGGCCGTTTCTACCTGCAGGTGGGCTGCAACGAGATCTTTGAACAGGGTCAGTCCGGCTACTCCGGCCTGCCCTATCTGGCCAAGGAGCAGTACGAGGAGCCGCGTGACCTGACCCTGCGCCTGCTGAACGGGCAGGGCGTGCCGGTGGCGGCTGCCGCCCCCGCCGTGCGCGGAGCCGACCCGGACTACCGGGAGGTGAACGCGGTGCTGGCGGCCATCGCCGAGGCGGCGAAGGCCGAGGGCCTCACCCAGAAGCCGGTGTGGGCCGCGCCCATCCCCACCGTCCGCAGGGCGGTGCAGGTGCGGGCAGGCCGGGACGAGGGGCACGAGCTGGAGCCGCAGGTGGGTCTGTACGACGACCTGCGCGCCCGCTGCCACAAGCCCCTCACCGTGCCCTTCACCGCAAAGGGCAGCGCCGTGGTGTACGGCGCCAGCGGCGCGGGCAAGCTGGACTTCGTCAACCGGGTGCTGACCCGCTGCATGGAGCGCCACAGCCCCGAGGAGGTCCAGTTCTGGCTGGCGGACGCCGAGGCGGGCATCCTGCAGGCCTACGAGGGCAGCAGCCACACCGCATGGCTGGCCCTGCCCGGCGAGTACGACCGCTTCGGTGAGATGCTCACCCGTCTGACCGATGAGCTGGAGCGCCGCCGCCAGACCCTGCAGCCCTACGGCGGCGACCGGGAGCGCTATCTGGCCGCCGGCGGCAAAATGCCCCTTGCCCTGTGCGTCATCCACGATGCGGGCAGCTTCCTCGGCGGCGACAACGGCGACCGTCTGGTGGAGGCCCTGCGGGATCTGGGCCGCAACGGCAAAAAGTACGGCATCCTGCTGCTGCTCACCGCAGTGGACAGCCGCAGCCTGCACTATTCTCTGAAATCTCTGCTGCCGCAGGTGTTCGTGCTGCGTCAAAACAGCGACGAGGACTACGCCGACCTGCTGGGCCGCACCCGCGGCATGACCCCCAGCGAGGGCAAGGGCCGCGGCCTGATCCGGGTGGACGAGCCGGACAGCGAGAACGGCTACGCCATCTACGAGTTCCAGGTGGAGATGCCCTTCGCCGCCGAGCCGAACCCCTACGAGGCGCTGTGCGCTCTTGTGCGGGCGCAGACCGACCGCTGGGGCGGCGGCAAACGGGTGTTCCGGATGCCCGGGCATCTGGACGCGGCCTATTTTGAGCAGTTCCCCTGCGAGCGGGACAAGGTGCCCGTGGCGCTGACCCGCGAGGGCGAGCCGGTGTACTGGGATTTCACCCAAAAGGACACCGCCCTGCTGCCCTGCGGCTTTGCGGACGGCGCCGCCCACTGCCGGGGCATGGCCGCGCTGCTGCGCCGCGCCTGCTGTGAGGAGGTGCTGGTGCTGGACGGCATCGGCGATTTCGGCGAGCTGGAGGGCTGCCGCGTGGTGAGCGGGGACGACCTGCCCGGCGAGGTGGAGGCTCTGCTGGCGCGCATCGGCAAGCGAATCACCGATCACCGCGCCCATTTTGACGCCACCGGGGAAAAGCTGGCCTTGCCCCCGCTGGGTCTGGTGCTGTACGGCGGCAGCGAGCTGGCCGACCGGCTGAGCCGCGACCATGTGGCCGCGCTGGACGCGGTGCTGGCCCGCCTCGGCCCCAATCTGGCCCTGTTCACCGTGCTGTGCAGCCGCTTTGAGGACGGCAGCTACAGCGACTTTGCGGCGGTCGCCGCCCGCCTGCCCGCCCAAAGCGGCCTTGCCCTGCAAAAGCCCGACACCCACAGCCAGAACCTGCTGCGCTGCGCCGAGCTGAGCCGCACCAGCCCCTTTGCGGGCCTTGTGCGGGAGGGCAAGCTCATCCCCTGCGGCTTTGCCGAGGCTTAAAAGGAGGACACACCATGGAGAAATATCTTGTGGAGATCCGCATCCCCGCCGCCGACACCGCTTTTGACGCGTGGCTGCCCGCCGCCCTGACGGTGGGACAGGCCGTGGCGCTGGCGGGTGCCATGGCGGTCAAGCTGGGTCTGCCCCCGGTGGGGGCGGACGCCCTGCTCTGCCGCGCCGGGGACGGCGCCGCCTATCCGGCCGATGCCCTTGTGGAGCGCACCGACATCCGCAGCGGCGCACGGCTCATCCTGATGTGAGCAAGGCTTCATAAAAAATCATCGCCCGCAGCCGACATTTGCCCGGCTGCGGGCGATTGAGGTTGTACCGAAAGAAACCCGGCGGCGCTCTGCCGCCCAAAACCGGAAAGGAAGTACCCAATGGATCGCTTCAACGTGGAAGAAGTTCGCAGCCAGGCCACCAAGCTGAACCAGCAGCTCCAGCGCTTCACCGAGGACTGCAGCACCGCCTCCAAGCTGGTGGTGGATCTGAACCAGCACTTCGACGACCCCGTGTACGACAAGTTCGCGGCCAAGTTCAAGAGCTACCAGCCCACCATGACCAGCCTGCAGGAGGCGCTGGACGCCTACATCAAGTTCATGAACGGCAGCGCCGACGCCTACGCCGATTTCATGAGCCGCGCCGCCGGCAAGATCGGCTGATCGACCGGATACGTCACACAACAGGGAGTATAAGGAGGAAACAATATGCCTCAGGGTAATTGGGATACCAAACAAATCAAGACCGCCGGCACCAAGCTGGTGAAAAAGAGCGAGGATATGCTGGCCATTCTGCGGCAGGCCGCCGCGGTGGTCAACGACACCGAGCATGACTTCAACACCCCCGAGGGCCGCCAGATGCGCCAGCAGTTCGCCACCCTGAACAAGACCTTCCAGAAGTTCCAGGCGGACGTGAAGGCCTTCGGCGACTACATCCACAGCTACGGCGTGGGTCTGGACGATATGCAGAGCCAGCTGAAGGGCATGGCGCAGGGCCTGCCCAGCAGCGACTATTAAGCCCCATGCGCGGGCGCTGCGCAGCGGCGGCTGCCCTTGCGGCGGCCGCATTGGCACTACTGATGGGAGGATGCACCATGGCACAGAACACGAGCAGCCCCGCGGCCACCGCCGCCGTGAGCTACCGCAGCGAGATGGAGGGCCACGCCCGGGACTACCTGCAGCGGCTGCTGGAGGAGCCTTTTGAGCTGGGCACGGCGGTGCGCGGCGAGGAGGGCTGGTATGAGGTGCCCGCCGAGAGCGAGAGCTGGGGCAGCTTCCGGGTGTATGTGCACACGGGCAAGCATGGGCCTGAGGTGCGGGACGACCGGGTGCTGCCCGGTCTTGAACGGCAGATGGAGGCCCTGATGACCGACGCGGTGCCCGGCGAGGCTCTGTGCGGGGCGTATCTGGAATTCAGCGCCGGGGTGCCCGCACGCCAGTGGTACGCCGGCGAGGCGCTGGCCACCGTGCAGCAGGGGGACACCCTCTACGCCGACCTGTATCTGGCTCTGCCTGAGGACGCGGCGGCCGACCTGCCCGCCGCGCTGACGGCGCTGGCACGGGCGCTGGAGCAGGGCGGCTGGTACGCCACCGTCACCGCCGGGACGATGCCCGCCGGGACGCTGGAGACCCTGCGCGCCGCGGAGCCTGCCGAGAAGGAGCTGTACGATGCCTTCGCCGCCCGCATGGTGTGGACGGTGGATCCCGCCGCGGGGATGAGCGAGGCCGAGCGGCTGGCGCAGATCGAAGCCAACTGGAAGGAGGCGAGCTCCGGGTGAGCACCGCGTATCAGGACACCAGCTTCAGCACCGCTGTGCAGAATGCCTCCCGGGAGCCGCTCGACCGGGAGAACATCACCCCGCTGGACGAGATGATCATGGATCAGCTCGCGGGTGACCAGAAGCTGACCAAGATCATCTCCAAGCAGGGCTACACCGACGACGTACACGGTGACAGCAGCATGGTGCTGCGGGACGCGCTGGTGCAGCGGCTGAATCAGCTTCGCCAGCAGTTGACGAAGGACCCGGACAATGCGCAGGCACGCTATACCTACGAGTTTTACACCGACCTGCTGAACAACCCCCGCTACGCCGACCTGACGGTGCTGAACCCGGTCAACTACGCCTCCACCGATGTGTCCGAGACCACCGGCGAGGCGTACAAGTCCCACTTTAAGGCGGCGACCTTCCGCCTGCCGGACGGCACGCTGGTGGTCAGCTACGCGGGCACCGGCAGCGAGGTGGCCTCCTGGGTGGAGGACGGGCGCTTTGCCACCACCGACGAGGGCACCGACGCCCAGCGCGCCGCGCTGGAGTATCTGGAGCATCTGATGCGAATGGATCCCCATGCGCAGTTCATCCTGAACGGCTACTCCAAGGGCGGCAATCTGGCGCTGTACGCCGCCATCATGACCGCCGCGCAGGAGCGCATCATCGCCCTGCGCAACTTCGATGGCCCCGGCTTTGGCGATGACCTGATGGCCGATGAGGAGTTCCAGAGACGCTACGCCGCCCTGAAGGAGCGGCTGGGGGAGGAGCTGTACTGCCTTACCCCCGAGAACTCCCTTGTGGGACAGCTCATGAACGACCACGACGTCTACATCTTTGTGGACACCGACGGCACCGTCTTTTTGGATCACGACTACACCGCGTGGCACTGGAACGCCGAGACCGGCGGGCTGGACACGGTGGCCGAGCGCACCGCCCTGAGCGTACAGGTGGAGGATCTGATGGAGGATCTCCTCGACACCTACTCCGACCGGGAGCTGGATCGCTTCTTCGATATGCTGGAAAAGCTCTGCGACACCAACGGCATCGTCCGGGTGGATCAGCTCGGGCTGCTCTTTCAGGACGAGAACGGGGAGTTCAGCCCCAAGGCGGGCGCGGCCGCGCTGGTCGAGTTCTACACGAGCCTCAGCGGGGACGACCGGGAGCTGTTCTTGCAGGTGATCGGGGACATCGTCAGCGTCAAGACCCTGTATCAGGTCATCAACGGCGTGATGCAGGACAAGGGCCTGAATGGATGGAAGGGCGAGGTCTCGGCGGCGGCGCTCACAGGTGCGGCCCTTGTGATGGGTGCGATCGTTGTGGCGGGCGCGGCCGTTGCTGTCACCGTCAGCCTGCTGGCCGACTGCGTGAAGAAGCTGGGCGAGCTGGTGGTGGCGG
The DNA here is from genome assembly GCA_045118955.1 of Oscillospiraceae bacterium. Lineage (GTDB taxonomy): Bacteria > Bacillota > Clostridia > Oscillospirales > Ruminococcaceae > SFJ001. The sequence continues at coordinate 8,391 of JBGVKB010000097.1, read as the reverse complement.
GCGCAAAGGAGATCTACGACACCATGAAGAAGCTCTGGAACACCGCCACCGACCGGGTGGCACAGTTCTATCGGGAGCTGAAGGAAAAGGTGGTCAACAGCCAGGCATGGAAGGATCTGACCGCCCTGTACGAGGGCGCGAAGGACTGGGTCGGGGACAAGCTGGACACCGCCCAGGAGACCCTCGACCGCTGGCTGGACGAGGGCGAGCAGGCGGTGCGCGGCGCCGCCAAATGGACGCGGGAGCAGATCATCGACCCGGTGGTGGAGGACTTCAAGGCCGGCTGGAGCTGGACGAAGGAGAACGTCTTTGAGCCGGTGGGCGAGGATCTGAAGGCCGTGTGGAACTGGGGCGTTGACGGACTGAAGGAGTTCGGCACCGGGGTCTGGGAGCGGTGCAGGAGCCTGACTGCGCAGGCGGTCAACGGCCTGACCGGCTGCCTCAGCAAATGGGGCAACTCCATCCGGGGCTATGCCGCCTCGCTGGGCATCGATCTGGACGGGCTTGGCTCCAGCATCCGGCTCACCGGACGTGCCGCCAAGACCAGCAGCGGCATGGGCGGGCGACTGCGCTCGATCATGCGGCGGCTGGACCGCATGGACGTGCCCACCTCGGTGGAGGGGGTGTTTACCTCCCTGTCCAACCTCTACAACCTGTGCAGCGCCGAGATCATTGTGGATCTCTACGACGGCATCGGCGGGATGCACAGCGATCTGCAGAGCATCGACCGGGATTACCGTGACCTGCGCGGCAGACTGAGCCGCGCACTGGCGAAGATCTGAAGCGAGGGGAGGAACGACCATGGACGCGGGACTGCGGCGGGACATCAACGGCTGCATCAGCGACCTGAGGGACATCAGCCGACAGCTCAACAGCGCGGCAGACGAGCTGGAGCGGGCCATGCAGGGCTTCGGCGATCTGGCCATGGCCGCCCGGATGCGCCGCTATGCCAAGAAATACAGCAAGGCCGCCGATCGGCTGAGCCGGGTGCGCTGACTCGGGAATAGAGAAGTACGGGCTGTCCGCCCTCCGCAGACGCGGGGGAGGGGCGGCCCGCTTTTTGTGTCTGCGGGGGCAAAAATCAGCCGAGTTTTGCCCTTGCGGGTCGAGTTTGCGTTTACAGAGAATTGCCCTTATAATGGAAATGAGGATGGAATATGAACAGCTTTATCGGCAACGGCTTTGCGGCCTTCGGCTATGCCGGGCAGGGCGAGGCACTGGTACACAGCGGCCCCATCACCTGTTGGCGGGCAAAAAACGCCGACGGGCGGGAGGGCCTTTTGTGGCGCATCCGGATCGAGCGCGCCGAGGTGGAGGCGGACCGGCAGCGGGATCCCGCCCGCTGGGGCCGGCCCGGAAATGAGCCGGACACCCCCGAGCTGCGGGACGCCCTGTGGCGCGACATCGCGGGGGCGGTGGACCGGCAGATGAAGAAGGCGGCCTGCCTTGCGGCCACGGTGCCCGGCGTGATGCTGGTGCCCCGGCGCAGCGAGCTGCAGGATTACCTGCTGAATGCCTCGGTGAAGCTGCTGTACATTCTGACCGACACGGCGCAGCCCCTGCGGCAGGCCCTTGCGGCGGGCGTGACCGACGAGGCCGAGGCGCTGAAGCTCTGTGCCGGGGTCTGTGCCCGGCTGCAGCAGGCGCGGGCGGACGGCCTTGTGTACGGCGCGCCCTGTGCGGACACGGTGCTGCTGGACCAGGACGGCCACCCGGTGCTGATGCCCTGGTGGCCCCTTGCGGCAGCCGTCCGCCCCGAGGGCTTTGCCCCCCGCGAGGAGGTCGAGCCGGCCGGGCAGCAGGCGTACGGCGTGGGTATGCTGGCCTACTGGCTGCTGAACCGGGGCAGCCTGCCCTTTGCCGAGGACGCCGCCTATGCCGCAGACGCGGAAGCCCGGCGGGTGAGCGGCGAGCGTCTGCCCGCCGCCCGAAACGCCTCTGCGCAGACCATGGCGCTGATCGCCGAAGCCTGCCGCATGGAGGGAAGCGACCGGACGCCGGAGACGCTGCGGGAGGGCTTTCAGGCCATTCTGGAGCCGGAGCAGGCGGCCCGCGAGGCCCTGCAGCGGCAGCAGGAGCAGGAACAGGCCGACCGCGCCGAGGAGACCGAGGAGCGGCTGCAGCGGGAGGAAGCCGACCTGCGCCGCGCCCAGCGGGAAGAGGAGCGCCGCCGCAGGGCCGCGGCCGACCCGGGCACCGACGCGAAGGATCGCCGGCTGCTGTTCGGGGGCTTGGCCCTGCTGATGACGCTGGTGCTGGCCGCCGGGCTGTTCATGGCGGGAGGCCGCGACCGGCAGCTCCGCGGCAAGCTGGAGCGGGGCAGCTACGCCGCCGCCCTGCAGCAGCTTGCGGAGTGCCGCAGAGAGGGGCAGAACGTGGATACGCTGGTGGACGAGGTGGTGGCGCGCTGCCTCGCCGAGGGCGAGTATGTGCGGGCCATCGCCGCCTACGACTACTACGCCGAGGACAGCCTGCCTGACCCCGAGCGCACTGCACAACTGGTGCAGACCACCGTGAGCAGCGGCGATGCGGGCCGCGCGGCACGGTTTCTGGAGACGCTGGCCGGGCGCAATGAGGAGTGCGCCGGGCTGGCACAGCAGCTTTACACCGAGTATCTTGAGGAGGAATCGTAAGATGTTGTTTGGCAAGAAAAAGAAGCGCCGTTCCACCGGCACCAACACCTACAACAAAAACACCACGTCCACATCCCGCCGCCGTCGCCGCCGCAGCAGCGGTGTGCTGCAGTATGTGGCCATTGCCGCCGCCGCGGTGGTGCTGCTTCTGGTGATCGTCTTTGGTGTGGGTGTGGGCAAGAAGGTCTATCAGGCGGGCAAGATCGAGGACACCCTCACCGAGATGACCTACGCCTGCAACAACATGGACGCCGACGCCCTGCTGGCCGTGATCGACCCGGAGGTGGCCGACCCTCTGCGGATGTGGGCGGCGCTGGGCGGCGTGAACAAGAACGAGGTGATGGGCAGCATCTTCACCGCCATCTGCGACCTGTCCGGCAATGTGGACATGGAACAGGTGCTGAATTCCATCACCTACGATGTGGAGGACGTGGAGATCGAGGGCGAGTACGCCCGGGTCACCGCCGACTGCACCATGACCGTGAACGGCGAGGAATTTGCCCGTTATGTCACCTGCTACTTGCAGAACATCCGTGATAAATGGTATATTATGGACATGGAAATGAGCGTGGACGGAGTGAACTGAGATGAGCAGAGGACGGAACAGACGCAGAACGGGCGGGCATCGGCTCTATTACCTGCTGACGGTGCTGAGCATCGTGCTGCTGCTGTCGTTTACCACCGCTTCGGTGCTGGTGGCGGCGGACAGCGGCAGCGGCCCCGCGCCCACCGTCTCGCCCTCGGGCCCCACTGCCAGCCCGGTGCCCTGGCCCACCAGTATGCCGCAGGCCACCACCGCGCCCGGCCCCACGCCCGGCCCGTCGACGGTGCCGATGCCCACGGCCATGCCCACCCCGGAGCCGACCCCCAGCCCCACGCCGGCACCCCTGTTTGCGCCCGCGTCCCCCACGCCCAGCCCCAGCCCCACGCCCGACCCGTCGGACAACCTGACCAAGCTGTGTCAGGCCATCGAGAACTACCAGAGCACCGTGACCCTCACCAACATCACCATCCCCGAGTATGAGGAGATCATGGACACCATCTGGTACGACCGGCCGCAGTACTTCTGGCTGGGCGCGGCCTGGAGCTACACCCCCATCGGCTCGGACATCCGTCTTGACCTGACCTGGGAGTACACCGGCGACATCGACCTGATGCGCCATCAGGTGGAGAGCATGGCGGACAGCGTTCTGCGCAATATGCCGAAGGACCTGGACGACTACGGCAAGGCGGTTTACATCCACGACTGGCTGTGCGACCACATTGAATACACCTACTCGGAGGATCGCACCGACCAGAACATCTACGGTGCCCTTGTGGAGGGCAAGTGTGTCTGCGCCGGCTACACCCGCGCCTACGATTATCTGCTGGAGATGGCGGGCGTTGAGTCCACCTATGTGCCCGGCGACGCGGGCGGCCCCCACGCATGGAGCAGGGTGACGCTGGAGGGCGAGACCTACTACACCGATGTGACCTGGGACGACCACGACGGCGGCGGATTTGACTATGACTGGTTCAACCTGACCAGCGACCTGATCGGCCGCAGCCACACCCCGGACGACCCGTCCTTCATGCCCTACACCAACGCCAACACCCTGAACTACCATGTGAAGAACGGCTGGCGGCTGTACAGCTACGATGAGCAGGAGCTGGCACGGATCTTCTCCACCCAGACCGGCAATACCCTGACCCTGAGCTGTGCCGACGAGGCCACCTACAAAAAGGTGGTGGATCTGGTGGGCCGCAGCGACATCTACCCGCTGCTCAGCACGGCCGGCCACAACTGCAACGGCCTGAGCTACTCGGTGGACGAGCGGGTGTTCACGGTCAATCTGTACCTGTCCTGACCGGCGGGTCAAACATCGCAAGCACGCAGCCCCCTGCCCATGCCGGGCAGGGGGCTGCGTTTGGTTTGCAGGCAAAGCGGCAAAAAAGGCGCCGGCCAATTTGGCCGGCGCCGAAGTGGTTTTTGGGGAGGCTCACCACACGAAGCCCAGCGACGGGCGGCGGGCGATGGGGGCAACGCTCAGCTCCCGGCCGGCGTTGGTCAGATCCTCCGGGGTCAGGGTAGGCTCCTGTCCGGCCAGACGGCTGCGGTCCAGCGCCTTGCCCCAGGTGCGCTCGTACAGGTTGCGCACAAAGCGGGCGTTGCTGAAGGTCTTGTCGTTCAGGGTACTGTCGGGCAGGGCGGCGAAGAACTCCTCGGCGGCGGGGGCAAAGTCCTCGCTGCAGGGGAAGCTGCCGGCCAGCGACAGGAAAATGTGGCAGAGCTGCTCGCGGGTGTAGTTGGGGAAGTTGATGGTGTAGGGCATACGGTCGCGCAGACCCTTGTTGGTCTCAAGCAGCCGATCCATCTCCTCGGGGTAGCCGGCGAAGATGACCACCAGATCGTCCCGGTAGTTCTCCATGCAGGCGATCAGGGTGTCGATGGCCTCGCGCCCGTAGTCGCGGCTGGAGGGGTCGCCCTGATACAGGCTGTACGCCTCGTCGATGAACAGCACCGAGCCAAGCGCGTCACGCACGATGCTCTGGGTCTTGGGGGCGGTGTGGCCCACATACTCGCCGCACAGATCGCGGCCGTGGGCCTCCACAAAGCCGCCGTGGCGCAGCACGCCGCGCTCCTTGAGCATCTTGCCCAGAATGCGGGCGATGGTGGTCTTGCCGGTGCCGGGGTTGCCCACAAAGCGCATATGGATGCAGGGCGGGGTGACGTGGTTGCTGCGGGCGTAGGCGATCTGATTCACCACGCTCTCGAGCTGGGCGCGGACGCTCTCCACCCCGTACAGGCGATCCAGCATATCGGCGGAGGTCTCGTCGTCCACCGTGGCCGTCGCCATGAAGTCCTTCACCTGATGAGCCTGAATGAGGGAGTCGTCCTCGCCGTTCAGACAGTTGTGGTACAGCTTCAGGCAGATCAGCTCGTTGACCAGCTTGTTCAGGGTGTTCACGCCGTAGAAGCGCCCATCCGCCTTCTCGGCGCGGATGCGCTGCTCCAGCAGAGTGTCGCAGATGGGGTCGATCTCAAAACCCCGGTCGCCGAGGAAATTCTTGCAAATGGTGACCAGCTGCTCCATGCTGGGGGGCACAAACACAACAGGCCGCAGGAACAGCACGTCCCGCAGCGCCTCGGTGATGTCACCCAGCACCTTCTGCTCCACATAGGGGATGCGGAACACCACCACCCGCTTTTCCATGGAGCGGGTGAAGCGCAGCAGCCACTGCTTGAACTCAGGGCTGTTGGTATGGCCGGTCCACTGGCTGATGTCCACGCAGAGCAGCGGGCTTTCGGAGGTGTCGCAGTTGCGGATCCAGCCGGGATTTTCCTTCAGAGGGTAGTCCAGCGCGATCTCCAGTGCCGGCAGGTGGGTGTTCTGGGTGACCAGCCCGCACTTGATCAGCAGGTCGCGGAACAGCTTCAGGCTGGTCGTCAGACCATCGCCCTGATTGCAGACAAACAGGTAGCTGCGGCTGCAGAAGGCCGCCTGACTCTTGTGCGCGACCACCTGCGGGGCCATCCGGCTCACCTCATGCAGCAGATCCTTGAACTCCTGCGCACCCACAAGGCTCCGATCCACCGTGGACAGAAAGTCCTTCAGGTCGGCGGCCTTGTCCGCCTTGGGGGCGGTCTTTGCGGCGGGCGCGGCGGGCTTCGCCGCCGGGGCCGCGGGGGCGGCCTTGGGGGCGGGCGCGGCGGGCCTTGCCTCGGGTGCAGGCCCCACATGGGTCACCATCAGCTCGATGGCGTCTGCGGGGCGGTCGGGGAACAGCTTGTCCAGCCATGCGTGGAGCGCCTGCAGAGCGGGGGCTTCCCCCTCCGCGGTGGCGGTCAGCAGCATATAGAAGCGGCCGCGGCCCACGATCGCGAGATCGGGCAGGGCGTCCGAGAGGCTGTTCTCGCACCGCTGGAATACTTCGCTGCGGCCAAGCCCCTCCTCCATCCATGTGCCGGAGAAGATGATCCGGAAGGTGATGATTTGCACGTGGGATCCCTCATTTCATCATAATGCGGGCACAGGTCGCTCAGGTGAGATCCTGCTCCCGAGTCTGCTCCTCGCGCATTTTCTGCAGGCGGATCAGACGAATATCATAGGGCAGCTGCTGCACGTCCAGCATGGCGCGATACTGCGCCGCACAGGGGGCGCAATCCTTAATGTGACGGGTCATACGGGCGCAATCAGCTATAAACTTACCGGAGATGCCGGTACTGGTCAAAAAACTCTCCATCTCGGAGAAGGTAATGTGCTCACTCATAGTTGTAACCTCCATGCGGTGGGGCCGGGTCTTGCTGTTCCGCGGCCCTCTTGCCACCATATTCGGGGCGTCGGGCAAAATGTCGGCTGGTCAGTCGGCTTTGTCCGGGTCATCCGGGTCGTCCTTGGGCTTTTTCTTGCTTCTGCCGGTCAGACTTTGCAGGGCGGGGTCGGCTTTGCTGTCGATCCAGCTTCCCCGCTCGGTGATGGTGCGCACAGACAGGTCAAAGATCTTGTCGCGGTAGAGTACGCCATTCTTGTCCGGCATCTCCATACGCCCATACAGCAGGGCAAAGCAATCCTTGGGGATGCGGCAGTGCAGTGCGGCCTCGATCATGTGGTGGGTGTAGGTCAGCGCGTCTAGGTAGGTGCGGCCGGACAGGTCGGCCACCGTCTTTTTCACCGCGCCGCTGCGGCTCTTGGCATCCTCCCGTACCACGGTGGCGCTGTCGCCGCTGCAGAAGGTCTTGTACAGGTACCCGATCAGGTTGCCGGGGTCGGTGTTGATGGAACAGTAGACGGACAGGACCTTCCAGATCAGGTCGTCCTCGGTCAGGCCGAGGCGGCTCTCGAGGATGTCCTCAGGGTTGGAGGTCGGGTCGGCACCCACAAAATCGCCCTTGGTGGCGCCGTCGTCCCCCACGGGGTCGTCCAGCGAGAAGGCGAAGTGGTCGCTGTGGCGCTTGCGGGCGCGGCGCAGGTCGTTGAGCCGGCAGTTGAAGATGTACCGCAGAGAGGCCTCCCGGTGGGAGCCGTCCGCGTAGACGGGGTCGGAGCAGTAGGTGGGGATGTACTTGAAGAAGGCCAGGATGGTGGTGGACAGCAGATCGCCCGCGTCCGAGCTGAGGGTGTCCACCGTGTCGCCGCTGTGGGCCAGCTGCTTCTGGCGCAGAATGGTCAGACAGTCCTTCTCCAGCGCGTCCATCACGTTCATCTGGCACAGCGGATCGTCAAAGTTCATCAGATCCTGATAGAACGCATCGCTGCTCACCTGCAGCGGGATGTGTTTTGCGGCGATGGTCTTCCCCATGTCGTTCCTCCATACAGCGCGGGCCGCAGCCCGCCACAAAATTCGATCATTGTCCTTTTATTATAGTAAATTCACACAAAAAACACAATGCAAAGAAGCCGCGCCGGGGCAAAAAGTATTGCCGCCGCGGCGTTTGCTGTGCTATGATAAAGCAAACGAGCCGCGATTGCGCGCGGCCGTAAATAGCCGGGAGGTGTAAAGTATGTATAAACTTTGGAATCAGCTGAGCGAGGCGAAGAGCTGGCAGTGGGTCGAGCTGTCCCATTCGCTGAACAACGACAGCCCCTACTGGGCGGGCATCCCCGACGGCTCGGTGGAGCTGGGCAAGCTGGTGTACGATTGGGGCAACCCCATGCTGGATTGCCAGATCCACACCTTCAAGTTCCCGGGCCAGTTCGGCACCCACATCGACTTCCCGGGTCACTTTATCAAGGGCGGCGCGCTGTCCGAGCAGTACGGCGTGGGTCAGATGACCTAC
>JBGVKB010000096.1:0-12264 GCA_045118955.1 Oscillospiraceae bacterium | reverse complement strand
TGGTGCGAGGGAGGGGACTTGAACCCCCATGGTGTTTACCACACGCACCTCAAACGTGCGCGTCTGCCGATTCCGCCACCCTCGCATATAGAACGGTATGGGAACACCCACGCCGTGCTAAATATTCTAGCATATGAACTGTGGAAAAGTCAACCCTTTTTGCCCAAAAGCAGGCAAAAAACCTTTGCTCGGTCACTCTGAGGGGGGCAGCTCATCCCCGGGGGAGAGGCGGGAGACCTCATCCAAGCGGCGCTGGATCTGCCGGGTGCGCACGCCTACCAGATTTTCCAGCTCGGCGGAGGCCTGATTCAGCCGCGCCTGCGTCTGACCCAGTGCCCGGCCGAAGGTATCGAATTCGGCGCGCACCCGCCCCAGCACCCCCCAGACCTCGCCGGAGCGCTTCTGGATGGCCAGCGTGCGGAAGCCCATCTGCAGGCTGTTCAGCAGGGCCGACATGGTGGTGGGGCCGGCCACGATGACCTTGAACTCCTGCTGGATGCGCTGGCTGACGCCCCGGCGCACCACCTCGGCGTACAGTCCCTCCACCGGCAGGAACATCACGCCAAAGTCGGTGGTGCTGGGCGGCGCGATGTACTTGTCGTGAATGTCCTTGGCAAAGCCCCGCACCCGGTGCTCCAGCTCCCGGGCGGCGGTCTCCACACGGGCGGGGTCGGCCTCGTCGTAGGCGTTCAGGAGCGCCTCGTAGGCGTCGGCGGGGAACTTGGCGTCGATGGGCAGCCACACCGGCTCATCCCCGCTGCCGGGCAGCTTCAGGGCGAACTCTACCCGCTGGGAGCTGCCGGGGCGGGTGGCGATGTTCTCAGCGTACTGGTCGGGGGTGAGCAGCTCCTGCAGGATGGCGCCGAGCTGGATCTCCCCCAAAATGCCCCGCGTCTTGACGTTGCTCAGAACTTTTTTCAGGTCGCCCACGCCGGCGGCGAGGGTCTGCATCTCGCCCAGACCCCGGTACACCTGCTCAAGCTGGCGGCTCACCTGACTGAAGCTGCGGTTCAGCGTCTCGTTCAGGGTCTTTTGAAGCTGCTGATCCACTGTCTGGCGCATCTCGTTCAGCTTCTGGTTGTTGTCCGCCTGCAGGGCGGTCAGACGGGTCTCCACGCTCTGGCGAATGTTCTGAAGCTGCTGCTCCTGCAGGGCGGAGTCCGCCTGAAGCTGCTGCGCCATGAGGGTGAGCTGCGCCAGCGTGGCCTTCTGTCCGGCGGCCTGCTGGGCGGCAAGCTGCTGGGCAGCCTGCTGCAGGTGGGCGTCTTGACGGTCGGCGGCGCGGCGCTGGGTCTCGGCCTGCTGCTGTGCGCCCTGCGACAGGGTGGCGTTCAGCTCCTGCCGGGTCAGGCGGATCTCCGCCATCAGGTCCTGCCGGACTTTTTCCAGATCTTCCCCGGTGAGACCCGGTTCGGGACGGCGCAGAAAGGCCAGCAAACTGAACAAACAGGCCAGTGCGGCCAGAATAAGGGTGGCGATCTCCATATTTTTCTCCTGTGATTTTGGGATAAGCAAGGGGTGCGGTTCATAGCTATAGTATAGAGTTTTGACTGCGAGAAATCAACCGGAGGAGAGCAGGATGCAAAGGTCACCGAAAGAGAAAAGATGCGTTTGGACGATCATATGGATCACGGCTTGTCTGGCCATGGTCGGGGTGCTGTGGCAGCGCTGCTATGCGGCGGCGCCCGGCTGTACCCAGCAGGACCTCAAGACGGCGGCGGACGATTGCTGGATACAGACCCTCGCCCCCGCCAGTGTGGACGAGACCCAGCGGCGGGTGTATCTCACCTTTGACGACGGCCCCAGCCCCACCACCGAGACGGTGTTGGATGTTCTAAAAGAAGAAAACGTGCCCGCGACCTTTTTCGTCATTGCTGCGGAGAACAATCGGGAGTATCTGCCCCTTTTGGAGCGCACTGTGGCGGAGGGGCATCAGATCGCCCTGCACAGCTGCACCCACGAATACCGGCAGATCTATGCGGACGACACCGCCTATTGGGAGGACATCAAGGAGCTGCGCCAGCAGCTCGCCCCCTATGTGGATGCGGAGGCCATCCGCTGGCTGCGCTTCCCTGGGGGCAGCACCAATACGGTGAGCCACAAGTACGGGGGCAGCGGCATCATGAAGACGCTGAAGCGACAAGCGGAAGAAAAAGGCTACCGCTATGTGGACTGGAACGTGTGCGCCGAGGATGCCGCGGGCGGGCATCCCGGTGCGTCGGAGATCCTGCGCAATGTGATCGAGGACGCGCAGGGCAAGGACACCTGCGTGGTGCTGATGCACGACACCAAGGCCACCAAGACCACTGCGGAGGCCCTGCCGGACATCATCGATTGGTTCCGTGAAAACGGGTATGAATTCTGCACCATCGACCAAATGCCGCCCCAGCCGCCCAGCGGCGGTGGAGGTGGAGGAGGCGGCGGTTGACCGCTGCGGCGTGAAAAATGGACAAAACGTAAACTTTTTGATAACTTGCTGAGAGCAAGATTGTAAATGTTCGGCGGAGGGTGTATCCTTTTGATAGACTTTTAGGGACGAGGTTCTCCGAAAAAGCGGAAAGGAACGCCGGTGTGCACACAGCCTGCCGGTCTGGTGGCAGGATGAGACGAACACGACAGAGCAGCCGGATCTCACTGGGCGGCATGATGGGCGCGCTGGCCCTGACCATGATGCTGATGGGCAGCGTCATCCCCTTTGCCACCTTCTGCGCGCCCGCCATCGGCGGGGTGCTGATGCTGCCGGTGGTGATGGAGTGCGGCCTGAAGATGGCGTGGCTGATGTACGGCACAGTGTCGATCCTGGCGCTGATCTTGGTGCCGGAAAAGGAAATGGCGCTGGTGTTCGTGCTGATCCTCGGGCACTATCCGCTGGTAAAGGTGCATCTGGAACGCATCCGCAGCCGCGCGGTGCGGATGCTGGCCAAGCTGGCGGTGTTCAACGGCTCGGTGGCGGTGATGTATGGGCTGGTGCTGACCCTGTTCCCAATCCCGGAACTGAGCGCGGAGTTTGCCGCGATGGGCGCGGTGATGATCCTCGTGCTGCTGGTGACGGCCAATGTGGCCTTTGTGGTGTACGATATGGCGCTGGTGAATCTGGCGCGCTGGTACTCTTACTGCATCCGCCCGAAGCTGAGTTTTTTGCGCTAAATCTAAAAAATTGAGCATACAGGCTGCTGCCCGGCGGGCGGCGGCCTTTTTGTTTGACAAGGCCGCAGCGAAAAAGGCGCATCCCTCAGTGACTGCACAAAGGGATGCGCCTTGCTGTATTTGGGCTTAGTCGGCGGCCAGCGCGGAGAAATAGGGATCGCTCTCCAGCAGGGCGGTCAGACGGTCCGCGTAGGGGGCGATGGCCTCGCCCCGGAAGTACCATGTGGCCTCCAGCGTGTCGGAGAGGTTGTACAGGGACATCACGATGCGGGTGCGCTGGGCGGTGTTCTCCGGCAGCAGGAAGAAGAAGGTCTGCGCAAAGGCACCCTCCTCCAGCCGCAGGTCGGCGATGAGCTGCTTGACCGCGGTTACGGCGGTCTCGGGCAGGTCGTTGTTCTCCTCGAGGTTCAGGTTGATGTAAAGGTATTCCAGATTCATGCTGCGGGTGACCACGGCGTTTTCACAGCCCTTCACCGCGCGGATGCGGGTCTCCAGCTCGTCCAGCTCCCGTTCCAGCACCGGGTAGGTGATGCCGCAGCGAGGCTCACTGTTAAAAGCCTCCAGGCTGTCCAGTACGAAGGTAGGCTCCAACATACGGAAGCCCGACGCGGGCAGGCAGCTGTCGTTCAGCAGGGGGATCAACTCCTCGGCCAGCAGAGAGACCGCGCCGTCCTCGGTGAAGGTGCAGACATCAAAGGTGATGCCCTCCTCCGAGGCGGTGCCCCGCAGGAAGGGGACCGAGCCAACGAACAGGGTGACCGGCTCCCCGGCGTGTTCCAGCAGCTTTTGGTATTCACCGGCGGCGTAGCTGCCGTCGGCACAGGGGGCGAAAAGCTGCCGGGTGCCGTCCTCTGCCGTGCGCAGCTCAAACGGGCCGAGGACGCTGCGGTACAGCAGGGAGGTGCCGCAGCGCAGCTTGACGCTGTTGCTGAAGGCCAGCTCCAGAAGCTGACGGTTCAGTGTATCGGTTTCGATGCGAAGTGCCAACGACTGCTCGCTGAAGTTGGTGGTGCCCAGTGCGTAGGGGGTCTTGAGCAGATCCAGCCGCTGGGTGAGCCAATGGGTGAAATCGTACCACTCGCCGTAAGTTTTTTCGGAGTAGGTCACAAAGACCGTCTCAGCGCACAGCCCCTCGAGCCGGTCGGCGTCCCGCTGGTATTCGCCCGGCTCGTTGAAGCTGCTCACCGGCTGCCAGATGGCCTGCGCGCTCAGCGAGTAGAGGAACTCGGTGGGCAGACAGTCGGTGGTCAGGTCGTGCAGCAGCAGCCGATTGATGCGGTCGTCGTCGCTGAAGAACCAGCGCAGCACCCGGCCTTCTTCCTCCAGCAGGAACTGATCGGAGCCGAGCGGATAGGCGGCGTGGCCCAGATCGAAGGCAAGCACCGCGTCCTCGCCCCAGCTTTGGGCGGTGGCCCATAGCTCAGCGGCGGTCTCCTCATCAAAGCGCAGCTCCAGATAGTCGTACTCGGTGACCTCCTCATTCGGCTCAAAGCCCTCGATGGGGCCGGGCAGAAGCTGCACCGACTGAATGTCCGACCGGGCGATGGCCACCGGGTCGGGGGCCTCTTGACCGGGATACATACTGTCCATGTGGGCCAGATACAGCTCCAGCGGGCGGGTCACGCCGCTGAGCATCAGGTTTTCCACCTCGGAGGGGCTCCAGTCGGCGAGCTGCTCCAGCGAGAAGTTCGCCATGAGCTGACCGCCGGCGGAGGTAAGCGTGTAGCCGCCTTCGCCGAACAGTGCGTTCAGCCGCGCGGTCAAAAGAGACTCAGCTTCGTAAAATTCTTTGGTTGTGGTGCCCTCCAGCGGCTCGAGGAACATGGTCATGGTCACGTCTGCGGCGCTGGGGAGAGGGGCGGGCTGGGCGGTGGCCTCGACGCCGGGTGCGTCGGTCGGCCGGTCGCCCGCGCGGCTCACGTAGAATCCCACTCCCGCGCAGAGCACAAGGGCGGCCAGTGCGCCCAGCAGGGCGGCGGGGAGCCGCGAGCGCTTGGGTGCGGCGGGTGCGGCGATGGGCGGCGGCGGGGCTGCGTCGGCACGGCCCAAAAAGGCGTTGATGGTGCGCGCCAGCTCGGCGGCCTTCTCGGTGTGGCGGCCGGTGGCGTCCATCCACTGGCAGTCCGAGAGGTGGTAGCGGAAGCTGCCGTTCAGGTCGGCGTTGTCGATGCGCACCGGGATCAGGCAATCGCAGTGGTTCACCGCGAGGGTGATCTCCTTGGGCACCTGCTTGGATGCCACCGAGCTTTCGCTGACGATGACCACGAACACCCGCGCCTGTGCGATGGCCTGATCGATGGCCTCGGCCCACTGGGCGCCCTCGGGGATGTTGCGGGGGGCGATCCAGCAGGAAATACCGTGCCGCTCCATCTCGGCCACAAAGGTGTGGGCTACGTCCCGATCCTTGACGCTGTAGCTGATGAATACATCGGGGGAATTGGATGTCATTGAAATTGCCTCACGATCAAAACGCCGGAGAAAACGAGTTCGCCGGACGCCGGTTTTTCCTTTATTATAGAGGGGATAGGCGGGATTTGGCAAGCCCAAGCACACGCGAGCAAAAATGCATGGGCGGTGTTGACAAAGTGAGTTAGCGGTGGTAAACTTAACATCGTTAAAAGGTTAGCGAATGCTAATTGGTGAGCAGACTGCCGCCAAAAACACGCGCCCGCGAACCGAATGGAGCTGAGAAGGCGGGCACCGTGGGAGAGGACTGCGGTGCCCCGCTGTTTTTGCGGAGAGGAGGCATGGCGATATGGAGACACTCAGCCCGGCAGGCAAGGATTATCTGGAAGCCGTGCTGACGCTGGAACAGCAGGGCGAGCGGGTACAGTCGGTGGATCTGTCCCGCCTGATGGGGGTGACCCGTGCCAGCGTGAGCCGCGCGGTGGGGCAGCTGTGCGAGGGCGGCTATCTGGAGATGGACGGCCGCACCCTGCGCCTGACCGAGAGCGGCCGTGCCGCCGCCGAGGATGCCCGAGAAAAGCAGCGTTTTTTCGAGCAGATGCTGCTGCGCGCCGGGGTGGGGGCCGCCCGCGCCCGGCTGGACGCCCACCGCATCCGACACGCGGTGAGCGAGGAGAGCTACCTGCGCCTGAAGGCTCAGCGGGAAGTTTGAAGCTTGAAACGACCGCCCCACCGGACACACCCGGCGGGGCGGTTTTGCTGTGAGCGGGGTGAAAATTTTTTGGAAACAGTTGACAGCGGCTGTGGGCTGTGGTATTCTGTTTGCACAGAGGTTAGCAATTGCTAACCGATGCGTAAAAAGCGGCCGGACGCATGGGGAAGCCCCTCAAGCGGCGGCGCTGAAAACAGTCGGGGCAGAGGCCCTGAATTTTTTGGCAAGTGGTTAGCATGAGCTAACCGAGGGCGGAACGCCCGATCACAGACAGAAAGCGAGGGAATGACCATGACCGACCACAATGAGCTGCTGGATCGCTATCTGGCGCAGCACTGCGCGCCCACCCTGCTGGGGGCGAAGTCCGCGAGCTTGGTATCGGTGCCGCAGGCGGAGTTCCCTTTTCTGACGCGGCAGCTTGAGGAGTACAACCGGCGCTACGCCGCGTGCGGGCTGGTGTTCCGCCGCCTGTGCCGGTGCCGCAGTCGGGTGCTGCTGATGGCCTATCGGCCCGCCCTGCTTCGGCAGGAGGTGGCGGCGCCCCGGGCGGCTGCGATGCTGGCACGGGCGGGCTATGCCCCAGGCCTTACGCTGGAGCAGATGCTGGATCGGCTGGAACAGCGCTTTGCCGAGGGGGGCGATTTCCCCCATGAGATCGGCCTGTTTTTGGGGTATCCGCCCGAGGACGTGGAGGCCTTCGTGCTGACCGGCGGCAAGGGCTGCAAGCTGTGCGGCTACTGGAAGGTGTACCACGACGTGGAGGCGGCAAAGGCTCGCTTTGCAAGCTTTGACGCCTGCCGCAACTGCCTGTGCCGCATCCTTGAGACCGGCATGACGATTTCACAGCTGCTCTGTGCGGCTTGAAATAACCAAACATCATCTATTTTTTAGGAGGAAATGACCAATGAGCAAGATCGCTGTGATTTACTGGTCCGGCACCGGCAACACCCAGGCCATGGCCGAGGCTGTCACCGAGGGTGCGAAGGCTGCGGGCGCGGAGGCGGAGCTGTTCACCGTGGACGCCATCACTGCCGACGCGGCCGCGGGCTACGATAAGCTGGCGCTGGGCTGCCCCGCCATGGGCGCTGAGGTGCTGGAGGAGGCCGAATTTGAGCCGTTCTTCACCGATCTGGAGGGCCGTCTGGCTCCCAAGCCTGTGGCCATCTTCGGCAGCTACGGCTGGGGCGACGGTCAGTGGATCCGTGACTGGCAGGAGCGCGTGGAGGACAGCGGTGCTGCCCTGTGCGGCGAGGCCCTGATGATCCACGAGACCCCCGATGAGGACGGTCTGGCTCAGTGCCGTGCGCTGGGCGAGACGCTGGCCAAAGCTTAATGTGAGCCGCGCCCACGGCATCCCCTGCGGATGACCGACACCCCGACCCTGCAGATGTATCCTGAGCGGGATGCAGCGGGGCGGGGTGTTTTTTTGCGTGCGTGGCGCATTTATTCAAACAGATCCTTTTTCACGGCCCGATCCACGGCGCGGTAGGCCTGAAAGCTGCCCGCGCCGTCCCATGTGGCCAGCGCCGCTTCCCGGATCTGCCCGATGCCGCAGCGGTGGAGCTGCTCCCTCAGCCAGCGCTCCTCAAGCCCGGCGGCGGTGAGATTCTCGGTCAGGATCTGACCGTCCAGAATGAGGTCGGTCACCAGACGGGAAGGCTCCACCTTCAGCCCCAGATCCTGCGGGGTGGCGGGGCGCTGCCCGGCTACGGGGAGGAAGCTGAGCTGGCCGTTGGTCTCCAGAATGACCGCCGCAAGCTGGGACAGGTCGTGATACCCGGCCACCCGGCACTGGGTCAGGAACTCGTTGAGGTCCAGCTTTGCGTGCAGGAGATTGGCGCGGTACAGCTTGCCGCCCCGATACAAAAGCAGCGGTTGGCCGTTGATCAGTTTGCGCAGCCGCAGCGATTTGCAGGTCAGATGGTCGATGAGGGCGGTACACAGGCCATAGATGAGCATGGCAGTCAGCGCGTGGGGCCAGCGGTCCAGATCGGTGGCCAGCTCCGCGGCGATGGAGCCGATGGTGATGCTGTTGATGTAGTCGAACATACTGAGCTGGCTGATCTGCCGCTGACCGCTCAGCCGGCAGAGGAGGAACAGCACCAGCAGGGACAAAAGGCTGGTGCCCGCGACCTTGAAAAGTTCGAGCATAGGACGTCTCCTTTCGTAGGCGGGCCTGCGGCCGCGCCCTCTGCCACAGCATGGGCGGCTTTTGCAAGGAGCAGACTGGGAATTTGTTGTAAAACTTTCCGGATTATCTTATAATAAGGTCAAAACGGTCGAGTAGGTGGAAAGAAAGGGGAGAGGCATTTATGGAAAGTTTGGCAGAAGTCCTTCGCCAGATCCGCCCGTGCGACACCAGCCGCCGGTATGTGTTCATCAGCTACAGCAGCGAGGATGCAGACCTGGTCTGGCGGGATGTGCTGGAGTTCCAGCGCCAGGGCTACAACGTCTGGCTGGATGAGAAGAATCTGGACAAGACCAAGTCTTCGTGGAAGGCGGACGCCCTGAATGCGATCGAGGACATGGAGTGTGAGCTGGTGGTGTTCTACGTCAGCTCCAGCTCGCTGCGCAGCAAGGCCTGCTATGAGGAGCTGCGCCGCACGGTGGCCCAGCGCACCGTGTTCCTGCACGATGGCCCGGTCAAGTTCATCGCAGTGGACGCGGAGGAAGTGGGCGACATCACCGGCTTCCGCAAGCGGGTGTACGACAGCATCCGCAACAGCAACCTGACCAAGGAGGAGCGCGCCGATCAGGCGGTGATCCTGGGCAGCTTCATGGAGG
Source organism: Oscillospiraceae bacterium (assembly GCA_045118955.1). Classification (GTDB taxonomy): domain Bacteria; phylum Bacillota; class Clostridia; order Oscillospirales; family Ruminococcaceae; genus SFJ001. The sequence goes on along the minus strand of JBGVKB010000096.1, from coordinate 3,215 downwards.
AGTTTTTCAACAGCAACAACGAGAAGGTGCGCATTCGTCCCAAGAACGAGCGCAACCGCGGGCTGGACTACTACGAGGACATTCTGGCGGCCTTCCCGCCCAGCACCCGCATTTTCACCCCGGAGCCGAAGCGCTCTGCCCCGGCCGAGCCGGCCGTGACCACGCCGCCTGCCGCCCCGGAGACGCCTGCGGCCCCCGCTGCGCCCGAGACCCCTGCCGAGCCGCCCAAGGCCGACGAGAAGGCTCCCACGGGCGGGCCGGACATCGCCACCGCGATGGAGGAGATGCTGCGCCGCGCCGCCGAGAAGAAGCGCACCGCGGAAGCACCCGCGCCCGAGCCGCAGCCTGTGCCCACTGAGCCGGAACCCACCGAGCCTGCGCCGGAACCTGCCGAGCCGGAACCCGCCCCCGCCGCCGAAGAGCCGGTGGAGCACGTGGAGGCCGAGGTCGTGACGGTGGGCGACGATGACATTCCCGTGGAGGTGGCGCGCGCTGCCGAAGAAGCCGAGGACATGGCGAGCATCCTTGCCAAGATGATGGGCGCGAAGGGCGCTCCCGCCGAGGAGCCTGCCCCCGAGCCGCCGACCCCGCCCGCCGAGCCTGAGCCGGAGCCCGCCCCCGAACCGCCCGCGCCCGAGCAGGAGCCTGCTCCCGCCGGGGAGCCTGTGGAGGAGGATGAGGGCGACATGGCGAGCATCCTCGCCAAGATGCTGGGCACACGAGGTGCCCCTGCTGAGGAACCTGCCCCCGAACCGCCGGCCCCTCCCGCTGAGCCTGAGCCGGCACCCGCCCCCGAACCGCCCGCACCCGAACCGGAGCCTGCTCCTGCCGAGGAGCCTGCGGAGGAGGACGAGGGCGATATGGCGAGCATCCTTGCCAAGCTGATGCGCTCGCAGGGCGTGCCCGATGAGGAGCCTGAAACGGCAGAGCCTGCCGCCCCGGCGGAGCCTGCCGAAGCGGCTGAGCCTGCGGAGAGCGCCGAGTCCGGCAGTATGCAGGACGCGCTGGCCAAGCTGCTGCAGAAGAAGGACGATCAGGACGCGCGGATCCCCGCGAAGCCCCGCGGCGCCTGCTTCAGCCATTGGAGCAATCCCCCCGCCGCCACTGGCGGCAAGACCTTCAAGAAGCGCAATCTGAAAGAGGTCCTGCAGGGGGACGGCGCGTACATTCTGCCCGATACCTATTCCTCCATCGACATCCATCTGTTTGGTTCGGTGTTTGGCGGCCGTTCTGAGGTGAAGGTCGTGGAGCTGCCGGATACCATCCGCAGCATCAACATCGGTGAGTTCAAGGGCTGCCGCCAGCTGACCCGCATTCGTCTGCCCCGCTACCTGACCACCATCGAGTACGAGGTCTTTTTGGACTGCGGTCTGCTGGAGCAGGCTCATGTGCCCGGCAACGTGACCGAGATCAAGGCGCGCGCCTTTAAGGGCTGCCGCGGCATGAAGACCCTGCGTCTGCCCAATGGCTTGGAGAAGCTGGGCATGAGCGCCTTTGAGGGCTGCAGCTCCCTGCGGGAGATCAACCTGCCCGACAGCCTGAAGGAGATGGAGATGAGCGCCTTCGAGGGCTGCTCTCAGGTGGAACAGCTCTATGTGCCCGGCAGTCTGAAGGAGATCTCCGGCATGGCGTTCAGCGGCTGTGCCGGCCTGAAGAGCGTGTACCTGGCTGAGGGCGTGACCAAGATCGGTTCCTGCGCCTTTGCCAAGTGCGGCGCGATGGACATCTGGATCCCCGACACGGTGAGCAGCATCTCGAGCGTTGCCTTCGAGGGCACCACGGCGGTCATCCACTGCCGTAAGGATTCTAAGGCTCACATCTTCGCCAAATCCGAGAAACTGAAATACGTGCTGGATTACTGATCCGGCAAGAGGACGTGTGATCCATGCGCCATGTGTTTATCGTGAACCCGGTGTCCGGCAAGGCAGATGCCAGCCTGACGCTGGTGCCCCGCATCGTGGCGGCCTGCGCAAAGGCCGATGTGGAATATGAGATCCGCCTGACCGACCACCCCGGCCACGCGGAGGAGCTGGCCCGCGCCGAGGCCGAGCAGGGTACGCCGGTGCGGCTGTATGCCTGCGGCGGCGACGGCACCCTGAATGAGGTGCTGCGCGGTGCCTGCGGCTATGCCAATGCGGCGGTGGGCTGTGTGCCCTGCGGCAGCGGCAACGACTTTATCCGGAACTTCGGTGAGAGATCGCAGTTTCTGGATCTGGACGCGCAGCTTGCCGGCAGCGAACAGCCCATCGACCTGATGTCCACCAACGCGGGCCTGTGCGCCTCCATCTGTGCGGTGGGTCTGGACGCGCAGGTGGCCTACGGCATCCCCAAGTACCGCCGAATGCCGCTGTGCGGCGGCTCCATGGCGTACCTGCTCTCCATCGCGGAGAGCCTGTGCGGCAGGCTGGGGCATCGGCTGGCCATCGAGCTGGACGGCGAAACGCTGAAGGAGGAGTGCCTTCTGGTCGCCCTGTGCAACGGCACCACCTACGGCGGCGGCTTCAACGCCGCCCCCGAGGCCGACCTGCAGGACGGTCTGATGGACGTGATCATCGTGCGCAAGGTGAGCCGTCTGCGCATTGCCGGCATTCTGGGCGTCTACAAAAAGGGGACGCACCTGCAAAACGGCAAGGTGGTGCCCTCGGTGAAGGACATCGTGATCTACCGCCGGACACGCAGTGTGAAGCTCCGCTGTCTGGATGGGCGGGACATCATCGCCGCCGTGGACGGCGAGGGCACCCCCACCCGTGAAGTGACGGTCCAAATGATGCCGCGGGCAGGTCGGTTCGTTCTGCCGCAGGGTACGACCGTTGGGCGGCGCGCCGCGGCGGCTGTGACCGTCTGACCGACCGCTAAAACCAAACAAAAGCCCACCGTACAGGGAGTGTTCCCTGTGTGGTGGGCTTTTTGTTGTGTATAGGTCAGGGCTTGTCGGCGGGTGCCGGGGCAGGCGGGCGCTTGTTGCTCTTCTGCCAGTCGGGCAAGGCTTCGTTCAGGTGTACGCCCTGTTTGTCCAGAGCGGAGGGATAGACGATGGACAGCACCAGACTGAACAGCACGCCGATGCCGGTATCGATGATGCGGTCGATGGTGTACCAGACAAAGCCGGTGGCCGGCTGGGTAAACATGACCACGAAGTACACCACCGTGGCGGGCTGGATGGCATTGTTGGCACCGATGACCAGGTTGAGGTACATGACCAAGAACAGACCGAT
>JBGVKB010000095.1:0-12943 GCA_045118955.1 Oscillospiraceae bacterium | reverse complement strand
GTAGAGACCGCCGTAGAAGGTGAAGTCCGCCATCTGGGGATAGAGGCGGTCGTTTGCGCTGTTGTGCACCGGGATCACCAACACATTGTCGCGCTGGAGCGCGCCGGTGATGTCCACGCGCCAGGTGGAGTAGCCGCCGTCGTGATGGGCGAGATGTTTGCCGTTCAGGTAGACGTCGGCAGAACTGTTCGCGCCGCGGATCTCCAGATAGTAGCGCTCGGCCTCGGGCAGATCCAGCTTGTCCAGCGCCTTGGCGTAGTAGCAGGTGCCGCGGTAGTAGTCGTTGCCGCCGTCCTGACCGTCGATGGCGTTCCAGCTATGGGGCAGGTTCACCCAGTCCCACTTGGTGGGAAGCTCGGCGGGAATGCCGTCGGCCATCTTGGTGAAGGCCCACTTGGTATTAAAGTTGTAAACGGTTCTCATGGCAGGGTTTCTCCTTATCTTCGGTGGAAAGGGTTCAATATCTTGCTGAGATGATTGTAGCACGGAATTAAGAATAAACTGCGAACGCAGACGAATTTTTACGCAGCGTGGCGAGCGGCCAGCTCGTCCTGCATCTGCTGCAGACGCTTCTTGTCCAGATTGTAGATGATGCCCAGACCGATGAACATCATGACGGCGCTCAGCAGATACAGAGCGGCCACCAGATAGCGCATATTCAGCGCGACGGCGAAGGCCTGATTGCCCTTGTCGGCCTCAACATAGCCCAGAGCGGCCATGATCACCAGAACGATGGAGGGACCGGCACCCTGAGCGAGCTTACGGAAGAAGCTGTGCAGGGAGTAGACGGTGCCTTCCTCGCGGCTGCCGTTCTTCCACTCGTTGTAGTCGATGGCGTCCCAGACCATGACGATCATGAACAGGGCGGCGTACCACTCGGAGTTCATGCCCATGAACTGGGTCCAGAAAATGATAAGGGTGCTCTTGAGCGCGAAGCTCATGTTGCAGCCGAAGTCACCGGCAGCATAGGCGAGGTTGTCGCGCATACCGAACTTACGGTGGCCTTTGGCGTCCAGTTGAACGGTTTTTGCCATAATGTTCTTCCTCTCTTTTCTCAATGTGGGCTTGCAGTGGGGCGTACGCGCAGGGCGCACAATTCTTACCCTGTAGTAACAGGCGAGAGAAAAAGACAGTGAGAAGGATTTTTTGTGTTAATAGAAATATTTTTACTGAAAATCTTGAAAATTTTAAAATCATAGATAATAACATTAAATTGCAAGAAAAAGTTTTGTTTAGAGTGATAATGGGAGGGCGGCGTGAGTTATCGCAGTGAACTTGCCTTTTTGCAGAGCATACTTAAGCGGATGCACCTGCGCTGTCTGGTGATGCGCCCGGATGACCTGGAGGATCCGCGCATCGACATGGGTCTGCGGCGGTTTGCGGCGCAGGAGGAGGAATACCTGCGCGGGTTGAGGGAGTTTGCCGAGAGCCTGCGCCCGAACACCCTGTATTTGGTGAGAGACACCCTGCATTGCAGTCATTTTATCCTGATGCTGCCGGGAGTGGCGGAGACAGCGTATCTGAGCGTAGGTCCCTATCTGAGCTATGAGGTCACCCGCGAACGGCTCATGGCCGAGGCGGAGCGCTTTGGGGTGCCGCCATCGCTTTTCCCGCGGATGGAGCGGTTTTACGGCGGACTGCCGGTGATCCGAGAGCCGCAGATGATGATGGCCCTGATGCTGACCTTTGCGGACAGTATTTGGGGTGGTGAAGAAAATTACACCATGGAGGTGCTGGAGCGGGATGTGGCCAGCCAATTGATGCCGATGGAAGGAGAAACGGCACCGCAAAGCCCAGAGGTCACCCTCATGGATATGGAGATGCTGGAGCGCCGCTATGGATGGGAGCGAGATATGATGGAACGGATCACGCGTGGACAGGCGTGGGTCGTGACGGAGCAGCTCCGCGGTAACGTGTTTGAAATGGCGATGGAGCGCCGCAGTGCCGACCCGCTGCGCAACACGAAAAATTATGGCATCATCCTAAACACCCTTGCGCGCAAGGCGGCCGAACAGGGGGGCGTCCACCCGGTGTATCTGGACCGCACCTCCTCAAACATCGCCCGACGCCTTGAAAATGCCCGCGACCTGCAGGAGGCGAGCGGTCTGCTGGCGGAGATCCCCGGCACCTATGCACGGCTGGTGAAAAAGCACAGCGGGCAGGGATACCCGGCCCCGGTGCAGAAGCTGATGGCCTGTGTGGAGGCTGACCTGACCGCCGACCTGAGCCTAAGCGCCTTGGCGCAGGTGCAGGGGCTGAACCCGAGCTACCTGTCCACACTGTTCAAAAAGGAGACCGGCGAGACGGTGACCGGGTATGTGTGCCGCAGGCGGATGGAGACCGCCGCCCGCCTGCTGCGCACCACGACCCTGCAGGTGCAGACCATCGCCCGGTACTGCGGGGTGGCAGACGTGAACTACTTTACCAAGCTGTTCAAGCGGCAGTTCCAAAAGACACCCAACGAGTACCGCCGGGGCGCGCTGTAGCCCTATATACCTATATAATAGGAATGCCCCCACCGGCGCAGCCGGTGGGGGCATTTTGTATGGGGTCAAAGCCGCTTCATTATCGCGGCGGCGGTGCGGGGGGCGACCACCCGCAGATAGGCGTCGTTGCCGTAGTGGCAGGCCCGCACGCTGGCGGTCAGGCCGGTGCCGTTCACCTCGTTGGAGTCGGTGTCCCGGGGGATCTCCACATAGGTGGCGGGGTTCCATTCCCGGTAGTGCGCCCAGATTTGGGGACACTGACCCTCTCTGTACCAGTGAGCCACTGTTTCCACGTTGTACCACACGCCCCGATCCCAGTCGCCACTGTACACCCGCCCAGGGAACCGCCGGGAGAAGTGGCTGAAGAAGTCCTCGGTCATGCGGTCAAAGCCGGCGATCTGCCCCGCGGCATCGCCGCTGTCGTGCTCGCCCTGGATCCACACCACGCCTAAGAAGCGGTTGTCCGGGTTCAGCTCCAGCGCATAGGCGATGCGATCCCGCATGGCCTTGTAAAAGTTGGACTCCGCGCCCCAGCGCCACGGGCCGGGGGCGGGACGAAGACCCTCCGCGTCGTATGGCCCCAGCTCCCCTACGGTAAAGCCGCAGCCCCCGTAGGCGCAGGACAGCACCAGAATGTGGTAGTCCGCCGGGATGGCGGCCAGCAGCCGATGGGCCAGCGGCAGGTGAATGCCCTTGGTGCCCAGATTCGGCACAGGATTGGCGGGGTTGCTGTAGGGGCGCAGGTCCTGATAGCTCTGGGCGCACACCCCCAGCGGGATGATCTTCAGGTTGTCCTCGCCGTACAGCCCAAGCTGACGGATGCGGCTGTGGTCAAACTGTGCCAGATAGTCGGCGGGCACGGGGGACTCGTCAAAGCCCACCGCGTTGGACTGCCCCGCCACACACAGGATCATATATTTTTGCTGTTTCACGGTTGTTCCCTCCGGGGTCACAGGCCCTTCAGCCATGCTTCGGCGAGGGTCACCCAGTTTTCGCACTCCTGCTGGCGGCGCTGCCGCGCAAGGTCGAGGGTCTGCTCATTGGCAAGGCTCAGTCCGTGGCAGCCCTGTTCGTACAGATGGTACTCCACCGGCACATGGTTCAGAAGCAGTGCCTGTGCGAACAGCAGGCCGTTCATGGGGTGGACGGAATCGTCCTTGGCGGTGCCCCAGATGAAGGTGCGGGGCACCTGACTGCCCGCGTGCTTTTCCAGCGAAAGGGCCTCCAATTGTTCCGGATCTGCTTTGGCGCCGAGGAGCTGGTCAAAACTACCCTTATGCCGGAATTTCTTCTCGGCGGTGATGACCGGGTAGCCCAGGATCAGGCCGTTGGGCTTCAGCAGCTTTTTGTCGCAGCCCATGGCGGCGGCAAGCTCGGGGTGGTTCCAGAACACGCCGTAGCTCGCGGCCAGATGCCCGCCGGCAGAGAAGCCCATCACGACCAGCTTGTAGCGGTCGATGTGCCAGTCCTCGGTGTGCTCCCGCAGGATGGTCACGGCCCGGGCCAGCTCCCGCAGCGCCACCGGGAAGCGGGCCGGGGACACCGAATACCGCAGCACCGCCGCGTGACAGCCCATGGCCATAAAACGCAGTGCCACCGCCTCCGCCTCCCGGTCGGAGGTCATGTGGTAGCCGCCGCCGGGGCAGATGAGGATAAGCGGGCGGGATTCAATGGGAATTTCGGGGGAGTGATCCCACAGATAAACGCACAGCCGGGCATAGGGTGCGGAGCCTTTTTCGGCGATGGGAATGATCTCGTAGCGCATGGCAGTACCTCACTTGGTGGTTTCTTGCCTGTATTATACTTCTATTTCTTGGTTTTTTGAAGCGGTGAGAAAAAAGTGCAAAATAAATCCGACGTTCTAACCATTAATATGACCGGGGACATAAATTGCACTTGCAGGAAAACGTTATCCTGTGATAATATATTGATATGAAATGAACCAAAATGGAGGCCATGGACATGCCGATGGACATGAAACAATACATTGCCCAGACCTTTGCCAAAATGGTGGAGGAAAAACCCGTTGACCGCATCACCGTCAAGGAGCTGGTGGGTCGCTGCGGGATCTCTCGACAGACGTTCTATTACCATTTCCATGACCTGATGGAAGTGATGGAGTGGATCACCCGGGAGAACGCCGCCCGTGTGGTGCGGCGCTGTCTGGACGCGCGCCGTCCGGTGGAGGCGGCCCGCATTCTGGTGAGCTGCGCCATGGAAAATCAGGAGCTGGTGAAGCGGCTGGCGAACTCGAAGAAGAAGGCCGAGCTGCAGGATATGCTGCTGGCGGGCAGCCGCGCCTATCTGCTGGAGCTGTACCGCCGCCGGGGCGTGGTGGGGGATGAGATGACCCCTGAGCTGGAGTTCTCGGTGGAGTTTTGCGCCCACGGTCTGGCCGGGGTGCTCAAGACCTACTGCGAGCGGGAGGACCGGAACGTGACCTGGCTGGTCGATCGGGTCAATCGGCTGCTCAGCGAGAACCTGCCTGGCATGGACTGAATCACGAAGGCATAGAACCACAGACGCCGCATGGGGTGACCCCCGTGCGGCGTTTTTGCGGGGCGGGCAGGATGCCCTCCGCTTGACGGAGCGGCCCCGGCGGGGTATCATATAAAATGGATAGAAAGCGAGGGAATGCGCATGAAAATTGCCGTAGCGGGCACCGGATATGTGGGCATGGCCAACAGCATCCTGCTGGCCCAGAACCATGAAGTGTGGGCGGTGGACATCCTGCCGGAGAAGGTGGACAAGATCAACCGCCGCCAAAGCCCCATCGCGGATCCCGAGATCGAGGAGTATCTGGCGCATCGCGCGCTTGACCTGACCGCGACCACCGATCCGCGGCAGGCATACACCGGGGCGGACTTTATCATCGTGTCCACCCCCACCAATTACGACCCGGAGCAGAATTATTTCGACACCTCCAGTGTGGAAAAGGTGCTGGCGCTGGCCATGGAGTATGCGCCCGAGGCCACCATCGTCATCAAGTCCACCGTGCCGGTGGGCTACACCCGTGCGGTGGGCGAGCGGATGGGCTGCGCCGGGCAGCTTCTGTTCAGCCCGGAGTTCCTGCGGGAGGGCAAGGCCCTGTACGACAACCTGTGGCCCAGCCGCATCATCGTGGGTGCGCCCAAGGAGGATCTGCACCTGTGCGAGCGGGCGCGCACCTTCGCGGCGCTGCTGCAGGAGGGGGCGCTCAAGCAGGACATCCCCACCCTGTTCACCGACCTGACCGAGGCCGAGGCGGTGAAGCTGTTCGCCAACACCTATCTGGCGCTGCGGGTCAGCTACTTCAATGAGCTGGACACCTACGCCGAGATGCGCGGTCTGGACACCAAGCAGATCATCGAGGGCGTTGGGCTGGATCCCCGCATCGGCAGCTACTACAACAACCCCAGCTTCGGTTACGGCGGCTACTGCCTGCCCAAGGACACTAAGCAGCTTCTGGCCAACTATCAGGACGTGCCCCAGAACCTGATGCAGGCCATCGTCACCGCCAACGACACCCGCAAGGACTTTGTGGCCCGGCGCATTCTGGAGCTGGCCGGAGAGGCGGGCACGGTGGGCGTCTACCGTCTGACCATGAAGGCCGGCAGCGACAACTTCCGTCAGTCCAGCATTCAGGGCGTGATGGAGCGGCTGAAGGAGAGCGGTGCGACCCTGCTGGTGTATGAGCCGACGCTGGACGCTGAGGAGTTCTTCGGCTGCCGCGTGGTGCGGGACTTGGCCGAGTTCAAGGCGGCCAGCGCGGTGATCGTGGCCAACCGCTACACCGAGGATCTGGCCGATGTGCTGGACAAGGTCTACACCCGCGATCTGTACTTCCGGGATTGAGGTGTCTATGAAAAACACGACGCTGTGTTATATCCGCCGGGGCAGTGAGTATCTCCTGTTGCACCGGGTGAAGAAGCATCAGGACCCGAATCAGGGCAAATGGGTGGGCGTTGGCGGCAAGTTTGAGGACCGCGAAAGCCCGGACGAGTGCCTTGTGCGGGAGGTGCGGGAGGAGACCGGTCTGACCCTGACCCGGTGGACCTGCCGGGGCGTGGTGACCTTTGTGTCGGACGAATGGCCCACCGAGTATATGCATTTGTTCACCGGCGATGCCTTTGAAGGCGAGCTGGCCGCCGACTGCGACGAGGGCGTGCTGGCGTGGGTGGACAAGGCGGACATCCCCGCGCTGCCCCAGTGGGAGGGCGACCGGGTCTTCCTGCAGCTCATTGCGGAGGAGGAGCCGTTTTTCCTGCTGAAGCTGGTCTACCGAGGGGACGCGCTGGTGCAGGCCGTGCTGAACGGGCGTGAACTGGCGCTGTGACCACCCGCCGATAAAAAAGAAAGACCGCGGCGTTCGCGCCCTGCTGAATGGCAGGGGAGGCGAACGCCGCGGTGTTGTTTTTGTCGGGGAGATCAGGCGCGCTCGGTGACAAGCTGGAAGCCGGCGTCCGAGAGTGCCTTGCGCACGGCGGCGATGTGGGCGTGGTCACGGGTCTCCAGACCCAGCTTCAGGAAGCAGCTTGTGATGGTCATGGAGGTGTCCGCCCGGTCGTGGTAGACGCTGACCACGTTGGCGCCGCACTCGGAGATGATGCGGGAGACGGTCTCCAACTGGCCGGGCTTGTCCTCCAGCGCGATCATCAGGTTGGAGTTGCGGCCGCCCATGACCAGACCGCGGGTGATGACCCGGTTGAGGATGTTCACGTCGATGTTGCCGCCGGACACCAGGCACACCACCTTTTTGCCCTGAATGGGCAGCTTGCCGAACATGGCGGCGGCCACGCTGACCGCGCCCGCGCCCTCGGCGATGAGCTTCTGCTTCTCGATGAGGGCCAGAATGGCGGCGGCGATCTCGTCCTCGCTTACGGTGACGATCTCATCCACATACTGTTCCACCATGGCGAAGGTGGTGTCGCCGGGGCGCTTCACGGCGATGCCGTCGGCGAAGGTGGACACGGCAGGCAGGGCGTGCAGCTCGTGCTCGTGGAAGCTGTTGGCCATGCTGGGCGCGCCCGCGGCCTGCACGCCGTAGACCTTCACGTCCGGGCGCAGGCTCTTGATGGCGAAGGCCACACCGCTGATGAGGCCGCCGCCGCCGATGGGCACGATGACCGCGTCCACGTCCTTGAGCTGATCCAGAATCTCCAGACCGATGGTGCCCTGACCGGCGATGACCATGTCGTCGTCAAAGGGGTGGATGAGGGTGGCGCCGGTCTCAGCCTGCAGCTCGCAGGCCTTGGCGTAGGCGTCATCGTAGGCGCCGGGCACCAGACACACCTCGGCACCCAGCCGCTTGGTGGACTCCACCTTGCTGATGGGGGCGCCGTCGGGCATACACACCACGCTGCGGATGCCGTTCTGGGTGGCGGCCAGTGCCACGCCCTGCGCGTGGTTGCCCGCGCTGCAGGCGATGATGCCCCGGGCCTTCTCCTCAGCGGTGAGCTGACTGATCTTGTAATACGCGCCCCGCAGCTTGAAGCTGCCGGTCACCTGCAGGTTCTCGGTCTTCAGGTACAGCTCGCTGTCGGCGGACAGGTTGGGGGCGGCGATGAGGTCGGTTTTGCGGGCCACGTCCTTCAGGACGAACGCGGCGTGGTAAACTTTGTCCAATGTGACCATGGTATGTACTTCCTTTCCCAGATGCTCGGTGCTGTGTGCGGGGGCCGCCGGACAAAATAAAAAGCCCCCGTCTCTTACGATGCAAGAGACGGAGACTGAATCGGTTCAAGTACTCCGCGGTACCACTCTTGATTGCCGCCCAAGGGGGCAGCCACTCTGCGCGGACCAACATCCGCTGGCTTTGTAACGGGGCCGACCGGCGATCCTTACTGGGCGATGACGCGGTTCAGGACGCTGCTCGCGGGGAGATCTGCTGTGGAACACGGCTCCGTCTTGCACCGAAACGACGTCTCTCTGTGCCCGTGCGGGCCACAGCCTGGCCCCACTGTAACGCATTTTTTCTGTGTGACCATTCTACCAAACGGAGGCACTTTTGTCAAGTGGTGTTGCAAAGCGTCAGTCGTAGTCATCCCACTCGTTCTGAAGCTGCAAAAGCGCGGCATCGGCGGTGTCACAGGCGGTCTTGCGGTCGAGGACGAAGTCGGCGGTGCAGGGGTCGATGATCAGCCCGTCCAGCTCCTCGTTCACGGCGGTCAGATCCAGCACATCCAACAGCGGGATGGGGTGGCAGGTGGCCTCAGCGGCGTGGGCGCGGTCTAAGTCCGTGTACACGGCCAGCAGCGTCCTGCCGTCCGGCAGATAGAACGGGGTCATGGTGTAGCCGCCGGGTTTGCTCTCGCAGGCACACAGGATGTCGGCGTCCTCCAAAATGAGATGGCGCAGGGCCGCGGCCACCGGGGCGGTGGCGGGGCCGGGGCTGGAGGAGAGGGTCAGGGCGGTCTGCAGCCGGGTCAGCGGCTCAAAATAGGACATGAGGGCCTCCTTTATGGCGGTGCGGCGGGGGCCGCGTTTTTTAAGAAGTCGCTGCCGCCGCGCTAATGTCGGACGGCGGTTTAAGGGGTTGAAGTGCGCGGCCGAAAGGAGTATACTGAACGTGCCGCCCGCCGCGCATGGCAGGGCGAAAAACAACAACACAACGTCAGGTGGTAGAGAGATGAAACGACGTGAGATCGCCCTCCGCATGGAGGGACTGGTGGTGTTCCGGGGGCTTTTGCGGGATCCGGTGGTGGACGCCTTTGTGAAGCTGATGGAGTGCGAAGGGGGTAAAACCGAGCAGATGCGGCGGTACGGCACCTTCTGCGCGGCGCTGTTTGCCCACACCGAGGATTGGAGCGAGTATCTGCAGGAGGCGGTGCTGCAGGACGAGAACCTGTATGTGGTCAAGAGCTGCACCGCGCCCGGCCCCGGCCCCCAGCTTCGCCGCTGCCTTGAGATGGAGCTGGGGCTGCTGAGCGAGGTGGCTCAGGTGTGCCCGGCGGCGGTGCTGGCGGAGATGTCCTGCACCGGCCCGATGCCCCTGTGGGAGACCTCGGAGCTGGATCTGAAGGCTGCCTACGCCCGCCGCATGGAGGACGTGGGGCACAAGGGCTACGGCATCTTTGCCCGGCATCATGTGTTCACGCTGGAGGACGGGCATCTCGTCCCGGTGAAGTACCCCGACCCCCAGCGGCTGGAGCAGCTCCCCGGCTACGAGCGGGAGCGAGAGAAGGTCATCGCCAACACCCGCGCCCTGCTGGAGGGCAAGCCCGCCAACAACGTGCTGCTGTACGGCGACGCGGGCACCGGCAAGTCCAGCGCCATCAAGGCCATCGCCAACGAGTTTGCCCCGCTGGGTCTGCGCCTTGTGGAGGTGAAGAAGAACCAGCTCTATCAGCTCCCCGAGCTGATGGACAGCCTCGCCGCGAACCCGCTGAAGTTCATCCTCTTCATCGACGACCTGTCCTTCACCGCCAACGACGACAACTTTGCGGCGCTGAAGGCCATTTTGGAGGGCAGTGTGGGCGGCCGCAGCCAGAATCTGGCGGTGTACGCCACCTCCAACCGCCGCCACCTCATCAAGGAGACCATGAGCGACCGGGCGGGGGACGACATCCATCACGGCGACACCATGCAGGAGCTGATGAGCCTGTCGGCGCGGTTCGGCCTGACGGTCACCTTCAGCCGACCGGACAAGGCGCGTTTTACCCAGATCGTCACCGAGCTGGCCGGCCAGTATGGGCTGCAGATGCCCTCCGACCAGCTGATGATCCGCGCCGAGGCCTTTGCCATTCGCGCAGGCGGCCGCAGTCCCCGTGTGGCCAAGCAGTTCATCGAGCTGTGCAAGGCCGGGGTGCAATTGTAAACAAAGTTGAGATGCAAAAGGGACGGTGCCCGCGAGCACCGTCCCTTTTGCTGTGTGGTTTTATATGGAGAGAGGGTCTGTTACTCAGTGATAGGGTCCAGATCGCCCTTGCGGCCCAGACTGCGGTAGGTCAGATACTGGTAGGTGTTTACGCCGATCCAGCCGATGCCGGTGGCCAGCGCCACGGCGGGCAGTCCCATGGCGTCCGCCAGCAGGTAGGACAGCACGACCCGCATACTGATGTGCAGGCAGGTGCCGATGACCGGGACGTGTACAAGGCCGCGCCCGCGGTAGAAGCCAACAAAGCTGTTGCCGATGAAACAGCACACATAAAATGGCGCGATCAGGCGCAGATAATTGACCGCGCTGTCCACAGTGAGGCCGTCCGTCTCGCCCACAAGGAACTGGGTGCAGGGGCGGGCCACCAGCGCCATGACGGCGGCCAGGGCCAAGCACAGCACCACCATCATGCGCAGGCCGATGCCAAAGCCCTCTTGCGCCCGGCGGCGATCCCGCGCACCCTCGTTTTGGGCGATGAAGACCGACAGGGCGGCTGCGCCGCTGTCGCCGAAGGAGTTGAGGAAGCCCTCGATGCGCATGGTGGCGGTGTAGGCGGCGATGACCTGCGTGCCCATGGTGTTTACCGCGCCCTGCACCAGCAGCTTGCCGATGTACAGGCTGGACTGATGCAGTGCCGACACCAGTCCATAGTTGGCGGACTGGGTCACCAGATGGTGGTCATAGTGCAGATCGTCGGCGGTGAACAGCAGATGGGGGAAGCGGAGCTTCCAGTATGCCACACAGATGCCCACCGACAGGAGCTGTGCCAGCACGGTGGCCCATGCCGCGCCCGCCACGCCGAAGCCCAGCACCGCCACAAACAGGTAGTCCAGCACCAGATTGGCCCCCATGGCGATGGCCAGTGCGCCCAGTGCTGCCGCCGAGTTGCCAGCCGAGCGCAGCGCTGCGGCGCACAGATTGTACAGGTAGGTGCTGGCCAGCCCCAGCAGGATGACCTGCAGGTACTCGCGCACCGGCGCGGTCAGTTCCGCGGGGGTCTGGATGAGGGTCAGCACCGGCCCGAGGAGCAGGAACCCCACCAGACTGAGCGCCACGGTGGCGGCGGTGCCCAGTGCGGTGCTGAGCCAGACCTCATTGCGGAAGCCGGCGTAGTCCTTGCGGCCGTAAAAGTTGGCCAGAATGATGGAGATGCCGGAGCAAAAGCCGGTGAGCACGAACACGAACAGGTTCATGACGGTGCCCGCCACGCCCAGCGCCGCGAAGGCGTCCAGACCCACATAGCGCCCCACGATGAAGCTGTCGATGGTATTGTAAAACTGCTGCAGGATGTTGCCCAGCAGCAGGGGCACGGCCAGCTCGATAAGCTGGGGCCGAATGGGGCCGCAGGTCAGGTCCTGGGTACGGGTCATTGGTGGTCATCCTCTCTGTCGATGCAGGCGTGCCGCGGGGACTGTTTTTTGATGCAGTGCGCCGAAGCTTTGCCGTGCTTTGAGGATACCACAGCCCGATATATTTGTAAAATGCAAGTTTATTTGCTAAAATATAAAGTATAATTTATATTTTAGGCGCGTTTGACAGGAATTGAACGGAAAATCGAAGGGGGCGCAAGAATATGACCCAGCTTGAGATCGAAGCCTTTTTGGCAGTGGTGCGCAGCGGAACCATCTCCGGCGCGGCCGCACAGCTCTATGTGACCCAGCCGGCGCTGAGCCGCCGCATCCACACGCTGGAGGAGGAGCTGGGCTACCGACTGATGGAACGGGGGCGGGGACAAAAGGCGGTGGCGCTGACCGATCAGGGACGTGCCTTTGTACCGGTGGCGGAAAAATGGCTGGCGGTCTGGCGGGAGGCAAAGTCCATTGAGCGGCTGAACGGTGACTTCGTGCTGAATCTGGAGTCCATCGTCAGCGTGAGCACCTACATCCTCGGCCCGGTGCTTCGGCGCTTTCTGCGGGAGGATGCCCGGGTGCGGGTGCAGTACCACAACTGCCGCTCCATCATGGGATATGAGGACGTGGCGCTGGGGATGGCGGATCTGGCCTTTATCTCGGACGATATGTTCCACCGCCGGGTGGAGACGGTGCCGGCCTTCCGGGAGCCGATGGTGCTGGTGATGAACCGGGCAGAGGCCCCGGAGCGGCCCATTCACCCCACCATGCTGGACCCCGCCCGGGAGGTGCGGATGCCGTGGAACCCGGAGTGCGACCAGTGGCATGACTATTGGTTCGGCGCGGACGCCCTGCCCACCGTGCTGCTGGATCACATGGCGTGGATGGAGGATCTGCTGCAGGACGAGGGTGCGTGGGCGGTGATGCCCACCTCGGTGGCGCGGCGGCTCTCAGGGGCGGTGCGCCGCTGCCCCATGGAGGAAGCGCCCCCCGACCGCATCATCTACTACCTGCGGGGCGAGCGCCCCAAGCCCCTGACCGATGTGTTCCTACGGGTGCTGCGCGAGGAGCTGCAGCGGATGCCTGAGCTGGAATGTTACCTGTAAAACGCCGAGGATACGTAAAAACGCCCCCGCGGCCGCGCGGCCGCGGGGGGGTTGGGGTTTTTTAATAGTTCGTGCTGTTAGGGGGCGTTAAAAAACCAACCAACACCATTTAGGCGGCCAGATACTACACGACCACCCCCGCTTACA
>JBGVKB010000094.1:0-2985 GCA_045118955.1 Oscillospiraceae bacterium | reverse complement strand
CACGGGGCTGATGTTCTTGCGGTTCTCAGCGGAGAACAGGTTGATGACCACGAAGGAGATAACGCCCAGAGCGATGCCCTCGGAGATACTGTACATGAAGGGCATGGCGATCATGGTGATGAAGGCGGGGATGCCCTGACCCAGATCGTCGAAGTTGACCTTCATCAGGCTGCTGATCATCAGGAAGCCCACGACGATCAGAGCGGGAGCGGTGGCAAAGCTGGGGATGGCCAGGAAGATGGGGCTGAGGAACAGGCTCAGACCGAACAGCACCGCGCTGGTCACAGCGGTCAGACCGGTGCGGCCGCCCTCGCTGACGCCGGAGGCACTCTCGATGAAGGTGGTGGTGGTGGAGGTACCCAGAACAGCGCCGATGCTGGTGCCGACCGCGTCGGCCATCAGAGCGCCCTTCACGCGGGGCAGCTTGCCCTCCTCGTCCAGCATATCGGCCTTGCTGGCAACGCCCATCAGGGTGCCCAGAGTGTCGAACATATCAACGAACAGGAAGGCGAACACGACCACCAGGAACTCACCGGTGAACACCTTGGAGAAGTCCAGCTGCATCAGGGTGGGAGCGATGCTGGGCACGCTCAGGCCGTTGGAGAAGTCGGGCAGCAGGCTGTAGAAACCCAGCTCAGGGTTGGGGACGTACAGGCCGGTGAACTGGCAGATGATGCCCAGCAGCCAGGTGATCAGGATGCCCAGCAGGATGTTGCCCTTCACCTTCTTGACCATCAGCACGGCGGTGACGAACACGCCCACGATGGTCAGGATAGCGGTGATGCCCAGGCAGTTGAAGGTACCGTCGGCCAAGGTGTTCTTGATGGGCAGGATGGTCACCAGAGTGGAGTCGTTGTTGACCACCAGCTTGGCGTTCTGCATACCGATGAAGGCGATGTACAGACCGATGCCGGCGCTGACGGCGTTCTTCAGGCACAGGGGGATGGCGTTGAAGATGCCCTCGCGAACCTTGGTCAGGGACAGCAGAATGAAGATCAGGCCCTCAACAAAGACAGCGGCCAGAGCCATCTGCCAGGTGTAGCCCATGTTGATGACCACGGTGTAGGCGAAGTAGGCGTTCAGACCCATGCCGGGGGCCAGAACGAAGGGGTAGTTGGCGAAGGCAGCCATGCACAGGGTGGCGATCATGGAAGCCAGCGCGGTGGCGGTGAAGATGGCGCCGCTGTCCATGCCGCAGGCGCTCAGGATGGACGGGTTCACGGCCAGAATGTAGGCCATGGTCATGAAGGTGGTGACGCCGGCGATGACCTCAGTCTTCACGTCGGTGCCGTTTTCCTTCAGATGAAAAATGCGATCCAGCTGATTCAATTCAAATTCCTCCTCTGTTTTGCATCAAAAGCAAAAGCGAAGGCGGCCGAATGGTCGGAACAGGCACCTTCGCAAAAGATACAATGTAAGTATAAATGCTGCGACCGACTGTGTCAATTGACAAAATTTCCGCAAAATTTCAAATTTTAGTGCATTTCTCTGTCATTGCCGTGCAGTTTCCCGCTTCCGCTCAGCGCTTTGTGCGGTTGACAGCCGCCCCCGCCGTCCTTTACACTTACAGTAACGAGCTTTTCCGCGGAGGGGACCCCATGAAACAACGCATCATCTCACTTTTCTGCCTTGTGCTGGCCGCTGTGCTGCTGGCCCCGGCGGCGCTGGCCGGCTGGCAGCCGCCCGAGGAGGCCTCCGCCCCCGAGGCGGCGGCGGTCTATCTGGCCGAGCTGAACACCGGCACCGTGCTGTACGAGCGGAACGCGGACGAGCCGCGCGCCATCGCCAGCCTGACCAAGATGATGACCTGCCTGCTGCTGGCGGAATCCGGGGCGGATCTGGACGAGGTGTTCCTCGTGCCGCAGGAGCTGGCGGAGGAGTTTTGGCACATCCGCGCCGAGGACGGCGCCTACATAAACCTGCAGGTGGGCGAGGAGAGCAACCTGCGCGACCTGATGTACTGCACCATGCTGCCCAGCACCAACGACACCGCCAGCACCATCGCGTGGCGGCTGGCGGGCAGCATCGAGGCCTTTGTGGAGCAGATGAACCGGCGCGCAGCCCAATTGGGCTGCGAAAACACCCGGTACTCCTGCCCCCACGGCCTGTACGACGCGGGCAACTGGTCCACCGCCCGCGACCTCGCCCGCATCGCCGCCGCCTGCATGGACAACGAGCAGATGCGGGAGGTATGCACAAGCTACGAGTGGTGGCTGCCGCTGAACAACGTCCAGACGGTGGTGCGCACCCCCGGCGCACCCGAGGGAATGTACCTGCGCATCGGCAGCTCCATCCAGATGCAGACGCCCGACTCCCCCCTGTACCGCCCTTGGGCACGGGGGATCAAGACCGGCTTCACCGACGCGGCGGGGCGCTGCATCGTGACCACGGCCGAGACCGACACAGGCCGGTATCTGCTGGTGCTGCTGGGCGAGCCGAACCGCAAGGCGGAGGACGGCATCCAGCTTCTGCACCACGACGCCGCCGCCCTGCTGGACTGGGCGGTGGAGCGCTTTGAGGTGGGGCAGGCGCTGACCGGCGAGGAGGCGCTGGCGCAGATCCCGGTGCGCTGGTGCGAGGAGACCGCCCTGCTGGACGCCTACCCCGCCGGGAGCATCACCGCCCTGCTGTGCGCCGACACCCCGGCGGAGCTGACCGTCGAGCTGACCTGCGAAGAGCTGCAGGCCCCGGTGGCCGCGGGCACACAGGTGGGCACCGTGACCGTACAGCGCGCCGGCGAGGTGCTGGGCACCCTGCCGCTGGAGGTGCGGCAGGAGCTGGCCCGCAGCGACGAGCTGTACTACCGGGAGCTGCTGGCCCCCTACCGCACCCACATTCTGGCGGGGCTGGCGGCGGTGTGCCTTGTTTTAGTGCTGGCGGTGTTTGCGCTGGTGCGCCGCGCCCGCCGCAGAACGCCCGCCCGGCGGCGGTGAACATATCCTGATCCACAACAGCCCCACAAACGCACAGGAGGTGCCGAGGATG
>JBGVKB010000093.1:0-13859 GCA_045118955.1 Oscillospiraceae bacterium | reverse complement strand
CAGCTCCTGCTGACCCTTCAGCAGATCCTGATAGGCCTTGTCCAGCTCCTTTTTCGCGTCCGCCAGACTGTCGCTGACCTTCATCAGCATCCGGTCGTTCACGTCGTCGATCTTGGTCTGGTTCAGGCGCACCTCCACCTGCTTTTCCACCAGACCCACGTCCGATACGCTGGCCACACCGTTCTGGCGCTCCAGATAGGGCACCACCTTCTCCTCCGCGAACTTGGACAGATCATAAATGTCCATGCCGTCGTAAGAGACGCTCAGGTACATGGTGGCCATCATGTTCGGGCTGATCTCCATGATCATGGGGGTGCCCGCCAGCTCCGGCAGCATACCGGAGATCTGGTCGATGGCGGTGGACACCTTGACCATGGCGCTGTCCATGTTGGTCTCCGCCTCAAACTCCAGCATAACCATGCTGTAGTTTTCGGCGCTGGTACTCGTTACGTTTTCCACACCGTTCACCGTGCCCAGCGCGCTCTCCAATGGGGCGGTCACCGCGCTCTCCACCTTTTCGGGCGAAGCGCCCGGGTAGGTGGTGGTCACCACCAGATAAGGCAGGTTCATGCTGGGCAGCAGGTCGGTGTTCATGTCAAAGAAACTGACCACACCCAACACCAGCACCAGCACGATGATGACCAGCACGGTGTACGGCTTTTTCACGCACAATTTCGTCATATGCTTCCTCCGGGTCCGTGCGGACGGACGCGCCGTCCGGCACCCATTGCCGCGGCCTGTTTCCGCGGCCTGTGTTTGTACCGACCGGTCGGTCGGTGCTTGCGCCTGCAAGTATAACACGCCCCGCATCCCCTTTTCAAGGCAGCACCCGTTAAAAAACTGTTAATACGAAATTTTTCTTCCTTTCGCGCATATTTTTACTTTACGGCCCCGCGCTTTGCCGCCCGTCCGCCGGCCGCCGGCAGGTTGGCCGCCCAGGATTTTTTATCAAGCGTCCCATCGCTGTTTTCCGCTGTTTTTCTCTCATTTTTCTCTGAAAATCCATCGTTTTGCCGCCAAGTCTGATTGACACTGATTTTTAAGTCTGTTAAACTGTTATTAAATAGCAGTGTGGTCCGTTCTGCCCGGCTCCGCTGTCTTTTTTTCATAAGCACCGGCAAAGGGGTGCGCCCGACTGCGGAAAGGGTGTCGCCCGCTTTCTTGCCTTTGCGGGTGCGATCAAAGGGAGGGAATCATTTTGGATCAAATGCTCGTCCATGCCGACCGGATCAACCGCCAGTTGGCGCGTTACGGCGTAAAATTCGGCATCTACAAAAACGGCTCCTTTCAGGAGCGGCTGTTCCCCTACGACCCCATTCCCCGCGTCATCACCCATGAGGAGTTCCAGACCCTCGAAAAGGGTCTGATCCAGCGTGTCAACGCGCTGAACCTGTTTTTGAAGGACATCTACAGCGAAAAAAAGATCATCCATGACGGCGTCGTGCCCGAGGACTTCGTGTTCTCCTCCTCCGGCTGGCTGCCCCAGTGCGAGGGCATCATGCCCCCCAAGGGCATCTACAGCCACATCAGCGGCATCGATCTGGTGCAGGGTAAGGACGGGAGCTGGTTCATTCTGGAGGACAATCTCCGCATCCCCTCCGGCGCGTCCTACCCGCTCATCGCGCGCGGCCTGTGCCGCCAGTGCAGCCCCGGCAGCTTCCAGCGCAACGCGGTGGTGGACAACCGCGGCTACGGCGGGATGCTGCGCGCCGCCATGGACAACGTAAACACCGGCGGCATCAACGTCATCTTTACCCCGGGCCGCTACAACGCCGCCTACTTTGAGCACAGCTATCTGGCTGAGCAGACCGGCGCGGTGCTGGCCGAGTGCGACGAGCTGTACTGTGAGGACAGCGTGCTGTACTACCGCGGCTCCGAAGGCCCCCAGCGGGTGGGCTGTGTCTACCGCCGCATCAGCGACGAGTACCTCGACCCCACCACCTTCCTGTCCGAGAGCCTCATCGGCATTCCCGGCATTATGAGCGCCTACCGCGCGGGCAACGTGGCTCTGCTGAACGCCCCCGGCAACGGCGTGGCCGATGACCAGGGCATCTACTACTTCGTGCCCAAGATGATCCGCTACTATTTGAATGAGGAGCCGATCCTCAACAACGCCCCCACCTACCTGCCCTTCTACGAGGAGGACAAGGCGTATGTTCTGGCCAACCTGCACAAGCTGGTGGTCAAGGACGTGGCCGAGGCGGGCGGCTACGGCGTGGTGTTCGGCAGCGACATGACCGCCGAGCAGCTTGCCGACCTGCGCGCCACCATCGAGGCGGAGCCGCGGCGCTTCATCGCGCAGGAGGTCATCGACTTCCTGGATCTGCCCATTCTGGAGAACGGCAAGCAGGTGATGCGCAAGGCGGATCTCCGTGCCTTTGTGGTGACCGGCGAGACCACCCAGGTGTGGCCCAGCGGTCTGACCCGCTTCTCCCGCAACCCCGACAGCTTTGTGGTCAACTCGAGTCAAGGAGGAGGTTTTAAGGATACATGGGTACTCTCTCGATAAATAAGGTAAACCGCCTGTTCTGGCTGGGGCGGTATCTGGATCGCGTCTGCATCACCCTGAACTATGCACAGGAGATCTACGACGCCTCGGTGGACGGCTGCGCCCCCGCCAACTACGCCGACTACTGCGCCCGCATGGGCATCCCCAACCGGTACATCTCCGCACAGGATTTCTGCACCCGTTACTTATTCGATGTGTCCGACCCCAACTCGGTCATCTGCAGCCTGCGCTTTGCCTACGACAACGCCATCGTGCTGCGGGCGACCCTCGGCTCCGCCGCGCTGGCCTACATCCAGATGGCCATGAACGCCATGGACATGGCCGCCGCCAGCGAGGCACCCATGATGGAGCTGCAGTGGGTGCGGGACGACATCATGGCCTTCCGCGGCTGCTGTTACGAGGAGATGATGGACGACGACGGCCGAAACATCATCAAGACCGGCACCAGCCTGGAGCAGGTGGACCTGCTCATCCGCATGGGCGAACCGCAGGAACAGATCCATCGGGAGTTCCTGAAGCTGTTCAACCGCCTGTACAAAACCCCGCTGACCCCCAACCGGGCCGCACTGGATGTGCTGATCGACGCGGTGCTGGACGAAAATGCCCCCACCCCGCCCACCAGCCAGCTTCTGGCTCCGCTGGAGGGGCTGTTCCCCGGCATCTGACGAAACGGAGGAGCCTTTTCCGTGAGATTGCTTGACTATTGCTTCGACACCCGGATGACCACCAGCGTGCCCATCGGGATGCACCACTACTGCCTGCGGTGCGTCCCTTCGGACAGCGACGTACAGCGGGTGGTTTCCTGGCAGCTGGAGCTTCAGCCGCAGGGGCACCAGACCTGGCACCGGGACGGCTTCGGCAACCTGCTGATGAGCGGCGACTGCCTGGAAACCCACAGCACCTTCCGCTTCATCTCCCGCGGGCGGGTGGAGGTGGACCTGAGCCGCCGCACACCCCAGCCGGTGCATCCGGCCTTCCGCCTGTCCTCGCCCCTGACCCGACCGGACGGGGCGCTGACCGAGTTCTCCGCGTCCCTGTGCCTGCCCGATGACCCGGAGCAGCGCGCCCAAGCCCTGAGCGACGCGGTCTCGGCCCGCATGGTCTACGCCCCCGGCACCACCAGCGTGGCCACCACCGCCGCGCAGGCCTTCGCCGCCGGGCAGGGCGTCTGTCAGGACTACGCCCACATTCTGCTGACCCTGTGCCGCATGAACGGCCTTGCCGCCCGCTACTGCTGCGGTATGCCGCTGGGCGAGGGTGCCACCCATGCATGGGTGGAGGTGGCCCTGCCGCAGGGCTGGGTGGGCTTTGACCCCACCCGCGGCAAACGGGCGGACGAGGGGTACATCCGACTGGCCGTGGGCCGCGACTACCGGGACTGCCCTGTGCAGCAGGGCACCTTTGTGGGCAACGCCGACCAGACCCAGCTCGTCCACCTGACCGTGCGGGACGCAGGCCCCCTGCAGCAAGCTCGACCCTGCGCACAGACCCTCATCATCCCCCAGTTCTAAATCATATCTGCCCGTCCTGCGGTCGTTTTCCGGCGCAGGTCGGGCATTTTTGTGTGCAAACTGCAGAGTCGACACCCGATGCCCGGCGGCTGTGTTCGTCACAATTTACAAAAAATCGACCATTCACCCTTGCCAAACCCGTGACCAAAGGGCTACAATACAAGAGATAGCATTCGGGCGGCACGCCGCCCCAGTTCACAACAGAAGGGACCCTTTGCCCATGGAACACACCGTCGTTTCGCTCCAGCTTCCTGTGCAGGAATCACTGGAGATCAAGAAAAACCGCATCACCCCGCTGCCCGGCAACGACCGGGGCAAGCGCATCTGCCTCGTGACCGGCACCCACGGCGACGAGCTGGAGGGCCAGTACGTCCTGTGGGAGCTGACCCGCCAATTGAACGCACAGCGCGAGCTGCTGCACGGCACGGTGGATCTGTACCCCGCCATGAACCCGCTGGGCATCAACAGCATCACCCGGGGCGTCCCTCTGTTCGACCTTGATATGAACCGCATCTTCCCCGGCCGGGAGGACGGCCACATGGCCGAGTACGCCGCCATGAAGGCCATGGAGGATATGCAGGGCGCGGATATGGTCATCGACATCCACGCCAGCAACATCTTTTTGAAGGAGCTGCCCCAGGTGCGGGTGAACGAGCTGAGCGCCGAGAAGCTGGTGCCTATGGCCCGGCTGCTGAACGTGGACTTCATCTGGATCCACGCCGCCGCCACCGTACTGGAGAGCACCCTCGCCTACAGCCTGAACAGCACCGGCACCCCCTGCCTTGTGGTGGAGATGGGCGTGGGCATGCGCATCACCAAAGAATACGGCGATCAGCTCATCGCCGGCATCCTGAACCTGATGGCACACATGGGGATGTGGGACGGCGAGACCCAGCCCCCCCGTGAGCCGATCATCAGCCACGACGATGTGGCCTTTATCAACGCCTCGGCCGCGGGCATCTTCCTGCCCTCGGTGGCCCACAACGGCATGGTGCAGCAGGGTCAGCGGCTCGGCATCATCGCCGACCCCATGACCGGCGAGACCAAAGAGGAGATCCATTCCCCCTCCAACGGCCTGCTGTTCACCCTGCGGGAATACCCGGTGGTCTACCCCGGCAGCCTGCTGGCCCGGATCCTGAAAGGAGGCGCCAACGAATGAAACAGGAGACCCTGTTCGTGCTGGACACCCCGTACCGTCAGAAGCTCCATGTGGAGGGCTTCCGCTTCGGCCGGGGAGAAAAGAGCCTCTGTGTGGTGGGCGCCATGCGGGGCAACGAGGTTCAGCAGATGTACATCTGCAGCCAGCTTGTGCGCCAGCTCAAATGGATGGAGCACCACGGCGACATCAGCTCCGGCTATGAGATCCTTGTGGTGCCCTGCGTCAACCACTTCTCCATCAACGTGGGCAGCCGGTTCTGGGCCATGGACGGCACCGACATCAACCGGATGTTCCCCGGCTATGACGCCGGCGAGACCACCCAGCGCATCGCCTCCGCTCTGTTCGAGGCGGTAAAGGATTATCCCTACGGCGTACATTTCGCCAGTTCCCATATGCCCGGCGAGCCGGTGCCCCACGTCCGTATGCTGGACACCGGCTACCAGAACGCCAATCTGGCCAACCTGTTCGGCCTGCCCTATGTGATGCTGCGCAAGCCCACCCCCTACGACACCACCACGCTGGACTACAACTGGCAGGTGTGGGAGACCAACTCCTTTTCCATCTACACCAAGTCCACCGCCACCATCGACGAGGTCAGCGCGCAGGAGGCAGTCACCGCGGTGCTGCGCTTCCTGTCCCGGCTGGGCATCGTGAAGTACAACTGCCACAGCGGCTACATCTCCACGCTGGTGCATGAGGAGGCTCTTACCAACGTGATGACCCCCTGCGGCGGCATCTTCCGCCGTCTTGCGGACCCCGGCCAGTTCGTGGAGTATCATCAGGTGCTGGGACAGCTTCTGGATCCCTTCACCGGCGAGGTGCGGGCCGAGCTGCTCAGCCCCACCAACGGCACCGTGTTCTTCGCGGTGGACTACGCCCTGGTCACCGAGCACACCACCGCCTTCCGCATCATCCGGCGGCTGCATTCGTAAAGGGCTTTCGCTGTTTTTGACATTCTTTTCTTCCTCTGTTACAATCGAATCAGCGGACATTCCAGCCGCAGGCCCGCCGGGTCTGCGGCTGTTTTCATCAAACCATCGTTTTGCAAAGGGAGGCTGCACCGTGGACAAGCATCAGGCGCAATATCAAAAAATGACCGAGACCCCCATCCGCAAGCTGATCCTCAGCCTGTCGGCCCCCACCATCGTCAGTATGCTGGTCACCGCCATCTACAACATGGCCGACACCTTTTTTGTCAGCAAGCTGGGCACCAGCGCCTCCGGCGCAGTGGGCGTGGTGTTCAGCCTGATGGCGGTCATTCAGGCCATCGGCTTCACGCTGGGCATGGGCTCGGGCAGCATCATCTCCCGTCTGCTGGGCCGCCGGCAGGTGGAGGACGCCACCCGCATCGCCTCCACCGGCTTTTTCACCTGCTTTGGGATGGGCTGCGCGCTGACCGTGCTGGGTACCCTGCTGCTGGACCCGATGATGAACCTGATGGGTGCCACCCCCACCATCCTGCCCTACGCCCGCGCCTACGGACAGTACATCCTCCTGGCCGCCCCCTTTATGGCCTCCAGCTTTGTGCTGAACAACATCCTGCGCTTTGAGGGCAAGGCGTCGCTGGCCATGATCGGCCTGACCACCGGCGGCGTACTGAACATGGTGCTGGATCCCATCTTCATCTTCGCCCTCGGCATGGGCACCGCAGGCGCGGCCATCGCCACCGGCATCAGCCAGTTGGTCAGCTTCTGCATCCTGCTGTCCATCTTCCTCACCGGCCGCACCCAGTGCCGGCTGTCCCCGCGCTTTTTCACCCGTGACCTGCGCGAGCTGGGCGAGATTGTGCGGCAGGGCTTCCCCAGTCTGACCCGTCAGGGTCTGGCCAGCCTGTCCAGTATGCTGCTGAACCAGAACGCCGCCGTGTACGGCGACGCAGCCGTGGCCGCCATGAGCATCGTGTCCCGCATCTTCATGTTCCTGTTCAGCGTGATGCTGGGCATCGGTCAGGGCTTCCAGCCGGTGGCGGGCTTCAACTACGGCGCGAAGAAGTACTCCCGGGTGCGGGAGGCGCTGAAGTTCACCTTCCTGCTGGGCGAGACCGCCATGGTCGTCTTTGCCGCCGCCTGCTTCTCGGTGGCGCCCCAGCTCATCCACGCCTTCCGGGAGGACCCCGAGGTGGTGGAGATCGGTGCGCTGGCTCTGCGGATGCAGTGCTTCAGTCTGGCGCTGATGCCGCTGAACACCTGCGTCAATATGCTGTTCCAGAGCATCGGCAAGAGCGGCCCCGCCACCTTCCTCTCCTGCACCCGGCAGGGCATCTTCTTCATCCCGTCCATCCTCATCCTGCCGCAGGTCATCGGCCTCACCGGCGTGCAGGTCTCTCAGGCACTGGCAGATGCACTGTCCTTTGTGGCGGCCATTCCCTTCCTTATCTGGTTCCTGAAACTGTTGCCGAAGGAGGACGACGACGCTCCGGCCACTGGCAAATATGCACAAAACCAGACCGATTAAGTGGACTATTTTTGCGCTTTGCTTGGTTGACGTGCCGAATTGATTCCGTTATAATTAGAAGCAATCACACATCAAATGCAAATGCCGTGAAGGGAACAAGTATCCTTCCGTTTGGCCTTCAGAGAACTGCCGGTCGGTGCAAGGCAGCAGGTGCAGCGGTCGCGAGAACTCATCCCGGAGCAGCCGACCCAACGGGGCACAGACCGCCCTCAGTAGGCTCGGACGGGGCGCACCCGTTACAGTGCAGGGCTTTTTCGAAGCCGCAGAGCGGCCGTTTTTCGACGGCAAAAAGAGTGGTACCGCAGAGCGTTCACGCGCCTTTGTCTCTTTCCCGAGGCAAAGGCGCGTTTTTAACTTTGCATCGTTGATTCTATTCCAGGAGGAACCCCAATTATGATGTTGACAGGCGCGCAGATCTTCGTAAAAGTGCTGCTGGAGCAGGGCGTGGACACCATGTTCGGCTACCCCGGCGGCGCTGTACTGAACCTCTATGACGAGCTGTATAAGGCACAGGACCAGCTGACCCACATCATGACCGCCCACGAGCAGGGCGCTGCCCACGCGGCGGACGGCTACGCCCGCGCCACCGGCAAGACCGGCGTGGTGCTGGCCACCAGCGGCCCGGGCGCCACCAATCTGGTCACCGGCATCGCCACCGCGTACATGGACAGCGTGCCCATGGTGGCCTTCACCGGCAACGTGAGCACCAACCTGATCGGCCGCGACAGCTTCCAAGAGGTGTACATCACCGGCATCACCATGCCCATCACCAAGCACAACTTCGTGGTGCGCCGGGTGGAGGATCTGGCCGACACCATGCGCGAGGCCTTCCGCATCGCCCAGAGCGGCCGCAAGGGCCCCGTTCTGGTGGACATCCCCAAGGATGTGACCGCCGCCCGCGCCGAGTACATCCCCACCGCGCCGGTCACCCCCACCCCGGTCAAGGCCAAGTATAACCTGCTGGCCATCAAGCAGGCCGCCGAGATCATCAACCGCGCCAAGCGCCCGGTCATCTACTACGGCGGCGGCGTCCACTCCGACGAGGGCCGCGACGCGCTGACCGAGTTCATCCATAAGGCCGATGTGCCCGCCACCCACACCCTGATGGCCGCCGGCGTGCTGAGCTACGGCGACCCCATGAATCTGGGCCTGCTGGGTATGCACGGCAGCTTCACCAGCAACAAGGTGGTGGACGAGGCCGACGTGCTGATCGCCGTGGGCACCCGCTTCTCCGACCGCGTGGCCCTGAACACCAAGACCTTCGCCCACAACGCCACCATCGTGCAGATCGACATCGACCCCGCCGAGGTGGGCAAAAACGTGGCGGTCAACTACAGTCTGGTGGGTGACGCCTCCGAGATCCTCACCGCCATGCTGCCTCACATTCAGCCCGCCCATCACACCGAGTGGTGGGATCAGATCCACCACTGGCAGGCCATCGACTACCACCCCACCAACCACAACGACCGCCTGATGCCCCATCAGATCATCGGCACCTGCTGTGAGCTGGCCGGCCCCGACGCCGTGTACGTCACCGACGTGGGCCAGCACCAGATGTGGGCCGCCCAGTACATCCGCCATGTGAAGAACCGCGGGTTCCTGACCAGCGGCGGTCTGGGCACCATGGGCTTCGGCTACGGCGCCGCGCTGGGCGCGCAGGCCGCAGTGGGCCGCGACACCCCCGTGGTCATGATGACCGGCGACGGCTCCTTCCACATGAACCTGAACGAGGCCTGCACCGCCGTCAGCTATGACCTGCCGGTGATCACGGTCGTCTTCAACAATCAGGTGCTGGGCATGGTCCGCCAGTGGCAGACCACCTTCTACGGCAAGCGCTACTCCAGCACCGACCCCCACCGGGCCACCGACTATGTGAAGCTGGCCGAGGGCTTCGGTCTGAAGGGCTACCACTGCGAGACGCTGGAGGAGTTCCGGGCCGCCTTTGAGGAGGCTCTGGCCGCCAAGAAGCCCGCGTGGATCGAGTGCCGCATCGCCAAGGACGAGAAGGTCCTGCCCATGATCCCCGCCGGCGGCACCATTGAGGACATGATCATGAGCTGAGCCTCATGCCCGCCTTTGACCACAGAGATTAAGGAGTGAAACGACCCATGAACCGCCATGTGATCAGCCTGCTGGTGGACAACCACGCGGGCGTTCTGACCCGGGTCTCCAGCCTGTTCGGCCGCCGGGGCTTCAACATCGACAGTTTGACCGTGTCGGCCACCAACGACCCCGCCACCAGCCGCATCACCATCGTGGTACACGTGGACGACGATGCCGAGCTGCAGCAGATCATCCTCCAGACCGCCAACCTGCAGGAGTCCCAGCAGGTGTTCGCGCTGGACATCCCCCACAGCCTGCTGCGGGAACTGCTGCTCATCAAGGTGTGCGCCGACGTGACCAACCGCACCGAGCTGAAGGAGATCGCCTCCATCTACAAGGCAAAGATCATCGATCTGTCGCCCAACAGCATGGTGTTCGAGCTGACCGGCGAGCCGGAGAAGATCGACGCCTTCCTGAGTATGCTGGCCGACTACAAGATCATGGAGATGTGCCGCACCGGCATCACCGCGCTGGAGCGCGGCAACCGCAGCGACCACATCCAACAGCAGCAGCAGAGCTGACCCCCTTTTGTAATTTCGCCCGCCCCCGTGACAGGCTGAAATAAACAAGCCGTACAACGACTGAGTAACCCAACACCCAAATCATCAAAGGAGTGTATTACAATGATCAAGAAGTACTACGACACCGACTGCAACCTGAGCCTGCTGGATGGCAAAACCGTGGCCGTCATCGGCTTCGGCAGCCAGGGCCACGCCCATTCCATGAACCTGGCCGAGAGCGGCGTCAACGTTGTCGTTGGTCTGCGCAAGGGCAGCGCCCACTGGGAGAAGGCCGCCAAGTTCGCCGAGACCTGCCCCAACTTCTCCGTGGCCACCATCGAGGAGGCCGCCCAGAAGGGCGACGTGGTGATGATGCTGGTTCCCGATGAGCTGGCCGCCGACATCTACAACAAGCAGGTCGCCCCCCACATGAAGGAGGGCGATACCCTGTGCTTCGCCCACGGCTTCAACATCCACTTCCAGTTCGTCAAGCCTCAGGCTGACATCGACGTCATCATGATCGCCCCCAAGGGCCCCGGCCACACCGTCCGCACCCAGTATCTGGAGGGCAAGGGCGTGCCCAGCCTGATCGCCGTGTATCAGGACTACACCGGCAAGGCCAAGGAGACCGCTCTGGCCTACGCCTCCGGCATCGGCGCTGGCCGCGCCGGTATCCTGGAGACCACCTTCCGTGAGGAGACCGAGACCGACCTGTTCGGCGAGCAGGCCGTTCTGTGCGGCGGCGTGTGCGAGCTGATGCACGCCGGCTTTGACACTCTGGTTGCCGCCGGCTACGAGCCTGAGATGGCCTACTTCGAGTGCATCCACGAGATGAAGCTGATCGTCGACCTGATCAACCAGGGCGGCTTCGGCAAGATGCGTTACTCCATCTCCAACACCGCCGAGTACGGCGACTACCGCACCGGCAAGCGTCTGATCACCGAGGAGACCCGCAAGGAGATGCGCAAGGTCCTGACCGAGATCCAGGACGGCACCTTCGCCAGCGAGTTCATGACCGAGATGAGCAGCGGCCGCAAGGCGAAGTTCCTGGCCACCCGCCGTCTGCAGGCCGAGCATCCCGTTGAGAAGGTGGGTGCCGAGCTGCGCGATATGATGAGCTGGCTGAAGAAGTAATTTTGCGCTGAACCGCAGAACACATCGCAACTAAAACCACACACGGCGGGCCGGGCATGGCTTGGCGGCGTGGGTGCAGCGGCCAAACGGCCCCGCGCACCCGTTCCCGCCCGGCTGCCCGGCCGCTGTTTTTTCAAGGAGGAACTGCCCATGCGCAGCTACAACGTTACCCGCGGCCCCGAGCGCGCCCCCAACCGCAGCCTGTTTTATGCTCTGGGCTACACCGACGAGGAGCTGAACCGCCCCCTCATCGGCGTGGTCAGCGCCCACAGTGAGATCGTCCCCGGCCATATGCATCTGGACAAGGTGGCCGATGCGGTCAAGGCCGGCGTCCGCATGGCCGGCGGCACCCCCATCCTGATCCCCGCCATCGGCGTGTGCGACGGCATCGCCATGGGTCACATCGGCATGAAGTACTCTCTGGCCAGCCGTGAGCTGATCTGCGACAGCGTGGAGACCATGCTGATGGCCCATCAGCTGGACGGTCTGGTGCTGGTGCCCAACTGCGACAAGATCGTGCCCGGCATGGTCATGGCCGCCTGCCGCATGAACGTCCCCGCCATCGTGTGCAGCGGCGGCCCCATGCTGTCCGGCACCTACGACGGGCAGGAGGTCAGCCTGTCCAAGATGTTTGAGGCGGTGGGCGCCTACAAGGCCGGCATCATCGACGAGGAGAAGCTGGACGAGTGCACCCACGGCTGCTGCCCCGGCTGCGGAAGCTGCAGCGGTATGTACACCGCCAACAGCATGAACTGCCTGTGCGAGGCCATCGGCATCGCTCTGCCCGGCAACGGCACCATCCCCGCCGTGTACGCCCGCCGCATCCAGCTCGCCAAGCACTCCGGCATGGCCATTATGGAGCTGGTGAAGAAGGGCATCACCGCCCGGGACATCATCAACGAGAAGAGCATCCGCAACGCCCTGACCTGCGACATGGCGCTGGGCTGCAGCACCAACACCGTGCTGCACCTGCTGGCCATCGCCAAGGAGGCCGGTGTGGATCTGGATCTGGCTCTGTTCAACGAGATCAGCGCCAAGACCCCCAACCTGTGCCATCTGGCCCCCGCCGGCCCCACCCATATGCACGATCTGGACGCCGCCGGCGGCATCCCCGCCGTGCAGGCCGAGCTGGCCAAGAAGGGTCTGCTGGATCTGAGCCTGCCCACCGTGAGCGGCAAGACCGTGGGCGAGAACATCGCCGGTGCGGTGAACAAGAACCACGCCGCCATCCGTCCCATCGAAGATCCGTTCAGCGAGACCGGCGGCCTGCAGATCCTGTGGGGCAACCTGGCCGAGAACGGCTGTGTGGTCAAGCGCAGCGCCGTGGCTCCTGAGATGCTGGTGCACAGCGGCCCCGCCCGTGTGTTCGACAGCGAGGACGAGGCCATCGCCGCCATCTACGCCGGCAAGATCACCCACGGCGATGTGGTGGTCATCCGCTACGAAGGCCCCAAGGGCGGCCCCGGTATGCGCGAGATGCTGAATCCCACCAGCGCGCTGGCGGGCATGGAGCTGGACAAGACCGTGGCCCTCATCACCGACGGCCGCTTCTCCGGCGCTTCCCGCGGCGCGGCCATCGGCCACGTCAGCCCCGAGGCCGCCATGGGCGGTCTGATCGGTCTGGTGGAGGAGGGCGACACCATCTGCATCGACATCCCCAACGCCAGCATCCGTCTGGACGTGAGCGATGAGGTGCTTGCCGCCCGCAAGGCCGCCTATGTGGCCCCCGCCCCCAACATCACCAGCGGCTGGCTGGCCCGCTACGCCAAGCTGGTGGACGGCGCGAACCACGGTGCCGTGATGCTGTAAGCATGGCATCACGCACAAAAGCCCCTCTGCAAAACCATCAAAATGCCGGGACGGAACCGCAGCACTGCTGCAATAATCCGCCCCGGCATTTCGTTTTTATAGAAAAGGAGGTGCCGCCCATGAAACGTCTTTTCTGCTGCCTGCTGGCGCTCGCCCTATTGCTGTGCGGCTGCGCCGCTGTGCCCGCCGCCTCCGCGCCCTCCCCCACTCCGGATGCTTCGGACGCCCCGGACGCCCCCGAACCGCTGTATGTGCTTTACAGCGGCGACACATGGGACGGTGTCGCGCTGCGGGGCGGCGAGGTACTGGCACGGGGCAATGTGGGCGGTGTGTCCGATGCTTCCACCGGCCTGCTGACCGGATACTGCGTGAGTACCCTCGACACAAGCGGCGGGCAGCCCGTCTATTTCTACAAGCTCTACCGGCCGGACGGCACCCTCTGGCTGGACTGCGGCGCGCAGGCCCCCGGCCTGACCTTGGGGCGATGGGTCAGCCTGAGCCAAGGCAACGTCTACAACTCATTTGAATCGACCGACTGCTTCATCGACCCCGACACCGGCGAGATCCGCTTTGCGGAGGACTATTATCCGGCGGGGGGGGGGGGGCGGGGGGGGGGGGGGCTCGTGTGCGACCCCTACGATGATACCCCCCCCCCGCCGCCCCTCGCCCACGACAACTAC
>JBGVKB010000092.1:0-34063 GCA_045118955.1 Oscillospiraceae bacterium | reverse complement strand
GGAGAGCGAGGACGACTTTGTGCAGGCCCTGCTGGAGCAGGCCCGCGCCGCCGCCCACGAGCATCACCACCACTACGATGAGAACGGCGTGTGCAGCTGCGGCCATCACCATGGTGAGGACGAGCATCACCACGAGCATCATGAGCACGACGAGCACTGCGAGTGCGGCTGCCATGACCACGAGCACCATCATGAGCACGAGCACCACCATGAGCACGGTGAGCATGAGCATCACCATGAGCATCATGACCATGACGAGCACTGCGAGTGCGGCTGCCACGACCATGAGCATCATCATGAGCACGAGCACCACCATGAGCACGGTGAGCAGGAGCATCACCACGAGCATCATGAGCATGACGAGCACTGTGAGTGCGGCTGCCATGACCATGAGCATCATCATGAGCACGAGCACCACCATGAGCACGGCGAGGGCTGCACCTGCGGCTGTGGTCACGACCATCACCACCACGCCGACGAGGTGTTCACCAGCTGGGGCCGCGAGACCGCCCGCAAGTTCACCCGCGCCGAGCTGGAGTTCGCGCTGGACAGCTTGGATTCCGGCGAGCTGGGCGCTGTGCTGCGCGCCAAGGGCATCGTGGCCGGCGTGGACGGCGAGTGGTTCCACTTCGACTATGTGCCCGGCGAGCATGAGGTGCGCACCGGCGCGGCCGATGTGACCGGCCGTCTGTGCGTCATCGGCAGCAAGATGGACGAGCAGGCTCTGGAGACCCTGTTCAAGCTGTAAGCGCGAAAGGAAAAGGTTGATGAACAAGGAAATTCCCGTATATCTCTTTGTGGGCTTTCTGGAGTCCGGCAAGACCAGATTCATTCAGGAGACCTTCGAGGATCCCCAGTTCGACTCCGGCGACAAGACCCTGCTGCTGATCTGTGAGGAGGGCGAGGAGGAGTACAACAGCGAGAAGTTCGCCTTCGGCGGCGTGTACCCCGCTGTGCTGGAGGACAAGAGCGAGCTGACCCGGGCCAATCTGGAGATGCTGGCCAAGAAGTCCGACTGCGGCCGTGTGGTCATCGAGTACAACGGTATGTGGATGATGAACGATCTGGCCGAGGCCCTGCCCGACAACTGGGTCATCTACCAGTGCATCGCCACCGCGGACGGCTCCACCTTCAAGCTGTACGCCAACGACAACTCCATGCGCGGCCTGATCCTGGACAAGATCGCCGCCAGTGAGCTGATCGTGCTGAACCGCGCCGAGCATCTGGACGACCCCGACAGCCGGATGTTCGTCCACAAGGTGGTGCGGCAGGCCTCCCGCCGCTGCGACATCGCCTACGAGTACGCCGACGGCTCGGTGGCCTACGACGACATCCCCGATCCGCTGCCCTTTGACATCGAGGCCCCGGTCATCGACGTGAAGGACGAGGACTTCGGCATCTGGTACATGGACTGCAGCGAGACCCCCGCCAAGTACAAGGGCAAGACCGTGCGGTTCACCGCGCAGGTCTGCCAGACCCCCCGGGCGGGCAAGGGCTGCTTTGTGCCCGGCCGCTTCGCCATGACCTGCTGTGCCAACGACATCCAGTTTGTGGGCTTCCCCTGCAAGTACGACCACTACAAGGATCTGCCCCAGCGCACCTGGGTCACCGTGACCGCCAAAGTAAACGTGAAGTATCATCCCATCTTCCGGGGCGAAGGCCCGGTGCTGACCGCCCTTGAGGTGACCGACGGCACCGCCCCCGCCGAGGATGTTGTGACCTTTAGCTGACAGAGAGGAGAACGACCATGAGTGTATTTCGCCGTTTGATCGCCATCGGCATCGGTGTGGCTGCGGGTGCAGTTGCCTGCAAGCTGCTGAAGGATCTGGACAAGCCCATCGTCACCGACGATGCCGCCGATGACGTGTTCTCGGTGGAGCTGGGCAGCGAGGAGGAGATCGTGGTGGAGGCCCCCGCCGTGGAGGAGCCTGCCGGGGAGCCGATCCCCGAGATGGATCCCGCCGAGGCCGCTGAGGCCGTGGCCCGCGCCGCCGCCCAGACCGGCGAGGAGATCGATGCCGAGGCCGCCGACGTGGTGGCCCGCATCTGGGAGGACATCAGCGCCACCACTGCCGCCCCCAACGCCAACCCCGTGGAGCTGGGCGCCGCCGATAAGCCGGTGGACGCCGACGGCAAGCTGGACCCCACCCGCATCGCCAGCCCCGAGGACTTTGCCAACTGGGACGACCTGGGCTGCCAGGGCTGAAACACGATACATCGATGGGCTGCCTGCCATTGCGCGCGGGTGGCCCATCCGTGCTTTTGACCGGGCAAAATTTGCCGCGGATCACGGTGGAAAACCCCTCGCTTTTTGCACAAATCCCGGTGGCTGAAGCCGCTGCTTTTGCGCCGGATGCAGAAATGATGTTTTACTACTTTACAACTTTATCAGAGTAAAATATAATGGTGGTACAAGGACGACCTATACCGCCGCCGCGGCGGCTTTTCGCAGTGAAAAGCCCCGGCGCGCGGGAGAGCACGGCGGGCGAAGAACGCAGCCGCCGAACACCACCCACAACTCCATTCAAAGGACTGTGATACCATGAACGTTGACCTTTCCATCCTCAAGCCGCAGGAGCGCGCCAGCCTCGTGCTGCGCAGCCTGTACGAGCAGGCGGGCTACCGCAAGTTCCGCATGGGCCGCTTTGAGGAGTACGGCCTGTATCAGGAGAACCGCCGTTTTCTGACCAGCGACCAGGTCATCACCTTCACCGATCTGGACGGCCGCCTGTTGGCGCTCAAGCCGGACGTGACCCTGAGCATCGCCAAGAACGCCCAGCCCGCTCCGGGCCGGTGCGAGAAGTACTATTACATCGAGAACGTCTACCGCCCCAGCCTGGAGAGCCACACCTACAAGGAGATCAGCCAGATGGGTCTGGAGTGCATCGGCGCGGTGGACGGCGAGACCGCCGCGCAGGTGCTGGTGCTGGCGCGGCAGAGCCTTGAGGCGCTGGAGGCACCCTCGGTGCTGGAGATGAGCCACATGGGCTTCATCACCGGCCTGCTGGACGCGCTGAGCGTGGCGGAGGAGTTCCGCCCCGGTATGGTGGAGCTGATGAAGGGCAAGAACGCCCACGAGCTGCGCAAGGCCGCTGCCGCCGCCGGCGTGGACGCCGAGGGTGTAAAGCTGCTGTGCAGTCTGCCGGCCCTGTCCGGCCCCTTTGCCCGGGTGCTGACCGACGCCTGCGCCCTGTGTGAGAAGGCCCACCGGCTGGGCGGCGCGGAGCGGGGCTGGACGGCCATGGCCGCCGCGCTGGACGAGCTGCAGGCGGTCTGGACGGCGCTGGGCCGCTGGGAGGAGCTGCAGCTCGACCTGTCCCTCACCGGCGACATGGACTATTACAACGGCCTTGTGTTTCAGGGCTATCTGGCCGGGGTGCCCCGCCCGGTGCTGAAGGGCGGTCAGTACGACCTGCTGGCCCGCAAGTTCTGCCCCGGCGCGGGTGCCATCGGCTTCGCCCTCTATCTGGACGAGATGGAGCGCCTGAACGCCGCGCCCCCCGCCGCCCTGCAGCCCGCCGAGCGGGTGATGCTGAACGTGGCCCTGCCCAAGGGTCGCCTGGGCGACAAGGTGTACGCCCTGCTGGCCGCCGCCGGCTACGGCTGCGACGAGAACTACAACGACACCCGCAAGCTGGTGGTGGAAAACCCCGAGGCGGGCATCCGTTACTTCCTCGTAAAGCCCAGCGATGTGGCCATCTATGTGGAGCACGGCGCGGCCGATGTGGGCATCGTGGGCAAGGACATTCTGGAGGAGAGCGGCGCGGACGTGTACGAGCTGCTGGACACCGGGCTGGGCAAATGCCGGATGTGCGTGGCAGGCCCGGTGGACTTCGCCGACGACCAGAGCCGCGCTCTGCGGGTGGCCACCAAGTTCGTGAGCATCGCCAAGGCGTACTACTCCTCGCTGGGGCGCGACATCGACATCATCAAGCTGAACGGCTCCATCGAGCTGGCCCCCATTCTGGGGCTGTCCGATGTGATCGTGGACATCGTGGAGACCGGCACCACCCTGAAGGAGAACGACCTGAAGGTGCTGACCGAGTTCATGCCCATCAGCGCCCGGTTCATCGCCAACAAGGCCAGCTACAAATTCAAAAATGAGCAGCTCCTCACCCTGATGGAGAAGCTGCGGGAGGGGATCCGGTCATGATCAAGCTGTACAAATTCGACGAGCTGCGCCCGGAGCAGATCCTGAACCGGGACATCCGCGCCGAGGCGGACGTGGACGCGGTGGTGGATGAGATCATCGCGGATGTGCGGGCAAACGGCGACGCCGCCCTGCTGAAATACGCCGAGAAGTTCGACCATGTGAAGCTGGACGGCCTGCGGGTCACCGAGGCCGAGCTGGCCGAGGGTCTGGCGGCGGTGGACCCGGACTTCATCACCACGCTGGAGATGGCCGCCGACAACATCCGCCGGTTCCACGCCGCCCAGAAGCACAAGGACTTTGTCCTCACCGACCGCCCCGGCATCCTGCTGGGGCAGAAGTACACCCCCATCGAGCGGGCGGGCGTGTATGTGCCCGGCGGCACCGCCAGCTATCCCAGCACGGTGCTGATGGACGTCATTCCCGCCAAGCTGGCGGGGGTGAGCCAGATCGTGATGACCACCCCGGCGGGGCGGGACGGCAAGATCGCCCCGGCCATTCTGGCGGCGGCCCATGTGGCGGGGGTCACCACCATCATCAAGGCCGGCGGCGCGCAGGCCGTGGCCGCACTGGCCTACGGCACCGAGAGCGTGCCCGCCGTGGACAAGATCGTCGGCCCCGGCAACATCTTTGTGGCCACCGCCAAGCGCAAGGTGTTCGGGCAGGTGGACATCGACATGATCGCCGGCCCCAGCGAGATCCTCGTGCTGGCCGACGCCACCTGCGACCCCGCGTGGGTGGCCGCCGATCTGCTCAGTCAGGCCGAGCACGACCGCCTTGCCAGTGCGGTGCTGGTCACCGACAGCGAGGCGCTGGCGCTGGCGGTGCAGGCCGAGCTGGAGGTGCAGATCCCCCAGCTTCCCCGCGCCGACATCGCCCGGGAGAGCATCGACACCAACGGCAAGATCATCGTCACCGATGATATGCACAAGGCGGTGGCCGCCGCGAACCTCATCGCCCCCGAGCATCTGGAGGTCTGCGTGGACGACCCCTTCCGCCTGCTGAATGAGATCAAGAACGCCGGCAGCATCTTCCTGGGCAAGAACGTGCCCGAGGCGCTGGGCGACTACTTCGCCGGCCCCAACCACACCCTGCCCACCAGCGGCACCGCCCGCTTCTCCAGCCCCCTGTCGGTGGACGACTTTGTGAAAAAGTCCAGCTTCATTTACTACACCCGGGAGGCGCTGGGCGAGGTGCAGGGCCGCATCGCGGATTTTGCCGAGCGGGAGGGCCTGCACGCCCACGCCCGCAGCGTCACCATCCGCTTCGACGACGAGAAAGGGGAATGAACCATGAGCCGTTATTTCAGCAAGGACGTGGCCAACCTCGAGGCCTATGTGCCCGGTGAGCAGCCCAAGGACCGCAAGTATATCAAGCTGAACGCCAACGAAAGCCCCTATCCCGCCAGCCCCAAGGTGGCTGAGGCCATCACCCGGGCGGAGATCGACGGTCTGCGGCTGTACTCCGACTCCACCTGCGCCACGCTGACCGCCGCCATCGCCAAGCGGTACGGGGTGAAGCCCGCGCAGGTCATCCCCGGCAACGGCAGCGACGAGGTGCTGGCCTTCGCCATCCGCGCCTTCTGCAGTGAGGACACCCCACTTGCCTACGCGGACGTGACCTACAGCTTCTACAACGTGTGGGCGAAGCTCTGGCGGGTGCCCGAGAAGGTGGTGCCCCTGCGGGAGGACTTCACCCTCGCCATCGACGATTACATCGGCCTTGGCTGTACCACGGTCATCGCCAATCCCAACGCCCCCAGCGGTCTGGCACTGCCGGTGAGCGAGATCGAGCGGCTGCTCAAGGCCGACCCCGACCATGTGCTCATCGTGGACGAGGCCTATGTGGACTTCGGCGCAGAGAGCTGCGTGCCGCTGGTGGACAAGTACCCCAACCTGCTGGTGGTGCAGACCTGCTCCAAGTCCCGCAATCTGGCGGGTGCGCGGCTGGGCTTTGCCATCGGCAGCGAGGAGCTGATCGCGGACATGAACCGCATCAAGTTCTGCTACAACCCCTTCAACGTGAACAAGCTGACCATCCTGGCGGGCATCGCCGCCATGGAGGACGAGACCTACTTCCGGGAATGCACCGGCAAGATCATGGCTACCCGCGCCTGGACGACCAATGCCCTGCGGGAGCTGGGTTTCAGGGTGGGGGACTCCATGACCAACTTCCTGCTGGCAGAGCCGGGACACATGGACGGCAAGACGGTCTGTGCCGGCCTGAAGGAGCGGGGCATCCTCATCCGCCGCTTCGATGGTGCGCGCACCGGCAAGTACCTGCGCATCTCCATTGGCACGCAGGAGGACATGGAGGCGCTGGTGGCCGCTCTGAAGGAGATGGGCGCGTAAGGCGTTCGAATGTATAATTTGTAAAATAAAGGCGAAAGATTACCATTTGTATAATCAAAAGCCTGAGATTTGAAACGACAAGCCCTCCCGGCGGGAGGGGGCGGCTCGCGGGAAAGGGAGCCGCCGGAGGGAGAAAACGACCATGCGGATCGCAAGCATCAACCGCAAGACCAACGAGACCCAGATCGACCTGACCTTGAATCTGGACGGCAAGGGCGTGTACCATGTGAACACCGGCTGCGGTTTTCTGGATCATATGCTGGAGCTGTTCTGCCGCCACGGCAGCTTTGACCTGACCGTGGAGTGCCGCGGCGACACGCAGGTGGACGACCACCACACCGTGGAGGACGTGGGCATCGTGCTGGGCAAGGCGTTCGCGCAGGCGCTGGGCGAGATGCGGGGCATCAACCGCTACGGCAGCTTCATCCTGCCCATGGACGAGGTGCTGATGATCTGCGCTGTGGATCTGAGCGGGCGCAGCCATCTGGGCTGGCAGGTGGAGATCCCCACCGAAAAGGTGGGCAGCTTCGATACCCAGCTCGGCAAGGAGTTCTGGCTGGCCTTTGTGCGAAGCTGCCCCGGCGCGGTGCACCTCAAGCAGCTCGCCGGCGAGAACAGCCACCACATTCTGGAGGCGGTGTTCAAGGGCATGGGCCGCGCACTGCGGCAGGCCGTGGCCATTGAGCCGGGCCGGGAGAACGAGATCCCCAGCACCAAGGGTCTGATGATCTGAATTTAAACGATACAGCGCACTGTCAGGGCGCGGAGCTTTACGGGGAAGCGGTCGAACCGCGCCGTCGCTCCGTGCCGGAAATGCGCGACAGAGGGAACGAATTATGATCGCCATCATCGACTACGGGGTGGGCAACCTGTTCAGCCTGTCCTCCAGTCTGGCCTATCTGGGGCTGGAAAACAAGATTACCCGCGACCCCGCAGAGCTGGAAGCCGCCGACCGCATCATCCTGCCCGGCGTGGGCGCCTTCGGCGATGCAATGAACAAGCTGGTGGAGACCGGCCTTGTGCCGGTGCTGAAGCAGCAGGCAGAGAAAAAGCCCCTGCTGGGCATCTGCTTGGGGATGCAGCTTCTGTTCGACCGGAGCTTTGAGTACGGCGAGCACGCGGGTCTGGGGCTGATCCCCGGCGAGGTCTGCCCGCTGGACGCCGACCTGCGGGATAAGACTCTGAAGGTGCCCCACATCGGCTGGAACGCCCTGCACATCCTGCGGGACG
Organism: Oscillospiraceae bacterium; assembly: GCA_045118955.1. Classification (GTDB taxonomy): domain Bacteria; phylum Bacillota; class Clostridia; order Oscillospirales; family Ruminococcaceae; genus SFJ001. Next base: position 26,332 of record JBGVKB010000092.1, on the reverse strand, counting down.
ATCCCATCTTCAAGTATGTGGAGGAGGGCGAGTGCGTCTACTACGTCCACAGCTTCTACGCCAAGAACTGCGCCGCCAGCACGCTGGCCACCAGCGAGTACGAGCTGGACGTGACCGGCATGGTGCGGCGGGGCAAGGTGTACGGCGCGCAGTTCCACCCGGAAAAGAGCGGCGACACCGGCCTGCGCCTGCTGAAGGCCTTCAGCGAACTGGAATAAACCGACAGAAGGGAACATACGATATATGGAAATTTTTCCCGCGATCGACCTGCGGGGCGGGCAGGTGGTCCGCCTGTATCAGGGGGATTACGATCAGATGACCGTCTACTCCGCCGACCCCTGCGCCATCGCCCGGCAGTTCATCGAGGCGGGCGCGCGCAACCTCCATGTGGTGGATCTGGACGGCGCGAAGGACGGCACCATGGCCAACTTCGCGTCCATCGCCGCGCTGGCTGAGCAGGGCGGCCTGTACATCGAGGTGGGCGGCGGCATCCGCACCGAGGAGCGCATCCGCCAGTATTTGGATCTGGGCGTGGGGCGGTGCATTCTGGGCACCGTTGCGGTCAAGGACTTCGCCTTTACGGAACGCATGGCCGCCAAATACGGCGACCGGATCTGTGTGGGTGTGGACGCCCGGGACGGCTATGTGGCGGTGAACGGCTGGAAGGAGCTGTCCGCCGAGCGGGGCGTGGACTTCTGCCGCCGCCTGTACGCCGCAGGCGTTGGCTCGGTCATCTACACCGACATCAGCCGGGACGGCGCCGAGCAGGGCACCAATCTGGAGCTGTACCGGGAGCTGGCCGGCATCGAGGGTCTGCGGGTCACCGCCAGCGGCGGCATCAGCTTCGAGGAGGAGCTGACCACCCTGCGGGGCATCGGCACCTGGGGCGCGATCCTGGGCAAGGCGCTGTACACCGGCAAGCTGGATCTGAAGCGGGCGGTGGCGCTGGCACAGGGGTGAGAACACCCGAAATCCCACAAGATTTGTAGAAATTTGTATGAATTATACCATTTGTAAACTGATTTGGGGCCGCAAGAGGACACAGCGGAGGCAGTGACCGCCCGCCGCCCCGCCGAAGGGATGGGAAACCGACATGATCACCAAACGAATCATCCCCTGCCTGGACGTGAAAAACGGCCGGGTGGTCAAGGGCACCAACTTCGAAGGCCTGCGCGACATGGCCGACCCGGTGGAGATGGCCCGCTATTACAACGCTGCCGGCGCGGACGAGCTGGTGTTTTACGACATCACCGCCAGCGTGGAGGGGCGCGGGCTGTTCACCGACATCCTGCGGCAGGTGGCCGCCGAGATTTTTATCCCCCTCACCGTAGGCGGCGGCATCAACACGCTGGAGGACTTCGACCGGGTGCTGAAATGCGGCGCCGACAAGGTCAGCGTCAACTCCGGCGCCATCCGCGACCCGTCCCTCATCCCCGCCGCCGCCCAGAAGTACGGCGATCAGTGCGTGGTGCTGAGCATGGACGTGCGCCGTGTGGACGGGCGGTTCACCCTGTTCGCCAAGGGCGGGCGGGAGAACACCGGCATCGACGCGCTGGAGTGGGCGGTGCGCGGCGTGGAGAGCGGCGCGGGTGAGCTGGTGGTGAATTCCATCGACACCGATGGCGTGAAAAACGGGTTCGATTTGGAGCTGCTGGACGCCATCGCCGCCCGGGTCAACGTGCCCATCATCGCCAGCGGAGGCGCGGGCTGCCGGGAGCATTTCGCCGAGCTGTTCACCCACCCGGGCATCGACGCGGGGCTTGCCGCCAGCATTTTCCACTCCAAGCAGGTGGACCTGCGGGAGCTGAAACGCTACCTGAGGCAGCAGGGCGTGGTCACCCGGCTGTGACCTCGTCGAACTGCACAAGCAAGCATTGTGTTTTGATAATAATGTGACGAATCGTATCCGCTGCATCGTCCAAACCATTGCGTTCGGCGGGTTTGGAGTGTTATACTGAATGTGTCTTTTTACTGTCGCGTTTTGTGAACAGGCGCGGCAGTAAAAGTGTTTGAGGGAGTTATCATGGAACAGCTGAAACTGAAATTTGACGCGCAGGGCCTTATCCCCGCCATCGTGCAGGATCACTACACCAAAGAGGTGCTGACTCTGGCCTACATGAACGCCGAGACGCTGGCTCTGACCATTGCGGAGGGGCGCACCGTGTTCTGGAGCCGCAGCCGTCAGGAGATCTGGCGCAAGGGCGAGACCAGCGGCAACGTCCAGCGGGTGGTCAGCATCACCGCCGACTGCGACGGTGACGCGCTGGTGGTGGAGGTGGTCAAAAACGGGCCTGCCTGTCACACCGGTTCCGAGAGCTGCTTCTTCCAGCCGGTCTACGTCAGCGAAGAGCTGAAGCAGTTCACCTACGAGGGGCTGTACAAGCTCATCGAGGGCCGCAAGACCGACCGCAAGGAGGGCAGCTATACCACCTACCTGTTCGACAAGGGTCTGGATAAGATCCTGAAAAAGGTGGGTGAGGAGTGCACCGAGGTCATCATCGGCGGCTGCAAACAGGACAAGGACGAGACCGTCTACGAGATCGCCGACCTGTGCTACCATGTGATGGTGCTCATGGTGGAGCTGGGCATCAGCGTTGAGGATATCACCCGCGAACTGGAAAAACGACACGTGGTCGATCACAAAGTGAAACAGGAGAGAATGCAATGAGTAACCAGTGCCTGACTTCGTCCATCCACAACCACACCAGCCTGTGCGACGGCAAGAACACCCCGCAGGAGATGGCCGTTGCCGCCTGGAAGCAGGGCATCAAGACCCTGGGCTTCACCGGCCACAGCCATACCCCCTGCGATCTGGAGTACTGCATGAGCCCCGGCCGCACCGCCCAGTACAAGGGTGAGATCAACCGTCTGAAGAGCCAGTACGCCGGCAAGATGGACATCCTGTGCGGCATCGAGTGGGACCAGTTCTCCGACGACGACTACGCCGCCTACGACTACTGGATCGGCAGCGTGCATTATCTGCAGGGCCCCGTCACCGGCAAGTTCTACGAGGTGGACTGGCGCGAGGCCGACCTGCTGGCCTGCATGAACGACGACTTCGGCGGTGACGGTCTGGCCATGGCCAAGGCCTACTTTGCCAGCGTGGTGTCCGTGGCAGAGAAAGGCCCCGATGTTCTGGGCCACTTTGACCTGATCAAGAAGCTGAACGCCAAGGGTGTTTTCTTCAATGAGTCCAGCCCCGAGTACCAGCAGGCTGCGCTGGAGGCTCTGCGCAAGTGCTTTGAGCACTGCAAGGTGCTGGAGATCAACACCGGCGGCGTGGCCCGCGGCTACCGCACCGATTTCTATCCCGCCCCCTTCCTGATGGAGGAGTGGCGCCGTATGGGCGGCAAGATCATCATCACCGCCGACAGCCACAGCGCCGACGGCCTGCTGTGGGGCTACGAGGAGGCGGTGCGCTACGCCAAGTACGCCGGCTTTACCTCCGCGGTCATTCTGACCAAGGACGGCTTTGTGGACTGCGAACTGTAACTTTTTGAATAGCGTGCGCCGTGCGCGGCCCGTTTTGGGCTGCGCACGGTTTTGTTTTGGTGTGAAAAATTGCGAGCAAGATTTTCATGATTAAACCATACTAAAAAAATACACAAAAATTAAAATTTTTATTGAAAATGCTTACAATGGTGTCGTATAATAGAAAAAAAGCGGCAGGCTCAGTGCAGCCAGGCTGCTTTGGAAACGGGAGGACGACGAAATGGAACTGAACATCATGAAACTGCCCATCGCTAAGGGGAACGTGGCGCTGAAGGTCGCAGTGGGCCATTTTGCCACCAACCACAGCCATGTCAACTACTACGTTGATGTGACCACCATGAAGGCGCGTCTCAGTGAGGCGCAGGCCGTAGCAAAGGAGTTGGTGCACAAATACGTCAGCACCACCATTGTGGACACCATCTTGTGTCTGGAGGGCACCGAGGTCATCGGCGCCTGTCTTGCCCGTGAGCTGACCGATGCCGGCTTCATGTCCATCAACGCTCATCAGACCATTTATGTGACCGTGCCGGAGTCCAACTCGGGCGGCCAGCTCATCTTCCGTGACAACATTCAGCCCATGATCCGCGGCAAGCATGTGCTGATCCTGATGGCGGCCATCGCCACCGGCAAGACGGTCGCCCGCAGCATCGAGTGCGTGGAGTACTACGGCGGAACCGTGGTCGGCGTGTCGTCCATCTTCAGCACTGTGGATGAGTCGGTGGAGGGCATCCCTGTGAACGCCCTGTTCGGTATGGAGGATCTGCCCGACTACGCCACCCACAGTCCCCACAACTGCCCCCTGTGCAAGAGCGGCCAGAAGATCGACGCGCTGATCAACAGCTACGGATATTCGGCGCTGTAACGCTTTAATCTGCGCCCTTTGAGCGCGGCTGTACGGCAACAACACTGATATTCAGATAGCAGAAACGCCCGCCCCGGCAAGCTCCGGGGCGGGCGTTTCGCTGTTTTGCAGGGTCAGCGGCGGTGGGGCAGGGTCTCCCGGGCGCAGTCCAGAAAGCGCTGCAGCATGGCCCAGTGGTGGGGCTGCTTCAGGTAAGCGAACTGGATGGTGTAGCGGGCGGCCTCGCCGAAATGGAACATCTCCAGCCCCGCCATCTGACCCTCGGTCAACACCGCGCGGGCGAGGTTTTCGGGGCCGAAGCCCACGCCGCTGCCCCGCACGCACAGATCCAGCAGGGTCTCCAGATTGTCCGACTGGGTCATCACATTGGGGGTCACACCGGACGCCGCCAGCAGGCCCCGCCCCAGCCGCCCCGCCAAATCGTTCTCGCTGTTCAGCAGGAAGGGGAACTGCTTCATGGCGGACAGGTCGCCGGTGGCGCGGATGTGGGCGATGCGCTCCTCCGTTTGACTGCCCCAGTGCTGTTCCAGCAGGCTGCGGGAGACCAGCATGACCAGCTCCTCCTGATAAAAATCCTCCAGCACCGCGCCGGGCAGGCTCTCGGGGAAGTAGCCGATGATCAGATCTGCCTCCCGGCTGGTGAGCATTTTGGACAGCAGATCGTTGGTGCTCTCCTGAAGCTGCACCTGCATCTTGGGCCAGCGGGTCTGGTAGGCGGCGATGACCCCCGGCATGACCGCCCGCCCCCGGGTGAAGCTGATGCCCACCCGCAGCCGCCCCTGCTGGTCGTGGGCCAGGTCGCTGAACATCTGACGCATGGAGCGGTGGCGGGTCTGGCAGTCCAGTGCGTATTCCAAGAACAGCTCGCCCGCGTAGGTCAGCTCCAGCGGGATGTGACGCAGGAACAGTTGACTGCCCAGCTCCTGCTCCAGCGCGGCGATGTGTCCGCTGAGGGTCTGCTGGGTGATGAACAGCCGCTCGGCGGCGCGGGTGAAGCTGCGCTCCCGGGCGACGGTGATGAAGTAGTCGATCGTGAGAAAATTCAAGGGATACCTCCGCACACAAACAGGTCATTTCCTGTATTATATATCAAATACAACAGCTTTACAACGATTCCTTTCTCTGCTATGCTGAACTTGGAAAAAATCTCCGCTGTGACGCGGAGCATTGACGATAGGAGTGTGACGTTTATGCTGGAAGCAGTGGTTCTGCTGCTGTTCTGCGGCGCGCTGATGATCTGTGTGGTGCTGGATGTATCCATCCTGTACGCGCTGGTGCTGGGTCTCGCGCTGTTTATGGGCTATGGCCGCAAAAAGGGCCACGACTGGAGTACGCTGACGCGCATGGCGCTGTCCGGCGTCAAGACCATCAAGGGCATCATCATTGTGTTCTGCCTTATCGGCCTGCTCACCGCCCTGTGGCGAGCCTGCGGTACCATCCCCACCATTCTGGTCTACGCGCTCAAGCTGGTGAACCCCTCCATCTTCCTTCTGATGGTGTTCCTGCTGAACTGCGGCGTGTCGGTGCTCACCGGCACCGCCTTCGGCAGCGCCGCCACCATGGGTGTGGTCTGCCTGACCATGGCCCCTGCCATGGGCGTTGACCCGGTACTGGCGGGCGGCGCCATGCTCGGCGGCGTGTTTTTCGGCGACCGGTGCAGCCCAGTGTCCACCAGTGCCCTGCTGGTGAGCCAGCTCACCAAGACCGACCTGTTCGACAACATCCGGGTGATGGTGCGCCGGGCGATGGTGCCCTTCCTCGTGAGCTGCGCGCTGTATCTGGTGCTGGGGCTGGGCAGCGGCGGCACGGCGGCGGCCGATCTGGAGGCTCTGTTCTCCCGCAGCTTCCGTCTGCACTGGCTGGCGCTGTTGCCCGCGGCGGCCACCCTGATCCTGCCCATGTTCCGCATCAACGTGAAAAAGACCATGCTGGTGAGCATCCTGCTGGCGCTGGGGCTGTGCTTCGGCCTGCAGGGCATCGCCCCGGCGGACATCCCGGCCCTGCTGCTGTTCGGCTACAAGAACGCCGACCCGGAGACCGCCGCCCTGCTGAACGGCGGCGGCCTGCAGTCCATGCTGAAGGTGGGCTGCATCGTGGGGCTTTCCTCCAGCTACGCGGGCCTGTTTGAGGGCACCGGTCTGCTGAAGGGCGCGAAGCACGCGGTGGCCACCCTGAGCGGCAAGATCGGCGTGTACGCGGCCACGGTGGGTACCTCGGTGCTGGCCTCGATGGTGGCCTGCAACCAGACGCTGGCCATCATGCTGACCCATCAGCTCGTGGACGGTCTGGAGCCGGACAGCACCACCGCCGCCATGCATCTGGAGGACAGCGCGGTGGTGCTGGCCCCCATGATCCCCTGGTCCATTGCCTTCATGACCCCGGTGAGCAGCGCCGGCGCCCCCACCAACTGCCTGTGGGCGGCCTTCTTCCTCTACCTGCTGCCGGTGTGGCAGCTTCTGCTGGCGGCAAAGGAGCGCCGCCGCGCCGCTGTGTGAACGGAACAGCCTGGCCTTTTCTGCTCACAGATGTGAGTTCTCTCTCTTTTCAAACACAAACGCACACGCCCCGCCGGTGGTCTGCCGGCGGGGCGTGTGCGTTGTTTTTTTGCGGGCGGCAGGCATATCCCGGTTTTCCGCACCGGCGCGCCCTGTGTGTGAAGAACCGGGCGGCGGGGGAGGGGGCGGCTCGCTCTCAGCCCATCTCCTGCGCTCGGCGTATCTGTCCCGGGGCGCGTGCCGGGATACGCGCTCAACACAAAGGCACCGACGCGGCCGCAGGCAAAAAAAGCACCCTCGTGCGGCTGCACGGGGGTGCTTTTGGTTTTGTTTGGTGTGGGTCTGTCTTACTTGGCGTACTCCACAGCGCGGCTCTCGCGGATGACGTTCACCTTGATCTGGCCGGGGTAATCCAGCTCGTCCTCGATCTTCTTGGTGATGGCGCGGGCCAGCAGGATGAGCTGGTCGTCGTTCACCGCGTCGGGCTTGACCATGATGCGAACCTCACGGCCGGCCTGCACGGCGAAGGCGCTCTCAACGCCCTCAAAGCTGCAGCTCAGCTCCTCCAGATTCTCCAGACGCTTGATGTAGCTCTCCAGATTCTCGCGGCGGGCGCCGGGACGGGCAGCGCTGATGGCGTCGGCGGCCATCACGATGAAGGCCAGCGGGGTCTTAGGCTCCACATCGCCGTGGTGCGCCTCGATGGCGTGGATCACGGCGGGGTTCTCCTTGTATTTGCGGGCGATCTCCACGCCGATCTGCACGTGGCTGCCCTCGATCTCGTGATCCAGAGACTTGCCGATGTCGTGCAGCAGACCGGCACGGCGGGCCTGAGTCACGTTCAGACCCATCTCGCCGGCCAGCAGGCCGCTCAGCCAGGAGACCTCCAGGCTGTGGTTCAGCACGTTCTGACCAAAGCTGGTGCGGTACTTCAGGCGGCCCAGCAACTTCACCAGATCGGGGTGGATGCCGTGCAGGCCCACCTCCATCACGGCGCGCTCGCCTTCTCGCTTCATGCTGATCTCCAGCTCACGGCGGCACTTCTCGACCGTCTCCTCGATGCGGGCGGGATGGATGCGACCGTCGCCGATCAGCTTCTCCAGCGCCATACGAGCCACCTCGCGGCGGGTCTGATCGAAGCTGGACAGGGTGATGGCCTCGGGGGTGTCGTCGATGATCAGATCCACGCCGGTGGCAGTCTCCAGCGCGCGGATGTTGCGGCCCTCACGGCCGATGATGCGGCCCTTCATTTCGTCGCTGGGCAGGGGGACCACGCTCACGGTGGCCTCGCTGGAATGGTCAGCGGCGCAGCGGGCGATGGCCTGACCCAGCAGCTCGCGGGCCATGGCGTCCATCTGATCCTTCAGGTGGGCCTCGTGGGCGGAGATGCGCATGGCCTTCTCATGGGTCAGCTCACCGTCCAGGCGGCTCAGCAGCAGGGTCTTGGCGTCCTCAGCGCTCAGGCCGGCGATGGTCTCCAAGCGCTCGGCCTGCTGGGCCTTCAGGGCTTCGGCCTCGGCCAGGCGGGCTTCCACCTCGCGGCCGCGGGCCTCCACTTCCTCTTCCTTCTTCTCGATCTGGGCAGTCTTCTTGTCCAGAGTTTCTTCCTTCTGATCAATGCGGCGCTCCTGGCGGGAGATCTCCGCGCGGCGCTCCTTGATCTCCTTGTCGGCCTCGGCGCGCAGGCGGAACGCCTCGTCCTTGGCCTCGATCACAGCCTCTTTGCGTTTCTGTTCAGCGGTCTTGATTGCTTCGTTGACGATGCGGGTGGCTTCTGCATCGGCGTTGCCGATGGTCTTCTGCGCGTCCTTGTATCGGGAATTGTAGTAGAGATAACCGATCGCGGCACCGACAGCAAGACATACAACACCAACGACGATCGCCGCCATCAGGGGGATAGTCAATGTTGTTCACTCCTTAGCTTGATTTTTCAAAACATGGAAGATGATCTGCCGGCGGGGCAAACGGGGGATAACAGGGAAAAAGCCCGGCGACCGGGCTTAGGATCGTGATATCTCCACTGACTTTAGGGACCAGGCGGCCAGAGCTGCCCCTGAAAATGGGCACACGGCGGCGCGGTACAGCAAATCTATCGAAAACAAGGCGGGCTGGCTGCCCTGCCGTTGATCATCTAAACTACCATACAATATTGTAGTGGAATTATGGACGGATGTCAAGGAAGAAACTGTGCGGCAGGCGGTGGAAACGGGCGATTTTCGGCAGGAAAGCCCTTGACTTGAGGGGCTTTGAAGAGTATGATGTAATGTACGGACGGATGTCCGTACCCATTCCGCAAAAGCGTTGACGCGGACAAGGGCGCACAGAGCGCCGGGGCTTCAGAGAGGGCCGCCGCCGGGACAGCCGGCGTGCTGCGAGCGGCCTGCTGCCGGACCATGCGCCTACCACCGCTGAGCGCGGGGGCGAACCCCCGCCGGGCAGGCCCGTTACAGCCTGTGGGCAGAGCTGCCGTTTGGCCGCGCTGCCGCGAGTGGCGCAGCCCGCACAGGGCGCGCAATTCGGGTGGAACCGTGGAGCGTATGCGAATACCGCTTCATCCCGTGACTGTTTTGGCAGGCGGGATGGAGCGTTTTTTATTTGCCCGGGCGCGAACCGGGCGCATAGAGGAGGTTATTTCAATATGATCAAGATCGATCTGAAGGGCACCATCAAGGAGATGGAGGCGGGCGTCACCGCCGCTGAGGTGGCCAAGAGCATCGGCATGGGCCTGTACAAGTCCGCCTGCGCCGCCCGCATCAACGGCGAGGTGTGCGACCTGCGCACCCCCATCAACGAGGACAGTCAGGTGGAGATCCTGACCTTCGACGACCCCGACGGCAAGCACGCCTTCTGGCACACCGCCGCCCATGTCATGGCGCAGGCCGTGCAGCACCTGTTCCCCGAGGCCAAGTTTGGCATCGGCCCCGCGCTGGACAACGGCTGGTACTACGACATCAAGGTGGGCCGCGCCCTGTCCACCTCGGACTTTGAGGCCATCGAGGCCGAGATGAAGAAGCTGGTCAAGGCCGATCAGCCCATCGTGCGCAAGCAGATCACCGTGGAGGAGGGCCGCGAGCTGTTCGCCGGTCAGGACTACAAGCTGGAGCTGCTGGAGGAGTACGCCGCCAAGGGCTGGGACCTGAGCGTCTACACCCAGGGCGACTTCACCGACCTGTGCGCCGGCCCCCACCTGATGAGCACCGGCGCACTGAAGGCCTGCAAGCTGATGAAGGTGGCCAGCGCTTACTGGCGCGCCGACGCCAGCCGCGACAGCCTGGACCGTCTGTACGGCATCGCCTTCCCCAAGGCCAGCCTGCTGGAGGAGTACCTGAAGGTGCTGGAGGAGGCCGCCAAGCGCGACCACCGCAAGCTGGGCAAGGAGCTGGAGCTGTTTGCCTTCCGGGATGAGGCCCCCGGCTTCCCCTTCTACCTGCCCAAGGGCATGGTGCTGAAAAACACCCTGATCGACTACTGGCGCGCCGTCCACAAGAAGTGGGATTATCTGGAGGTGTCCACCCCCCAGATCATGAAGCGCACCCTGTGGGAGACCTCCGGCCACTGGGATCACTACAAGGAGAATATGTACACCACCGTCATCGACGAGGAGGATTTCGCCATCAAGCCCATGAACTGCCCCGGCAGCGTGCTGGTGTACGATCTGCAGCCCCACAGCTACCGTGAGCTGCCCCTGCGCTACGGCGAGCTGGGTCTGGTGCACCGCCACGAGCTGAGCGGCGCGCTGCACGGTATGTTCCGCGTGCGCTGCTTCACTCAGGACGACGCCCACATCCTGCTGGCGAAGGATCAGATCACCGACGAGGTCATCCGCATCACCCGCCTGTTCGACGAGGTGTACAGCCTGTTCGGCCTGCCCTACACCATCGAGCTGAGCACCATGCCCGACGACCACATCGGTTCCGTTGAGGATTGGGACATCGCCACCAGCGCTCTGGCCGACGCCATCACCAGCATCGGCAAGACCTATGTGGTCAACCCCGGCGACGGCGCCTTCTACGGCCCCAAGCTGGACTTCCACATCCAGGATTCTCTGGGCCGTACCTGGCAGTGCGGCACCATCCAGCTGGACTACCAGCTGCCCGGCCGCTTCAATCTGGAGTACATCGGCGAGGACGGCCAGAAGCACACCCCCGTGATGATCCACCGCGTGGTGTTCGGCTCCATCGAGCGCTTCATCGGCATCATCACCGAGCACTTCGCCGGTGCGTTCCCCACCTGGCTGGCCCCTGTGCAGGTGGAGATCATCCCCATCACCGACCGCGCCCATGCCTACGCCCGCGAGCTGAATGAGAAGCTCGCCGCCGCCGGCATCCGAGCCGAGGCCGACTACCGCAGCGAGAAGATGGGCTACAAGATCCGTGAAGCCCAGCTCAAGAAGATCCCCTATATGCTGGTGGTGGGCGACAAGGAGATGGAGGACGGCACCGTGGCTGTCCGCGCCCGCAAGGAGGGCAAGGGCGGCACCATGACTGCCGAGGAGTTCCTGGCCGCCATCGGCGCTGAGATCGCCGGCCGCGTGGGCTGAGCCGACCGCGCCATTCGCTCACCATTTGGGCTTTTTGCCGCCGCACCGGGCAAGCCGGTGCGGCGGCTTTTGATTGTTGCGCAGGCGGGGTGCCAATCTGCACAAAAACGCGTCGTTTACAGAAAATTCACTTGCAATCCCCCCGACTATCTGCTATATCTAATAGCAATAAATACACCGGACGGCCCGGTAACCGTCGCCGTTCCCCATTTGATTTGAAAGGAATGTGATCTTTTTGGAGACCCCCGGTCCCAGTATGTACCTGATCCTGTTTGTGCTGCTCGCTCTGTCCGCTTTCTTCTCCGCCACCGAAACCGCCCTGTCCTCCGCCAACCGCGTGCGTCTGCGCAACAAGGTGGAGGAGGGAGATGCCCGTGCGCAGGTGGCGCTGGACCTGATTGCTGATTACGACCGTACCATCTCCACCATTCTGGTGGGCAACAACGTGGTCAACATCAGCAGCTCCTCGCTGGCGACGGTGGCTTTCACCGCACTGGTGGGTCAGCAGTACGGCCCGGTGGTGGCCACCGTGGTCACCACCATTCTGGTGCTGATTTTTGGCGAGATCCTGCCCAAGAGCATCGCCAAGGACAACGCTGAGAGTTTCAGCCTGCAGGTGGCGGGTCCGCTGCGTCTGCTGCGCACGGTGTGTTACCCGGTCGTGTGCCTCTTTGTGTTTATCCGCCGGGTGTTCAATAAGCCCAACCCCGAAAACGACGGCACCCCCAGCGTCACCGAGGCCGAGCTGAAGACCATCATCGACACGGTGGGCGAGGAGGGTGTTCTGGATGCCCGCGAGGCGGATATGATGCAGAGCGTCATCCAGTTTGACGACACCATGGTGCAGCGCATTCTGGTGCCTCGGGTGGATCTGGTGGCGGTAGAGGTCAGCACCTCCCGGCAGGAGGTGCTGGACATCGTGCTGGAGAGCGGCTACACCCGCATCCCGGTGTATGAGGGGGACATCGACCACATCATTGGTATGCTGTACTCCAAGGATCTGCTGGGCTGTCTTGCCAGGGGCGAGGAGATCGACCTGCGCCGCCTGTGCCGTGAGCTGCCCTTCGTCTATCGCACCAAGCACACCAGCGACCTGCTGGCCGAGCTGCGCCGCCAGAAGCAGCACATGGCCGTGGTGGTGGATGACTACGGCGGAACGCTGGGCATCGTCACCATGGAGGATCTGTTGGAGGAGCTGGTGGGCGAGATCTTCGATGAGACCGATGAGGCCGAGGAAGGTCCCATTCAGCCGGTGGGCGAGGGTCTGTACCGGGTGGAAGGCGACGCTCCCGTGGATGACCTGTTCGAGGCAGTGGGTTGCCGTCTCAAGGCCTATGAGGGTGACTATGCCAGTGCCGCAGGATGGGCGCTGGAGTGTCTGGAGCACATCCCCAAAGCAGGGGAGTGCTTTACCTTTGAGAATCTGCACGTCACGGTAGGTCAGGTGGACGACAAGCGCATCCTGAGCCTGCTGGTGCGTGTGATGCCCGAGGCTGAGGACGAGGACAAATAACCACAGCACGCTGTAAAATGACGAAAGACCGCCCCGGAAGGCACTGGCCTTCCGGGGCGGTCTTTTAATTTGGCTTGGGGATCAGGATCACTCCACCGGGCGGGATTCCACGTCGATGATGCCCCCTTCACCGCCCGCCGGCATCGGCTCGGCCTGTGGCTCCACCGGGAATTCCTCCCCGCTGAAGGCCCCCTCGGCGGGAGTCTCCCGGTCGTGTACAGCGGCCTCAAGGGCGGCATCCGCTGCCTCTGCCTCGGCGGTGGCCTTCTCCAGCGCCCGCTTGAGCCGCCAGATGGTGATGCCGGCGAACAGGGCACCCAGCAGGTTCATCACACCTTCTGCCAGCAGAATGACACCCAGCGCCATCACCATGGCCTCCATGGTGGCGAAGGGGTTCAGCAGCACAAAGCTGCCCAAAAGCACGCTCAGAAGGCTGCTGAGCAGGTATACCCACCAGCGCTCATAGCCGACCTCCTTCAGGTCCATCGCCTGCGCCAAACGCCCCACACTGTCCACGATGATGAACAGGCCGAACACCACCGGCAGCACACTGATGAATAGTCCCGGCCAGACCAGCAGCGCAAGCCCCAGCCCCAGCGCCGCCACGCCGTACACAAGGCTCAGGTAGGCGAAGATGGGGTGATCCTCCCGGTGCAGATAGTGCCACACCTGCACTGCACCGGTGACCAGGATCACCAGTCCCAGCCCGCGGCAGGCCAGCATCATGGAGAGGTCGGGCCAGCCGATGAGGCAGACGCCCAGCACCAGATAGGCCACGCTGGACAGCAGCAGACCGGCTTTTGCCTGTTTGAACACGGCGATTCCTCCTTATTGGAGCGAATGCTCCTCTTTTTTTCAGTATACCACAAAAAAGTCCCCGCTGCCTATTGGCAACAGGGACGAAAGTGCAAGCGTGATTTTGTCAGGCTCAGACCTGATCGGCCTTCATGGGCTTGACGATGCGGCGGTACACCCGGATGAGGAAGGCGATGGTCAGCACCACGGCGAAGATCTCGGCGATGGGCCAGGCGAACCACACGGCGCGCACCTCACCGGTGAAGCGGGCGATGGCCCAGGCCACCGGCAGCAGCACGCAGAGCTGACGGATCAGGGACACCCACAGGCTCAAAAAGCCGTTGCCCACCGCCTGGAACACACTGCTGCCCACGATGCAGATGCCCGCAAAGGCAAAGCTCAGGCTGATGACCCGCAGGCCGGGCACGCCGATGGCCAGCATCTCCTCGCTGGCGTCAAAGATGCCCAGCAGCAGGTCGGGCACGGTCTGGAAGATGGCCAGGCCCACCAGCATGATGCTCACCGCGTAGATCAGTGCGTACTTGACGGTCTGCACCATGCGCTCGGGCTTGCGGGCGCCGTAGTTGTAGCCCACGATGGGCACCATGCCGTTGTTCATGCCGAAGCAGGGCATGAAGATGAAGCTCTGCAGCTTGAAGTACACGCCAAAGAAGGCCACGGCGGTGCTGGAGAAGCCCATGAGGATGTTGTTCATGCCCAGCGTCATCACGCTGCCGATGGACTGCATGGCGATGGAGGGCACGCCCACGTTGTAGATGCGGGCGATGGTGGGGCCATGAGGGCGGAAGCCTTTGAAGGAGATCTCCACCTCCTTGGTGCGCCGCAGGCAGAACCACAGGTCGATCAAAAAACCTGCAAGCTGGCCCAGCACGGTGGCAACGGCGGCACCCGCCGCGCCCATGGCGGGCAGGCCGAACCAGCCGAAGATGAAGATGGGGTCCAGAATGATGTTGGCAATGGCGCCCGTCATCTGGCCCACCATGCTGTAGAAGGTGTTGCCGGTGGCAACGAGGATCTTCTCCAGCATCAAGGTCAGCATCAGGGGCTGGCAGAACACCATGCAGATGAACAGGTAGGCGGTGCCCTCGGCCACGATCTCGGGGTCACTGCTCTGCATCTGATAGAACAGGCCGCTGCCGAACAGACCCAGCAGGGTGAACACCACCATGGCCACGGCGTTCAAAAACAGGCCGTTCACGGCGGCGCGGTTGGCCTGCGCGTAGTTTTTCTCGCCCAGCGACTTGCTGAGCAGAGCGTTCACGCCCACGCCGGTGCCCACGCCCACGGCGATCATCAGGGTCTGCAGCGGGAACGCCATACCCACGGCGGTCAGGGCGTCCTCGGACACGCGGGACACAAAGATGCTGTCCACAATGTTGTACATGGCCTGCACCAGCATACTGGCCATCATGGGCAGGGACATACTGATGAGCAGCTTGTTCACCGGCATCACGCCCATTTTGTTTTCCTGACGGGCGGGCTGCTGCGCCTCGCCCATCTTCTGATTGGTCTCGGTCAAGGGTAGATTCCTCCGTTTGGTCGCAGATTCACTTCTTGGCGGGGCCGGCCGCGTAGGCGGTCTTGATCAGCTCCACACAGATGTCCACACCCAGCGCGGCGTTCAGGCACAGGTCGTAGTGCTCGGCCTGACCCCAGCGGTTCTGGGTGTAGTAGCGGTAGTAGTCGGCCTTTTTTTTGTCGGCCTTGCGCAGGGCGGTGCGGGCCTCTGCGTCCCCCTCGGGCAGTTGGTTGTACTTGCGCCCGGTGACGATGCGGAACTCCTCATCGCCGTACAGGAACACCTTCAGCACGTCGGGGCGGTCGGCCAGCACATAGTCGGCGCAGCGGCCCACGATGACGCAGGCCTCCTCGGCGGCCACATCCTTGATGATGTTGCTCTGCAGGATGTAGACCTGATCGGCCAGGGGCAGGTGGTTGCCCAGCGTGTACAGGCTGTACAGCAGGCTGCCGGTGTGCTCCTGCTCGCTGACGGCGATGGCCTCCTCGGACAGGCCGCTGCGCTTGGCGGCCAGCGTGATAAGCTCCTTGTCGTAATAGCCGATGCCCAGCTGCTCGCTGACGGCGTGGGCGATGCGGCGCGCGCCGGAACAGGGGGCACGGCTGATGGTGATCACACGGTAAGACATATGGGTCCCTCCTTCATGCGGTGGGCCGGGCGCGGTGCCCGGGCAAAGCTGACCCGCCGGCGCAGCAAAGCCGCCCGGCGGGTCGTGTTCGGGCGATGATGCCCGCTTCTTCTTACATTATAAGGGCAAGCGCGGCGGATTGCAAGACCCGTCAGGGCGCCTGATACACAAGCCCGGCGGGGGTCTCGGTGACGGTGTAGCCCCGCTCGGCCATGGCCCGGATGAGGTAGCCGTCCTCGCGCCCCTCGTTCAGGTTGCCCTGCTCGTTCACCTCCGGCTGGATGGTGGACACATAGCTGCCGAACTCGGACTTCAGCACCAGCACGGTGGTGGGGAAGCGGTCGGGATGCTGCTCGTGGTAGATCTCCAGCAGCTCGCTGTCCAGATAGGTGCGCCAGCTTGTGTTCGCGCCGGTCTCCCGGTCGGTGCAGAGGTACGCCCACGGGGCCAGCGCGGTGATGAAGATGGTGCCCTCCCGGTCGGCGTCCGCCACAGCGGCGCGCACCGCCTCGTACTGGACGGCGTGTTCCGGGGCGGTGTACAGCCCGGCGGCGGGGCCGGCGGCGATGAGCTGGGTGCATTCATTCAGCGGTGCGTCGCGGTATTCCAGCGCCACCCGCTGCCAGAGGCTGAGCAGCACCGGCGCGCACAGCGCCAGCGCCAGCAGGGCGCGGCGGTGGACAAAGAGAGGGCCGCAGTCCTCACGAAGGCTGCGCAGGCAGGCACCCACCATGGGGGCAGCACCGGCGCAGGCCAGCGCAAAGCCCATGGTCATGCCGGAAAACCCGGTGTTGCTGCCCAGCTGCCACACCAGCGCGAAGGCCAGACCGGGCAGGTAGAAGCACACCGCCTCCCGCACCGGGCGCAGGGCGGCGGGGGTCAGCAGCCAGCACTGGGCCGCCAGAATGCACAGGGCCAGATGGGCCTTGCCCAGCATATCCCCGCTGCACAGCAGGTTTACCGCACAGCCCGCGAGGGCGGCCGCCAGCAGACCCAGCCGCAGCCGGGAGGGCAGCACGCCGCTGTGTCCCTTGCGGCGGCTGTACAGGGGCCATGCCAGAGTGAGCGCCAGCGCGCCCGCCCACAGCACCGCGCCCCAGCGGAACTGATAAAAGGGCTGCAGGCAGAACTTCGCCAGCAGCACTGGGATGGAGGTGGGGTTGCCGTCCGGGTCCATCAGCAGGAAGGGCATCCACTCCAGCATCTCACTCAGGGAGATGCGGCTCAGAAGCCAGGCCAGATACCCGGCGGCGGCCAGCGCCGTGCCGCCGAGGAAGCACAGGCTCTCGCCCCGCACGCTCCGCAGCCGGGGCAGCACCAGCGCCAGCACCGGCGCCACCCACAGGGCGGCCAGATAGGGCATACAGACCACCGCCAGCGCCATCAGCCCGCCGGCGGCAAGGCACAGGGCAAGGCGGGGGCGTCGGGTGTCGGGCAGGGCGTACAAAAGCACCAGCCCCGCGCCGAACAGCACATAACACAGGGTGTAGTAGCTCAGGCCGCCGATGTTGGCCTTCGCGTACAGCAGCACCAGCAGGGCGGCGGCCAGCGCCTCCACCCGCCCCTTGGGTGCCAGCGCCCGGTACACCCCGGCCGCCAACGCGAACTGCAGCAGCACCGCCGCCGCGCGGGCGGCGAGATACACCCCCTCGCCGCCGGTCAGCGCCTGCCACAGGCTGTAGAAGGGCAGCACCAGCGGGGTGTAGAGCTGGGCGGTGTTCCACTCATGGACAAAGGGCAGCTCGCCCAGCCAGAACCGGTGGGCCAGTGCCAGATAGAAGCTCTCATCCGACCAGCAGAAGGTGTACCGGCAGCGCCAGAGCAGCAGCCCCAGCGCCGCGGCCAGCACAACAGCCGGCGCGAAGCGGGCTTTGGAGCGGTCAGAATGCATAGCTGTCCTCCCGTTGAGGCGCGTCGGCGCTCAGGTTGCAGGTCTCCCGCACGGCGTACTGGGGGGCGGCGTTCATGCTCACATAGATGCGGCCGATGTACTCGCCGGTCAGACCCACCATCACCATCAGCAGGCCGCCGATGACCAGCAGCAGGCAGACGATGCTGCTCCAGCCCGCGTCCACCGCGGCGCCCAGCAGCAGCTTGCGGATGACCACCACCAGCGCAAAGACAAAGCCCGCCCCGGCGAACAGACCGCCCGCCAGCGTGGCCAGCCGCAGCGGCACCACCGAGAAGGAGGTGAAGCCGTTCAGCCACAGCCCCAGCAGCTTGGTGAGGGAGTAGCCGCTCTCGCCCACGGTGCGGTCCCGGTGCTCCACCGGCAGGTTGATGATGCGGCCCGCGCTGCGCAGCATCAGGCCGTCCACATAGGGGTAAGGCCCCTGATAGCGGATGACCTCGTCGATGACGTAGCGCTTGGCGGCGATGTAGCTGGACAGATACAGTCCCTTGGGCTTTTTCAGCAGCCAGCAGGCCATCCAGTCGTTCATGTCGCTGCCCAGCCGGCGGAAGGTGTTGGCGAACTTCCGGTCCGGGTAATCGCCATAGACCACGTCTACCTCATCGCTCAGGCCGTCCACCAGCTTGAACACCTGATCCGGCGGGGTCTGGCCGTCGTCGTCCAGACTGACGATGATGTCGCCCACGGCGGCGCGGTAGCCGGCCATCAGGGCGGCGTGCTGACCGAAGTTGCGGATCATGCACAGCCCGCGCACCCGGCTGTCCTGCCCGGCAAGCTGACGGATGACCCGATAGGTGGCATCCGGCGGGTTGTCGTTCACCAGAATGACCTCATAGTCGTAGCGGCCGTCGGCCTCCACGGTGGCGCGGATGTCCTCCACCACGGCGGGCAGGGTCTGTTCGCTGTGGTAGCAGGGGATGACAAAGCTGAGAAGTTGTTTCATGGCGGGTCACTCTTTCGTCAAGGATTCGATGAGCCGGGCCAGCACCGGGCAGACGCGCTCGGCGGTGTGGCGGCTCAGGGGGAAATTCAGGATGGTGCGCTCCATCTCCAGCGCGCCGGGGTATTCGCCCGCATCGCCGAACATGGGGGTCACACGGGGGTACCAGTCGCTCACCGGCAGGCCCTCGTTCAGGCAGGCGGGGATAAGCCTTGCCCGCAGCTCAGCCGGGGCAAACAGGCTCAGCCGCCAGGGCATGGCCCCGGCGGTGTAGGGGTACAGCCGCAGCGGGGAGCCTTGCCCGATGGCCCCGGTGTCCCGCAGCGCCTGTTCGCAGGCGGCCAGCGCCGCGCGGCGGCGGCTCGCCTCCGCCTCCAGCCCGCCCAGCGCCCGCAGCACCTGCTGCTCCTGCGCGGCATCCAGTCGGAACAAAAACGCCCGGCGGGCGCCCTCCGGCAGGGCGGCGTATACCGCCTGCTCCAGAACGCCCTCGCCCTCGTTGCGCAGCACCCGGTACAGGCGGCTGAACAGGGTCTCGGTTTGGTCGATGGCCTCATCGTACACCGGCAGACCCTCCTGCGCGGCGCGCACCCAGTCCAGCGGGTCGGTCTCGCTGGTCAGCAGCCCGCCGAAGCCCACCTGAATGGGCTTTGCGTAGCCGGTGCTGTACAGGGTGTAGTCGCCCATGCGCCCCAGCGGGTACTCTGCCTCGGCGCCCATGGCGCTGGCGCAGTCCTCGATGGTCAGGATGCCCCGCTCGCGGCAGAGCGCGAGGATCCGGGGCAGCTCCCGGATGGGCTGCCCGTACATATGGGGCAGGATGGCGGCGTCGGGCCGGTGGCGTTCCGCCCCGGCGTGGAAGCTCTCGTAGGTGAGGTTGCCGTCGGCGGGGTCCACGTCGCAAAAACGCACCGACCAGCCGGCATACAGCGCGGGGTACAGTGCGGCATAACACAGGTTTGCGGGGGCCAGCAGCACCCCGCGGGGGGCGGTGCGGCGCAGCACCAGCCAGACGGCGGCACCGCCCCGGCCGGTGACGGCCAGATGGGTGGGGGAAAAGGTCATGGCGTCCTCCTGCCGGGCCTCAGCCCAGCGCGTACACGGCGATGCCCATCAGAATGAGGGCAAGCGCCAGGATCTTTTTGCGGGTGAGCTTCTCACCGAACAGCACCACCCCGAAGAAGGTGACGTACAGGTAGCCGGTGGATTCCAGCACCGGGCCCAGGCTCAGGGGGATGCCCCGGTAGGCCAGCACGTTCAGCAGGGTGGTCAGCACGAACAGCCCGTAGCCGCCGATGACCAGCGGGTTCAGGTATTCGAACAGCGGGTTTTTGTACTGCTTGCCGGCGGAGAATTTCAGCAGCACCTGACTGACCGCGCTGAGGAACACCGCGCCCAGAAACACCAGTGCATACAGGAGGGTGGAGTTATCCATTCTGCTCCTCCTCTCCGTCCGCCTTGGCGTACAGCACCACGCCGGCGATGATCAGCGCCGCGCCCGCCAGCTTGCCGGGGGTGACGCGCTCGTCAAACAGCAGCATCCCCCACAGGATGCCCCACACCACGGTGGCGGCCTTGTTGGCGTAGGCGGTGGTCAGCGGCAGCCGCTTGATGATCTGCTGCCAGCCGATGGCGTACACCCCCAAAAGCAGGATCATGCCGCCGTAATACAGGCAAAAGCCGAAGCTCAAAAAGCTCTGCCCCGCCGCCAGCTTGCTGCACACATCGCACAGGGAGTACAGCGCCAGCAGCAGGTGCAGCGCCAGCAGCGCCTTGCCATGGGAAACTTTTTTCACGGTTCAGACCTCCTCGGCGGTCACATACCAGCCGGCGCGGGTGCCGGAATCGGTGGCCTGCCCCAGCAGGGCCTCGTCCACCTCGCCGGCCTTCCAGATGCGCTCCGGGTGGGCGGCGCGCAGGGCATAAAAGGCCTCCGCGTCCTCCCGGGTAAAGATAAAGTGGGACGCCGCCCGGCGGGGTGCGCACTTGGGCGTGAAGTCCAGCGGACGACCGCAGGCCAGATCCACCACCATGCCCACGAAGTCCAAACCGGTGGACAGATACACCAGATCCGAGCCGATCATATCGCCGCCCATGCGCCCGCCGATCTCGATGAGGCGGATGGTGCCGTCGGCGTCGATCTTCAGCTCGCTGTGGCTGGCGCTGTGGGTGATCTCCAGCGTGTCCAGCGCGTGGAATACCACCTGCCTGACCCGCTCCAGCGTGGCCTCGTCCAGCCCGGAGGGCTGCTCGTGCCCGGTCTCGATGAAATGGGGCGCGCCGGTGGTGTGCTTCAGGGTGGCGGCCAGAAAATGATGTACGCCGTTTTGGCTGACGCACTCGATGCTGTACTCCTGCCCGGCGGCGAACTCCTCCACCAGCGCTTTCTTCTCAAAGCCCTGTGCGCAGGCGTCGCGCACCGCGTCCGCCAGCCCCTCGGGGCCTTCCAGCTTGAAGATGCCCCGGCTGCCGCTGCGGTCGGTGGGCTTCACGATGACCGGCCAGCGCAGCCCGGCGGCCAGCGCGGTCAGGTCGGTGTGCTCGTCCACCAAAAGGCTGCGGGGGCTGGGGTCGCCGCCCTGTTCAAAGGCGCGGCGCATCAGGTGCTTGTTGGTGCTTTTTTCGGTGCAGGCGGGGCTGTTGCCGGGCAGACCCAGCGCGTTCGCCACATAGTTCACCGTAATGGCGGCCAGATCGGACGCAATGGTGCAGATGCCGCAGACTCCTGCCTTGCGGCAGGCGTCCAGGATGGCGTCCTTCTCCACGATGCTGATGGGGTAGAACCGGTCGGCCGCCGCCTCGCCCACATCGCCTGCGGCCCATGCGAACACATGGGTCTCGTAGCCCTTTTCCTTGGCCTTTTCAATGAGGGGCAGCTGCAGATAGCTGGCCCCGATGATGGCCAGACGGGGTTTTTGTACAGACATGGCGTCTCCTTATGCAGTCGGTGCGATCATCTCGCCTTGAAGAACTCCTGCACCGCGGCGATGACCTGCGCCTGATCGGCCTCGGTCAGCCCGTAGTACAGGGGCAGACGGGCCAGACGCTCGCTCTCGGCGGTGGTGAACTCGTCCTCGCCCTCGAAGCGGCCGAACTTCAGGCCCGCAGGGGCGGAGTGCAGGGGAATGTAGTGGAACACGCTCTGAATGCCCCGCTCCTTCAAAAAGGCGATGAAGTCGGTGCGCTCGGCCAGATCCCACAGCTTGACGTAGTACATATGGGCGTTGTGGGTGCAGCCCTCGGGTACGGTGGGGCGCACCAGCAGCCCGGCCTCCTCCAGCGGGGCGAAGGCCTCGTGGTAGCGGTTCCAGCTGGCCAGACGGTCGTTGTTGATGGCGTCGGCCTGCTCGAGCTGCGCCCACAGATAGGCGGCGTTCATGTCGCTGGGCAGGTAGCTGGAGCCGTAGTCCACCCAGGTATACTTGTCCACCTGACCGCGGAAGAAGCGCGCCCGGTCGGTACCCTTCTCCCGCATGATCTCGGCGGCCTCGTTGAACTGCCGGTCGCGGATGAGCAGCGCGCCGCCCTCGCCCATGGAGTAGTTCTTGGTCTCATGGAAGGAGAACGCGCCGAAATCGCCGATGGTGCCCAGCGCGCGGCCCTTGTAGGTGCTCATCACGCCCTGTGCCGCGTCCTCCACCACCTTCAGCCCGTGGCGGGCGGCGATGTCCAGAATGGTGTCCATCTCGCAGGCCATGCCGGCGTAGTGCACCACGCAGATGGCCTTGGTGCGCTCGGTGATGGCGGCCTCGATCTTGGTCTCGTCGATGTTCATGGTGTCGGGGCGCACGTCCACAAACACCAGCTTCGCCCCCGCCAGCACAAAGGCGTTGGCAGAGGAGGAGAAGGTGAAGCTGGGCAGGATGACCTCGTCCCCGGGCCGGAACTCACACATCAGGGCGGCCATCTCCAGCGCGGTGGTGCCGCTGGTGGTCAGCAGCACCTTCTGCGCGCCGAAGCGCTGCTCCAGCCAGGCGTTGCACTGCTTGGTGAACACACCGTCGCCGCAGATCTTCTGGTTCTCCACCGCCTGACGGATGTAGTCCATCTCCTTGCCGACGAAGGGAGGAATGTTAAAATTGACCATATCTATTGCACGTCCTTTCCTGTAGTGCCGGAATGGGCAAACGGGCGCACCCGCCCACAAAAGCCAATATATACCCTATTATAAACGATATGGGCAGCGAATGCCATAGCTGCGCAGAAATTGCCGAACCGGCGCGGGGCGCTCAGTCCGGGTGCTGCCCTGCGGGGAAGAACCGCACATTTTTCTCGTAGTTGGGGCGCAGCAGGGTGCGGCGGTACAGCTCGGCCAGCGTGCCCGCCAGCGCCTCGTCCCCGGCGGGGCCGGGGTCGGCATCGCGGCAGTCCAGATAGAACAGCCGGTACCATACCTTGTAAACGATGCTCTGCCAGGACAGCTCCCGGCAGCCGGCGCGGCGGTAGAAGTCCAGCCGATGCTCCGCCTGCACCGGGTCGGGCGCGGCGGCAGGCTCCTCCGACTCAATGAGGATGCCGCTCCAGTGCCCGGCGCAGACCTCCCGAAGCTGCCCCAGCAGCAGGGTGCCCATGCCTTTGCCCCGCAGGGCGGGGGTCACGGCGTAGTAGTCCAGCAGCACCGGCCCGCCCTCGCCCAGCCCGCACAAAAAGGCGTAGGCCAGCAGCGCGCCGTCCGCGTCGTAGCAGGCGTGGGGCCAGTAGTTGCCCTTGGCCATCTGATGGTACAGCATGGCCAGGGGCTTCAGCTCGTCGGGCGGGAAGTCCCGCTTCATGTGGCGGGCGTGGATGCGGGCCACCTCGGCCCGGTCGATGGGATGCCATTGCATGGTAAACGCTCCTTTTGCGGGGTCAGGCTTTCGCCCATCATTATACCATTCCGCGCCCGAATATGCTATAATATCTACATCTATGTACATCACGCCCCTGCGGGGGCTTTCGGGAGGACACCACCATGGAATGGACCGACATCCGCATCACCGTGCCCAAGGCCCGCGCCGACGAGGCCGAGGCCATCGCCACCGGCATCTCCGGCGGCGGCATCTACATTGAGGACTACAGCGACCTGGAGGCTCAGGTGCAGGCCATCGCCCACATCGACCTGATCGAGCAGGATCTGCTGGAGAAGCCCCGCGATCAGGTCATCGTGCATATGTATCTGGCCCCCGACGAGCCGCCCGCCGAGGTGCTGGCTCTGCTGCGGGAGCGGCTGGACGGCTGCGGCCTGCCCTACGAGCTGGACACCTCCGGCGTGGAGCAGGAGGACTGGGAGAGCGGCTGGAAGAAGTACTACCACGCGCTGGAGATTGGCAAGCGTCTGGCCGTGGTGCCCAGTTGGGAGGAGTACGAGACCGACCGCACCGTCATGCGCCTTGACCCGGGCATGGCCTTCGGCACCGGCACCCACGAGACCACCGCCCTGTGTCTGGGCGTGCTGGACGAGCTGGTGGCCGGCGGCGAGCGGATGCTGGACATCGGCACCGGCAGCGGCATTCTGGCCATCGGCGCCCTGCTGCTGGGCGCTGCCACCGCCGAGGGCGTGGACATCGACCCCATGTGCGTGCGCACCGCCGGCGAGAACGCCGAGCTGAATGGGGTGGCGGATCGCTTTAAGGTTCTGGTGGGCGATTTGAGCGCCAAGGCCAGCGGCAAGTACGACCTGATCACCGCCAACATCGTGGCAAACGCCATCCTGAGCCTTGCCCCCGCGGTGCCCGCCCTGCTGGCGCAGAACGGCACCTTCATCGCCAGCGGCATCATCGACACCCGCCGGGACGAGGTGGCCGACGGCCTGCGCGCGGTGGGTCTGGACGTGGTGGAGATCCGGGAGCAGAACGGCTGGGAGTGCATCATCTGCCGTCTGCCCGGCGAGGTGAACTGAGATGCCCCATCGCTATTTTACCGACGACATCACCGGCAGCTACGCCCGCATCACCGGGCCGGACGCCCACCATCTGAGCCGCGTCATGCGGGCAAAGGTGGGCGAGGAGGTGACCCTGTGCGACGGCAAGGGCACCGACTACGCCGCCCGCATCACCGACGTCGGCCCCGAGGCCGTGATGCTGGAGGTGCTGAACGCCGCCCCCTCCGACGCGGAGCCGCGCCTGAAGGTGACCCTGTTCGTGGCTTATCCCAAGCAGGACAAGCTGGAGACGATCATCCAAAAGGGCGTGGAGCTGGGCGCGGTGGCGGTGCAGCCCTTTGTGAGCCGCTTCTGCGTGGCCGCGCCCAAAAAAGAGGAGCAAAAGCTGGAGCGCCGCCGCCGCATCGCCTTCGAGGCCGCCAAGCAGTGCGGCCGGGGCATCGTGCCCGCGGTGGAGGCCCCGGTGGAGTTCAGCGCCCTGCCCGGTCTGCTGGCCGGCTACGACCGGGCGATCCTGCTGTACGAGAAGGGCGGCGTGCCCCTGCGGGACGCGCTGGCGGCGGTGCCGGACTGCGGCAGCGTGGCCCTCATCACCGGCAGCGAGGGCGGATTTGCCCCCGACGAGGCCGAGACTTTGAAGGCCGCCGGCGCGGTGGTGGTGGGCCTTGGCCCCCGCATCCTGCGCTGCGAGACCGCCCCCACCGCGGTGCTGGCCGCAGTCATGGCCATGACCGGGAATCTGGAATAAAGCCGCGGCCTTTGCTTATGAACACCATTGCCTGATCGGCAGGATTACGTTATAATGTTATTGTAAATGGCCCGTTTAAAAACGGCATAAAAAACGAAAAAAGGGACGTCCCTTTTCATTGCGGTAATTACCGCAATGATCCTCTCCGAAAACAGGACGCGGGGCGGGTACCGCGGCGGGAACATTCTCCGGTTCGCTTGAGCCGATTCGGGAAGTCGGCGGCTGTGCCCCCTGTCTGCAATTTGCGCGCCGGATGAAGGAGCATATGCCGTGCCGTAGATGAGGTGAGCGATACACGCGCGTGCAAAAAGAGACGTTTATTGGTTGCTTTTGAGAACTTTGTTTTCCGAGAATTTTGCAAGTAAACGCGCCCTGCGGCCATGTGTGGTCGTTGTGGTCGCAAGGTTGTCCGAAATTCACCGTGGCGCTCCGCTGTGAGGGGTGCTGCCCAGAAAAAAGCACGGAGGATGCTTATGAAGAAAGCTCTTTTGGTCAACTTTGTTCTGGTCTTGGCGTGTGCAGTTGTTGAGACGAGAACCTCTGCTGACAGTGGTATCAATGCAGCTATGAACACGGTTGGCCCATTGTTGTGTCTGCCACTTCTCATTTTGGCGATTGCGTATTTTTCGCAGAAGGTTAAGGAGAAGGGTAAGGAACGGAACAGCCCCGAAAACGTAGCTGCTCGTCAGGCAAAGAAAGAAGAAGAAGCTGCTCGGTATGCAGCGATGCAAAAAGAGCGTTACGACCGACTCTATGCCCAAGGCAAGATCATCGTCGAGGTCAAACTGCTGGGTGCCGGCATGACGGTGCAGAAAAGCGGCGGCTTGGGAGGTTTCGTTGTGGGCAGCATGATCGCCGGCCCTGTGGGCGGCGCGATCGGAGCAACTTCCAAGCGCAATTTTTATCAGAGGGAGCGGTTCGCCGTGAAGTACAGTGATGGCCACGTTGAGATCGAGGAAGTGGTTCAGGACAGCAACCGCTACAAAGAGCTGATGAAGTACGTCAAG
>JBGVKB010000091.1:0-3843 GCA_045118955.1 Oscillospiraceae bacterium | reverse complement strand
CCGTGAAGCAGGGCGTGTCCGCCGCGGTGACCTGCAGGTCGGGGTGGGCGGTGTCCGTCCAGACGAACAGCCCGCCGGGCGGGCAGCCGCCCTCCACCTGTGCCACCGTCCTTGCGCCCTGCCTGACCGTCACGGTCTGCCCGGCCACGATGTTCTCGGCGGCGAGACCCTCCACGGTCACCGCCCCGCCGCCGCCCTTAAAATTTATCTGCGTACCGTCAAACACGAAGGTCAGCCAGCGACCGTCCAGCGCCTGCCCCGCCAGCGCGTCGGCGAAGTCCTCCGCGCCCGCCCAGGCGGGCACCGCCTTGCCGTTGACCGTCACGGTGTCGCCCTCGGCCACGTCGGCGGTCATCCGCACCCGGCCGTTCGCGCCCGCGCCGGTGAGGGCGTGCACCGTGCCGGTCTTGGTGTGGGCGTAGGGCTGGACGGTCACGTCCGCGCCCAGATGCGCCGGGTCGTACACCGCCTGCGCCATGTCGCCCGCGCCCAGCGCCTGCACCTTGCGGTCGATGGCAGCATCCAGCGCGTTGACCACCCCCTGCACGGTGGCGGGGGTGTCGGCGGGCAGGCCGGCGGGCACCGCGCAGCCCGCCTGTGCGCCCTGTTCGCTCTCCAAAAGCGATGTCAGCTCGTTGTATTTCGGGGCCAGCAGGGCGCGGCTGGTCTCCTCGAACTTCTCCTGCATGGCGCGGGCGTCCAGACCGGGGGTGTCGGCCAGGCCGACCACGCCCACGGCCTCCAGCTCGGCCTGCGTGATGGTGGGGAATGTCATAGGCTCACCTCCTGACGCGGCCCTGCTCGGTGTACTCCACGGCGATGTCCATCAGGCCGAACGGCTCCTGCAGGGCGCTGTTTTCAAACTCGAACCGCACCTTGTCCAGCCGCCGCAGGGCGAGATGCGTCTTTAGGGTGCGGGTGGTGGCGTCGGTGCTGAAGGTGAACTTGGAGAACACCACCTGCCCGAAGCTGAGATACCGGGCGGTGGCGGGGTCGTCCAGCACCTGCCGCCACAGCCCGTGGGTCATGGCGCGCACCCGCGCCCCGGTGGCCACCGCGCTGGCAAGGCGCACCGCCAGATACCGCACGCTCTTGCCCCGGTGGAAGCTCTCCCCCGACAGGTCGGGGGTCTGCCACACCGCCGGGATGGCCGCCCCGTCGTCGGCGTAGCTGGCGAGGGCGTCGGGGTCGTCAAAGAAGCGGTACACCACCCCCGCCTCGCTGCCGAACCACAGCCGCCCGTCCCGCACCCACATACAGGCGGCGGGCAGGTTCAGCCGCAGAAAGCCCGCGTACTGCCGGGTGGAGTAGGGCTTGGCGCGGTCGGTGACGGTGGACTGCAGACCGTCCAGAATGTACGCTTTGCCGTTGATGCACAGCCAGTACATATCGTGGAACACACAGGCGTGGGCGGTCTGCGGCTGCGGCTCGGCCAGCAGCGCGCCGTCCAGATAAAAGCTGCGGTTCTGGCTGTAGCGCTCGCCGGTCACGTCGCTGGTGGTCAGGGCGTACACCCCCAGCCGGGTCAGGCAGAGCGGCTCGTTCTCCAGGCTGCCGGCGGTGCGGCGGCTCACCGCGCCGGGGCCTTCCAGCGTGGCGTACACCGGGAACACCGCCTCGTCCTCCTCCAGCTCGCCCGAGCGCAGCACCACGCTGCGGGCCGGCTCCGCGCCGTCCTTGTAGCAGGCCAGCCGACCGTTCAGGATGGCGTAGCCCATGATGGCGCTGGCCGCGCCGCCCACCTCGCTGTAGGCGGTGTCCGGCCAGTAGGTGCCGTCCCCCTGCCCGGAGTGCCAGTCCCGGTTGATGTGCTCCGGGTGACCGCCCACGAACAGCCGGTCGGGCAGGCCGCCCACCCCGAACAGCGCCCCGCAGCGGCACAGCCCGATGCGGTCGGCGTAGCCGGGCACGGTGCGGCGGGCCGTGATCTTTACGTTGTCCTCGCCGGGGATGGGGCTGGCCCCGGGCGGCTGGGCGAAGCTGACCACACCGTTTTGGTAGTCCACCGAAAAGCCGCTCAGCGCCCGCCAGACCCCCTCGGCGTCCATGCTCCACGCCTGCACGGTGGGCGCGCCGTCCGCGCCCGGCTCGTCCAGCGGGGCAAGGCTGAGCTGGTAGTCGGCGGCGGTGTCGGTGCCGCCGAACAGCTCGGTGAAGGCCGCGCCGATGAGGTTCAGCGGCTCGTAGCTCTGGCCGCCCCCGTCCGGGCGCTTGCCGATGGTCAGGATGGGCACATAGGCGCAGTCGGCGGCGGGCAGCACCTCCTGACCGTCAAACCGCAGCAGCCGCGCACCGTCCTGAATGTACAGGTACCCGCCCAGCTGCCACGCGCTGCCGGGCGCGTCCGCCATGCCCTCGAACCGCACCGCGCCGGTGTCCGCGTCGTACAGGCGGGTGCCCGCGTGGAGCAGCCAGTGCTCGGACTCCAGCCGCAGGCAGTACGCGCCGCGGATGGGCGCGCCCAGCTCGGCCATGCGCTCGTAGCCCATGCACTTGCGCACCTTGCCGGGCACGTCCCGGATCATGTTGGGGGCGTGGGGGCTGCGGCGGGGGTCCACCTGCCGGGGGTCGTTGGTCAGGTCAACGCCCAGAAAGGTGTCCACCTGCCGCACCCGCACCGCCGGGGAGGCGGGGATGGGGAAATGTGCCATACCGCACCTCCTTTCAGCCGCACCAGCCGGTCACGCTCACAAAGCGGTCGGCGGCGGCGCCGGGGTCGGGGCGGGCCAGCCGCTCCAGACCCAGTTCAAATTCGTTGCGCCAGACCGCCGCCGCGCCGGCGTCCTCCTCCTTGTAGAGCTGGCTTGCGATGTACAGCGGCAGCAGCGCGGCGGCATCGCCGGGCAGCTCCAGCACAAGGTCGTCGGCGGGGTGGGCGGGCAGACGGGGCGGGGTGCGGTCGTAGCCCACCTGCACGGGGACGCTCTGGGGTGGCAGGCACAGCACCCGCCCCGCCAGCAGGCTCCACCCGGTGACGGCGGTGGCGGGCAGACCGTCCTCCAGCGTGAACACCTCGGGCTGGCCGAGGGCGGCGAAGTCGGGCGCGAGGGCGCTCAGGTCGGCGCGGGCGGCAAGGGCGGGCAGAACCACCTGCCCCCGCAGCGGGCGCACCGCGCAGACCTGCGCGATGCCCTCGGACGCAGCCGCCGGCATGGCGGCCAGATACCGCAGGGTGGCCTCGTCCCGGTCGGGGCCTTCGAAGCATTGGAAGAGCTTTTGCAGGGTGATGTCACGGCATTCCTGCCAGGTCATGGGCATGGCCTCCTTTCAGTCGGGGATGAGATTTGTTCCTTGGGGTATGGGGGTGCGGGGGGTGGCGGGGGGTGGCGTACACAGCATTTTGCGTTGCACAATAAGGTCAGCCGCGACCGTCCCTCATCCGCCCCCTTTGGGGAAGGCCGCGCTTCGCGCGGGGGCGTGGCTGTAGCAACGGGGTGACTGTATCTCCACAGCACCCCCTCCCGGCCACAGGCCGGGGCTTCCCCCTCCGGGGGAAGCTGTCCGAACAACGTGAGTACTTATGAGGGACGGGGCGGGAAACGCCGTGGGGAAACGGCAAACCCCGCCACCACAGCACACCCACACCGCAAACACAGCGTTTTGCATTACACAACAGCGCCACCCGCAACCGTCCCTCATCCGCCCCCTTTGGGGAAGGCCGCGCTTCGCGCGGGGGCGTGGCTGTGGCAAATGGGCGGCCTTCACCGCACCCCCGCGGGGTTAACAGCAGGGTGCCCTCCACGCCCTCGCCGAATATGGCCACGCAGCGCCTGTTTTTGAAGCCCCCGCCAACGCGGGCGCGGCCGCGGAACACATTGGCGTCGGTGTTGGGGTCGATCTCAC
>JBGVKB010000090.1:0-15189 GCA_045118955.1 Oscillospiraceae bacterium | reverse complement strand
CTTGATGTCCATCTGGATGGCGGTGATGCCGCGGCGGGTGCCGCCCACCTTGAAGTCCATGTCGCCGTGGAAGTCCTCGACGCCCTGAATGTCCAGCATGGTCATCCAGCGCTCGCCCTCGGTGATCAGGCCGCAGGAGATGCCGGCGACGGGGGCCTTGATGGGCACGCCCGCGTCCATCAGAGCCAGAGTGCTGCCGCAGATGGAGGCCTGAGAGGTGGAGCCGTTGGAGCTGAGCACCTCGCTGACCAGACGGATGGTGTAGGGGAAGTCCTCCATGGAGGGGATCACGGGGAGCAGGGCACGCTCAGCCAGCGCGCCGTGGCCGATCTCGCGGCGGCCGGGGCTGCGGGGAGCGCGGGCCTCGCCCACGGAGTAGGGGGGGAAGTTGTAGTGATGGATGTAGCGCTTGTACTGCTCGGTGCCCAGATCGTCCATGAGCTGGCTGTCCTTGGTGTTGCCCAGGGTGCAGGTGGTCAGAACCTGCGTCTGACCGCGGGTGAACATACCGGTGCCGTGCACGCGGGGCAGGATGCCGACTTCAGCGGCCAGGGGACGGATCTCGTTGATGCCGCGGCCGTCCACGCGCTTGCCCTCGTCCAGCAGCCAGCGGCGCACCACGTACTTCTGCATCTTGTACATGATCAGGCCGATGGTGGCGCCGTCCAGATCGGGGTACTCGGCCTCCAGCTTGTCCTGAATGGGCAGCAGGCGGGCGTCGCGCACGTTCTTGTCGTCGGTGTCCATGGCGGCCTTGAAGTCGTCCAGATAATCCATGCGGATCTTGCTGAACATCTCGTAGTCCAGATCCATGCTCACGAACTCGACCTTGGGCTTGCCGATCTCATCCACGATGCCGTTGATGAAGGCGATGATCTGCTTGATCTCGGCGTGGGCCTTCTTGATGGCCTCCAGCATGGTGTACTCGTCCACCTCGTTGGCGCCGGCCTCGATCATGACGATCTTGTTCATGGTGGCGGCAACGGTCAGCTGCAGGTCGCTGTTCTGGCGCTGCTCCAGGGTGGGGTTGACCACCAGCTCGCCGTCCACCAGACCCATGAACACGCCGCCGATGGGGCCCTTCCAGGGGATCTCGCTGATGGCCAGCGCGATGGAGGTGCCGATCATGCCGGTGATCTCAGGGCTGCAGTCCTGATCCACGCTCATGACGGTCATGGTGACGCACACATCGTTGCGCATCTCCTTGGGGAACAGGGGGCGGATGGGGCGGTCAATGACACGGCTGGTCAGGATGGCCTTCTCGCCGGGGCGGCCCTCACGGCGCATGAAGCTGCCGGGGATGCGGCCGACGGAATACAGCTTCTCCTCGAACTCAACGCTCAGAGGGAAGAAATCGATGCCCTCGCGGGGCTTCTCGCTCATGGTGACGTTGCACAGCACCACGGTCTCGCCGTAGCGGCACAGGCAGCTGCCGTTGGACAGGCCGGCCATCTTGCCGGTCTCCACGGTGAAGGGACGGCCGCCGATGGTGGTCTGCCAGACTTTATAATTGGGGAAAGTTTCTTTGCGGGAACTGAACTCCAAAGCCATTTGTATGCTCCTCTCAGTTGTCTACTCTTAAAATCTCAGTTAAAGTTAGTGTAACACAAAAAACACCCACTGTTCAACTGTTATTTTGCCCGTTTTGGCGTTTTTGGGCACAAATTTGCAAATTTTCCCGCGGGGCGCGGGCCCGGGCAAAAAAACAGGGCGAACGACCTGTTGGGGTCGCTCGCCCTGCGGCAAACGTATGCGATCTCGAGATTACTTACGCAGGCCCAGCTTGGCGATCAGAGCGCGGTAACGCTCGACGTCCTTCTTCTGCAGGTAGGCCAGCAGGTTGCGGCGCTGACCGACCATCTTCAGCAGGCCGCGGCGGCTGTGGTGGTCGTTGTGGTTGGCCTGCAGATGCTCGTTCAGGTGGTTGATGCGGGCGGTCAGCAGGGCGACCTGGACCTCGGGAGAACCGGTGTCGGTCTCGCTCAGGCGGTAGTTCTCGATGATAGTCTTCTTGCTCTCCATGGTAGTTACCTCTTTTCAAATATTTGCCGTCGGCTCAGCGGAGGGTACCGGTGTTCCCCTGCCGGGGCATACACCCAAGGCCGGGCCGCGGTAGCTTTGTTAGTATAGCACAACGCGGGGCGGATTACAAGCACTTTTTTGCCCCGGGAAAAACTTTTTTCCGGGCGGCACGCCGTGCTTTTTTACACCAGATACAGCAGCACGGGGGCAAGCGCCAGCACCGCGGTGCCCGCCAGCCGCACCCACAGGGTGCCCGCGTCGCAGGCGATGGGGCCATGCCGCTGGGGGCGGTCGGCCCGCCACGGGGCGTACAGCACCAGCAGGCCGCCCAGCGCCGCCGCCAGCGCCGCCAGCAGCAGCGCCTGTGTGTTGGCGAGCGCGCCCTCGCTGAGCATGGCCACCAGCTCGGGCAGCAGGTCGTGCCCCTCCTGCCAGGGCTTCAGCCGCCCCAGCAGCATCCAGCGCAGGTTCATCTGGCCGCTGTACACCGCCGTGTAGTTCAGCATCGAGCAGCCCAGATAGGCCGCGCCGGCCACCAGCTCCAGCAGAACGCCCTCCTTGGCGAAGCCCGGCCACACCAGCAGGGCAAGACCGGCGCAGGGCGCCAGCACCACCGCCCAGTAGGGGTAGGTGGACGCGCCCACAAAGAAGCTGCCGTAGCCCGCCAGCATCGCCCACAGCGCCCACGCGGGGCGGGCGCTGTCCTCCATGCGGGCCAGCCAGCAGGTCAGCGCCGCCGCCGCAAACAGCAGCACGAACAGGGACAGCCAGCCGCCGCCCAGCGGCAGGTTGCGGTCGAACAAAAAGCGGATGAACCGCCGCTCGTCAAACTGGGTGGGGGTGGCCATCTTGTCCCGCAGGAACAGCAGCTTGGACGCCAGCGACAGGCCGCAGGCCGCCGCGGTGTAGCCGCCGATGCGCCACAGGCGCTTCTCCTCCAGCAGGAGCAGCGGCAAAAACACCATCAGCGCGTACATTTTAAAGGTCACCGCCAGCGCGAACCAGCCGATGAAGCCCCGCGTGTCCCGGCGCAGCCACGCGTGCACGCCCAGCAGGGTGAAGCAGACGTTGAACACGTCGATCTGCCCCAGCATGAACAGACCGTTCATCAGGAACAGCGAGCCGGAGAACAGCCAGCAGGCCCACAGCCCCTGATGGCGGGGGCGGCCCAGCGTCTCAGCGATGCCCAGCAGGGCAAGGTTCGCCCCCGCAAAGGGCAGCACCGCCGCCAGCCGCACCCAGAGCATGGCCGGCAGGCAGCTCTCAAAGGTCAGCCCGGACAGCTGCTCCCATAAGTACACCGGCAGGTTCCACACCGCCAGCAGCAGGTAGACCCAGATGTCGTAGGGCACCTCGCCGGTCTGGGCGGTGGCGTGGCCGATGGGCAGCAGGGTGGCCGTTCGGTAAAAGTGGAACAGCTCGCCCCGACCCAGACAGTCCCAAAGATTCAGGCTGTGCCGCACGATCAGGGGCAGGTCGGTGTAGGAGTAGCACACCAGGCAGGCCGCCAGCAGCAGCCCCAGGCCGCCCCACTCCCATTTGGTGGGGGCGCGCTCCAGCACCGGGAGCCGCGCCGGGGCGAACAGCCCGGACGAAGCCCCGTCCGCGCGGGACACATCCCGCACCGGCAGTTTTAAAGCACTCATGGTCCTCTTCCTCTCCGCAATGAAACAGCCGGCGTCCCGCCAAAGCCGCGGGGGGTATTCCCTCGCCTGCTCGGGCGAAGCACCGGCTGCAAACAAAATTCCGTTCAATGGGTCATTCCCCGCGGGCCGCAAAATACCGCCGGGATTTTTCCGCCGCGTCCAGCACGCAGGCGGCCAGCTCGTCCAAGCTGCCGAACTTGCGGCTTGGCTCCAAAAAGGCGTGGAACTCCACCACCGGCCGCTGACCGTACAGGTCGCCCTCAAAGCCGGGGATGAAGGTCTCACAGGTGGCAGCCGCGCCCTGCTCGGCCACGGTGGGCCGGCGGCCGAAGCCGGTGGCACTGGGCCACCAGCGGCCGCCCGCAAAGGTGCGGGTGATGTACACGCCCTCCCGCGGGGTCTGGAAGCCCGCGGGATAGATCTGGTTGATGGTGGGCACCCCCAGCGTGCGGCCGAGGCTCTTGCCCCGCTGCACCTCGAAGTCGATCTGGTAGGGTGCGCCCAGCATGGTGTTTGCCCCGGGCACGTCGCCGTTCAGCAGCGCCTGACGGATGCGGGTGCTGCTGGCGGGGCGGCCCTCATGCTGCTGCATGGGCACCACCTGAAGCCGGATGCCCCGCTCGGCGCACAGGGTGCGCAGAACCTCCACATTGCCGGCCTTGTTTTTGCCGAAGGTAAAGTTGTCGCCGCAGCACAGCGCCTTGGCGTTGAAGCAGCCCACCAGCAGCTCGTCCACGAACTGCTCCGGGGTCAGGCCGCGGAATTCCTCAAAGGCGGGGGCCATGTAGTGCTCCACGCCCATGGCGGCCACGCGGCGGTGCTTCTCCTCGGTGGGCAGCAGCCGGGGCCCCTTGATGCGGCTCTCCGGCGGCAGCCGAAAGGTGAACACAGCGGCCTTCAGCCCGCCTGCGCGGGCGATGTCCACCGCCGTGCGGATGACCGACTGGTGCCCAATGTGCACCCCGTCGAAAAAGCCCATGGCCACGGCGGAGCCCTGCGCACCCACGCGCATGACCCGCATCTGCTGGGCGATCTCCATGGTATCAGCCTCTCTCTACGAAAAGTTTTTCCACCTTCAGCACCTGCTCCTCCAGGTTGGCAAGGCCGAGGAACTCCGCCTCCGGGCCGTAGACCCGGTAGCGTCCGTCCTTCGCCCGGAAGCGGTAGGTGGGCGCGCCGTTCATCAGCCGCGCTCGGGTGGCCTCATCCACCCGCAGGGCGGGCAGATGGCCGAACACCGTGTCGGTGGGCAGCAGCAGGCCGGCCAGCGTGCCGGACTCCTTTGCCGCGTAGATCTCCTCCAGCGTGTGGCTGCCGGACAGGTCGTACACGCCGGCCTTCAGGCGGCGCAGGCCGCTCATGGTGGCGGGCAGCCCCAGCGCGGCGCCGATGTCCTCCAGCAGCACCCGCACATAGGTGCCCTTGGAGCAGGCGATCTCGAGGAGGTACTCGTGCTCCCCCTCTCCCCTGCCCCGGTACTCGATGGAGTACACGGTGATGGGGCGGGGCTGACGCTCCACCTCCACCCCCTTGCGGGCGGCCTTGTACAGGGGCTGGCCGTTGACCTTCACCGCCGAGTACATGGGCGGGAGCTGCATCTGCTCGCCCGCAAAGCGGGGCAGCACCGCAAGCAGCTCGGCCTCGCCCACGGTCACCTCGGCGGTGCGCAGCACCTCGCCGGTGGTGTCGCCGGTGTCGGTGGCAACGCCAAGTTTCAGCGTTGCCAAGTAGTTTTTGTCGTGATTTTGCTGCAGGTCCACCGCCTTGCGGGCACCGCCCACAAACACCGGCAGCACACCGGTGGCCATGGGGTCCAGCGTGCCGGAATGCCCCAGCCCGCGGGTGCTCAGCACGCCCCGCAGCTTTGCCAGCACGTCAAAGCTGGTCCAGCCGGCGGGCTTATCCACCACCAGAATGCCCTGCAGCCCGGAGGGGTTGTCATTCTTTCTGGCTCTGCTCACAGCGAATAAGCTCCTTTTCCACCTCCGCCAGAATGGCGGCCTTGGCGTTGTCCAGATTGCCCATCAGCTCGCAGCCCGCGGCGCGCACATGGCCGCCGCCGCCCAGCCGCTTGGCGATGGCGCTGGCGTCCAGGTGCTTGGTGGTGCGCACGCTGATCTTGTAGCTGCCGCCGGGCTGCTGGCGCAGGGTCAGACCCACGTCCACGCCCTCGATGGTGCGGGGCAGGCTGGTCAGATCCTCCAGATCGCTGGGGGCCACGCCGCTGGCCACGATCTCCTCGCGGGTGAGGTAGATCAGGGCGCAGCGCCCCTCAAAATAGTACTCCAGATTGTTCAGCGCAAGGCGCTCGGCCTCCATGCGGGCGGGCTTCTTGCTCTCGAACAGCAGACCGTTCAGATCCTCCACCCGGGCGCCCGCCTCCATCAGCCACGCCGCAGTGATGTGGGTGCGGGCGGTGGTGTTGGCAAAGCGGAAGCAGCCCGTGTCGGTGGACAGGCCGGTGTACAGGCAGTCGGCGATCTGGGGGGTGATGTTCACCCCCAT
Source organism: Oscillospiraceae bacterium (assembly GCA_045118955.1). Classification (GTDB taxonomy): domain Bacteria; phylum Bacillota; class Clostridia; order Oscillospirales; family Ruminococcaceae; genus SFJ001. The sequence goes on along the minus strand of JBGVKB010000090.1, from coordinate 9,016 downwards.
CTGGTTGATCAGGTCGTACATGATCTCGGCAGCGGCGGCGGCGTCCGCGTCCAGCAGGGTGGAAAACGCGTAGCCGGAGTTGCTGGCGTGGTGGTCGATGCACAGCTCGATGTCGTCCAGATACTGCTGCAGGCTGTCGCCGAAGAGCTGGATGCCGGCCACGTCCACCGCCACCACATGGGCGGGCTTGAACTGGCCCTCAAAGATCTCGATGCCCAGATAATCGTACATGGGCGGGATGGGGTCGTGGCAGAGCACGGCCACCTGCTTCTCCTTCGCCTTCAAGGCCCAGTACAGGGCAGCGCCGCTGCCCAGCGTGTCGCCGTCCGGGTTCTTGTGGCACAGGATGAGCAGGTCATCCATCTCCTCCAGCCGCTGGGCGGTCTGGCTCAGGTCCAGATATTCTGTCATGTTCTCCTCCTCATCCCCTGCGCGGCAGGGGGTGTGCCCCGGAGTTATTCCTCCTCGTCGGGGGCGGCGGCAGGCTCAAGGTCTGCCAGAAGCTGGTTGATGTGGGCGGCGTAGGCCGCGCCCTCATCCACCACAAAGACAAAGCGGGGGGCCTTGCGGATGTGCATCCGCCGGCTGATCTCGGTGCGGATGTGGCCGGCCGCCTTGTTCAGCGCGGCCACGGCGGCCTCGGGGCCGTCGGGGCGGCCCATGACGCTGATGTGCGCCTTGGCCACGTCCAGATCGGGGGTCACGTCCAGCCGGGTCACGGTCAGCAGACCGCCCGACAGGCGGGGGTCCTTCATCTGGCCGATGATGCCGATCAGCTCGCGCTTCATGTCCTGCGCCAGACGGCCCTGGTTCTTACTGTTTGCCATGTTATGCTCCTACGGTCAGGTGGGTTAGTCGCGGTACTCCTCGAGGATGTACACCTCGAAGACGTCGCCTTCCTTGATGTCGGAGAACTTCTCCAGCGTGACGCCGCACTCGTAGCCCTGGGCCACTTCCTTCACGTCGTCCTTGAAGCGGCGCAGGCTGCTGATCTCGTCCTCGGTGATGACGATGCCGTCGCGCACCACGCGGATCTTGCTGGCGCGGGTGACCTTGCCCTCGGTGACGTAGCAGCCGGCGACCTGGCCCACGCTGCTGATCTTGTAGACCAGGCGCACCTCCAGACGGCCCTGCTCCACCTCGCGGATCTTGGGAGCCAGCATACCCTTCATGGCGTCGGTCACGTCGTTGATGGCGTCGTAGATGACGCGGTACATACGCATCTCGACCTTCACCTTGGCGGCCTCCTCCTTGGCGATGGGGTCGGGGCGCACGTTGAAGCCGATGATGATGGCGTTGGAGGCGTCGGCCAGCATGACGTCGCTGGTGCTGATGGCACCGACGCCGGCGTGGATGACCTTCACCCGCACCTCGTCGTTGCTGATCTTCTCCAGGCTCTGCTTGACCGCTTCGGCGCTGCCCTGCACGTCCGCCTTGACGATGATGTCAAGCTGCTTGCGCTCGCCCTCGGCGATCTGGCTGAACAGATTGTCCAGAGTGGTCTTGCGGAAGGCGGCGAACTGCTTCTCCTTGGCCTCGGTGGCGCGCTTGTCGGCCAGCTCGCGGGCCAGACGCTCGTCCTGAACGGCCTCGAACAGGTCGGCGGCGGAGGGCACCTCGGTCAGACCGGTGATCTCCACGGGGGTGGAGGGGCCGGCCTCCTCGATGCTGCGGCCCTTGTCGTTGCGCATGGTGCGCACGCGGCCCACGCTGGTGCCGGCGATGATGATGTCGCCCTTGTGCAGGGTGCCGTTCTGCACCAGAATGGTGGCGATGGGGCCCTGGCCCTTGTCCAGACGGGCCTCCACGACCGCACCCTTGGCGCGGCGGTTGGGGTTGGCGCGCAGCTCCTTCACCTCGGCCACCAGAACCACGTTCTCCAGCAGCTCGTGGATGCCCATGCCGGTCAGCGCGGACACGGGCACGCAGATGGTGTCGCCGCCCCACTCCTCGGGCACCAGCTCATACTTGGTGAGCTGCTCTTTGACCTTTTCGGGGTTGGCAGTGGGTTTATCCATCTTGTTGATGGCCACGATGACGGTGACGCCGGCGGCCTTGGCGTGGTTGATGGACTCGATGGTCTGGGGCATGATGCCGTCGTCGGCGGCGACCACCAGAATGGCGATGTCGGTCAGGTTGGCGCCGCGGGCACGCATGCTGGTGAAGGCCTCATGGCCGGGGGTGTCCAGGAAGGTGATGGGCTTGCCGTCCACCTCGACCTGATAGGCGCCGATGTGCTGGGTGATGCCGCCGGCCTCGCCCGCGGTCACATGGGTCTTGCGGATGGCGTCCAGAATGCTGGTCTTGCCGTGGTCAACGTGACCCATGACCACCACGACGGGGGGACGCTCCACCAGATCGGCGGCGCTGTCCTCCTCCACCTCGAACAGACGCTCCTCGATGGAGATGTGGACCTCGCGCTCCACCTTGGCGTGGAACTCCTCGGCCACCAGAGCGGCGGTGTCAAAATCCACCACATCGTTGACGGTGTGCATCTCGCCCATCATCATGAACTTCTTGATGACCTCGGCAGCGGTCTTCTTCAGGCGGGTGGCCAGCTCGCCCACGGTGATCTCGTCGGGGATCATGACCTTGAGCTGAGCCTTGCGGGCCTTCTCGAGCTGGATGCGCTGCAGCTTCTCGGCCTCGGTCTCGCGGCGCTTGAAGGGCTGGTTCTTCTTGCCCTTGTTCTGGAACTTCTGCTTGTTGCCCGCGGGGGTGGGCTTGCGGCGGGAGTCCATGGGACGGGCGGCAGCCATGTCGCTGTAGCGCTCGTTGTACTTGTCCAGATTGGTGTCGCTGGTGCGGGTGTCCACGGTGACGGTCACCTGCTCGCGCTTGATCTCAACGGGCTGGGGGGCGGGGGCCGCCTTGGGAGCCTCGGCCTTCTTGGCGGCGGGCTGGGCGGCGGGCTTGTCGCCCTTCTTGTCCGCCTTGGGGGCGGGGGCCGGCTCGGCCTTCTTGGCAGGCTGGGCGGGCTGGGCGGCGGGCTGCTGCTTCTTCTTGCCCTGACGCAGCTCCACCACCGAGCCGTCGGCGCGGCGCAGCACCTCGCTGGGCTTGGGCTGGGGCTTCGGGGCGGTGTCCAGATAGGCAGTCAGGCTGTCCTCCTGGGCGGTGCGGGTCAGACGATCCATCAGCAGGTTCAGCTCGTCCTTGTTCAGGTTGGCACCGGGCTTCTTGGTCTCGCCGGTGGCGGCGGCCAGCTCGTCGATGACCTGCTTTGCGGGCAGGCCCAGATCGCGGGCCAGATCGCTCACTTTATACTTGATCAGTTCATTCGCCATGGGCAGTTTCCTCCTTTTCGCTCTGAGGCAGGCGGGCCAGGTGCTTCTCGCACAGGCGGGCCAGGTTCTCATCCGTTACGGCGTATACACCCACCGGCTTGCGCGCCACGGCGCACAGCACGTCCTGGGTGAGGGGCATCGAGAGGCAGGGTACCAGCCCCTCGCAGAATTCGTTGGTTTTGCGGGCGGTGCGCGGGCTGACGTCGGCGGCGGTCAGCACGAGAAAGGCCTTGCCCTTCATCACGCTCTCGGCCACGGCGTCAAAGCCCATGACCAGCTTGCCGGCCTTGCGGCACAGCCCCAGCGCACCCAGCAGCGGGGTGTTCTCAGCCATTTGCGGCACCTCCCAGCTCATGTTCAAGGCGCTCGTACACCTCGGCGGGGATGGCCAGCTCCAGCGCGCGCTCCAGACGCTTCGCCTTGCGGGCCTTCGCCAGACACTCGGCGCTGCGGCACAGGTACGCGCCGCGGCCGGGCAGCTTGCCGGTGAGATCCATATTCACCTCGCCGGCGGCATTGCGCACCACGCGCACAAGCTCCTTTTTGGGTTTGCCTTCGTTGCAGCCGACACAGCGGCGCACGGGGATCTTCTTTGGTTGCATCTTGCTTCTGCGCTCCTTTTCTCAAAGCGTTCAGCTCTTGCTCGGCTCCTCGCCGTAGTAGCCGCTCTCGGGGCAGATGTCGATATTATAGCCGGTCAGACGGGCGCACAGGCGGGCGTTCTGACCCTTGTTGCCGATGGCCAGGCTGAGCTGGTGGTCGGGCACGGTGACGCGGCAGCTCCGGCCGTCGCCCTCCAGCAGCTCCACCTTGACCACCTTGGCGGGGCTGAGGGCGGCGCTGATGAACTCGCTCACGTCCTCGCTCCACTTCACCACGTCGATCTTCTCCCCGTTCAGGGCCTCCACGATCTTGGACACGCGGGAGCCGTGGGCACCGATGCAGGCGCCCTGGGGATCCACGTTGGGATCCTTGCTGGTGACGGCGATCTTGGTGCGCATACCAGCCTCGCGGCTGATGGCCTTGATCTCCACGGTGCCGTCAAAGATCTCGGGCACCTCCATCTCGAACATCCGCTTGACCAGACCGGGGTGGGTGCGGCTGATCAGAACCTTGGGGCCGCGCTCGGTGACGGTGACGTCCACCACGTACACCTGCACGCGCTGACCCTCCTCGTACACCTCGCCGGGCACCTGCTCGTTCTTGGGCAGGAAGGCCTCGCCGCCCTTGCCCAGATCCAGACCCACCACGCCGCGGATGGGATCCACGCGGGTGACGGTGCCGGTGACGATCTCGTGGGCCTTGGACTGCATCTCGCTGAACTGCTGGCTGCGCTCGGCCTCGCGGATGCCCTGACGGATCACGTGCTTGGCGGTCTGGGCGGCGATGCGGCCGAACTCCTTGGTCTTGAGGGGGGTGGTCATGCGGTCGCCGGCGTTCAGGGTCTTGCGCACCTGACGGGCCTGCTCCACGCTGACCTGGGTGTGGGGATCCTCGACCTCCTCCACCACGTCGCGCACCAGCGACACGGTGAACTTGCCCTTGGCGGGGTCGATCTCCACCAGAACGTTGTCGTCCTCCACCTCGTAGTCCTTCTTGACCGCGATGACGATGGCGTTGCTGATGCGCTCGATCAGGTACTCGGCGGTCAGGCCGCGCTCCTTCTCCAGCAGGGCCAATGCTTCAAAAAACTCTGCGTTCATGTTTCCGGTATCCTCCAATGTGCGCCCCGGCAAGCGCGGGGCTGTTAAATTCTATGCGTGCTGCGCCGTACAGGCGCGGGGGCTGCTGGTTCAGAACAGGTCCTCGTCGTCGCACAGCTTGACGTAGCTGGCGGCGCTGACCTCAAAGGTGACGGGGCCTTCGGCGGTGTCGAGGGTGACGGCGCTGCCCTCGCGGCCGGTGAGGATGCCCTCCAGATCGCGGCGGCCGGCCTCATCCGGGCGGATGAAGTGCACCGCCACCTTCTCACCCCGGAGCAGCTCGTAGTGCTCCTCCCGGGTCAGGCGGCGGCCAAGGCCGGGGCTGCCCACCTCCAGATAGTAGCTCTGGTCGATGGGGTCGGCCTCGTCGATGACCGGGTCGATGGCGTGGGAGACGTCGGCGCAGGTGTCGGTGTCCATCGGCTCGCCGTCCTTGCGGTCGATCAGCACCCGCAGATACCAGTCCGGCCCTTCCTTTTCAAAGCGCACGTCCCACAGGGTCACGTTCATGCCCTCGATCACGGGGCGCACCAGCGCCTCCACCACTTTGACGGTATTCTTCCCGCCGGTCGCTTTCGCCATGTAAAAGCCTCCTACAAGCAACGAGGAGCGGACCTTGCGGCCCACTCCTCAAAAATCCACTATCGTACGGTATGACTATAGCACAACGCCCGGCTTTTTGCAAGTGTTTTTGGGGCAAAAAACCGTGTGTTCGCACAAAATCGCCGGCGTATTTATCCTTTCGGGCGTTTTGCGGGGACGTCTGTGCCAAACAGGAGGCTCTTGAGCCGGCGGGCGGCGGGTTTTTCGATGAGGTAGGTGCCCGCCACCGCCGCCGCCAGCGCCGCGCCCCAGCACCACAGGTCGTACCCGGCCATCCACGCCGCGTCCCAGAGCTGGTTGGGGGGCACGTCCCCCGTCCACGCCGGGATCCGCCAGCGGTACTTGAGCCAGACCGCCAGCGTCTGGTGCCAGAGGTAGAAGTTGTAGCTGATGCCGGACAAAAACGCCCACAGCCGCCGCCCGGGCAGGGCGGGCAGCAGGCACACCGCCCCCAGCAGCAGGCACATCACCGCGGTGAGGGGCAGCCGCCACGCCAGCTGCCAGCGCTGGATGGCGGCGTCGTACATCAGGTCGGTCTGCATTTGGTACAGCACCCACAGCGCCGCCGGGATCACCGGCACCGCCAGCCAGCGGGCGGCGGGCTTTGCCGCCGCGGCCAGCCGCAGGTAGACCTCTGCCCCCGCCATGCCCAGCGCCCAGACCCCCAGAAACCCCGGGAGCTGGTTGAACACCATGGGATAGACCCCGTCGTCCAGCCCCAGCGCCCAGCCCCAGGTGTAGGCCGCCTGCGCCGCACACAGCCCGGCGAAGGTCAGGCAGGGGCGGTGCCAGAACGCCCGCCCGATGAGGGGGAACAGCAGGTAAAAGCCCGCCAGCACACCCACCGTCCACAGCACGCCGCCCAGCTCGGTGAACAGGTAGCTGTACCGGTGCAGGGTGTGCAGCAGGGTCATGTGGCTGAAAAAGTCCCACGCCAGCCGGGGCGACCAGCCGCTGTCCGGCAGGGCGAAGAAGAACATGGCCACCAGCACACAGAACCAGTAGCTGGGCAGGATGCGCACCGCCCGCCGCCGCCAGAAGCCCCGGCACCCGGGGAAGGGACGGCCCTCCAGCCGGGCGCGGGCGTAGGGCAGCCACAGGCAGAAGGCGGACAGCAGGATCATGGCGTCCACCCACACATAGCCGGTGCGCACCATCGGCTCCATCCGGCCGGGGCTGATCCAGGTCTGCTGCCAGATGTGGAACCAGCCCACCAGACCCACCGCGAAGGCGCGGAACAGGTCCGCGCCCGCCGGGCGGCTCAGGGCGGTCAGGTCGGGGGGCGTTGGGGGCTTGGTCTCCGGGGCGGCACCGGGGCGGTACCGCCAGTTCACCGCCGCGCCCATCAGAACGCCCACTCGCCGTTCTTGAAGATCTGCACGGTGGTGCCGTCCTCCCGCAGACCGGTGATGTCCATGTCGGGCGCGCCCACCATCACGTCCTCGTGGATGGCGGAGTCGTTCATGCCCAGCGCCTCCCGCTGCTCCTTGGTCATGGCGGTGCCGCCGGCGATGGTGCCGGGATAGCCCGCGCCGAAGGCGATGTGGCAGGCGGCGTTCTCGTCAAACAGGGTGTTGTAGAACAGCACGCCGCTTTGGTTGATGGGGCTGGAGGCCGGCACCAGCGCCACCTCGCCGATGCGGCAGGCGTTCTCGTCGCTGCCCAGCAGCTCGCCCAGCAGGGCGTCGTTTTTCCCGGCGCTGTGGGCGACGACCCGCCCCTCCTCAAAGGTCACCGAGAAGCCCTCGATGAGCTGGCCGTTGTAGACGTAGGGCTTGGTGCCCTTGACCACCCCGTTCACCCGCAGCCGGTGGGGGCAGGTGAACACCTCCTCGGTGGGCACGTTGGCGATGAACCGCGCGCCGTTTTCGGCGGTGCTGGACGCGCCCTCCCAGACGTGCCCCTCGGCCAGACCCACGGTCAGGTCGGTGCCGTTGGAGGAGGTCAGGTGCAGGCTGCGCAGCTTCCACGCGTTGAGCTGATCCCGCCGGGCGGTGGTGCGCGCCACATGGGCCTGCCACTCCCCCACCGGGTCGCCGCCGGTCACCCGGCACACGTCGAAGATCAGGCTCCAGAGCTTCTCCACCGCCTCCTCCACGGGCAGCGCGGGGAACACGGTCTTTGCCCACGCGGGGGCGGGCACCGCCGCCACGCACCACTGCACCCGGTCGTTGAGGGTGTAGTCGTTCCAGGGCTTCAGCGCCTTGCGGCGGGCAAGGCTCACCCGGTTCAGCTTGCCCGCGTCCAGCCCGGCGAAGGCCTCCGGGTCGCTGGCGTGGATGGCCAGCAGGGCGCAGCCGCCCTCGCTCTCGGCGTAGTCCAGCCAGCTCCGCAGCTCATAGGGCAGCACGTTGGACAGGGCGCTCTCCTCCCCCAGCTCCATGCGGATGCGGGCCAGCTTCTCATCCTCGTAGCGCACCACCACGTCCCGCGCGCCGGCGGCGTAGCCCGCCTTGGCGCAGCAGTGGGCGAAGAAGGCCATGTCCACCGGGCATCGGATGAGGAACGCCTGACCGGGCTGTACGTTCACGCCCACCTTCACGATGAAGTCGGCGTATTTTTGCAGAAGCTGCTGATCCATGGGGGATCCTCCTTTGACAGGGCGGGCAGAGCCGCCGATGATGTTGGTCGATACATTATATATTATAATGGACGCGCCGGGCTCTGGCAAATCATTGGGGGCGTTTTAAGGGCGCGGAGGGGCGGGCTGCGGGGGGCGGCTGCGGACACGGCGTTTGGGATGCGCCATAAGCTCCGCCGCGGCCGTCCCTTATCCGCGCTTTGCGCGGGAGCCGCCGGCGGCACAGAGGTCAAGCGCCGCAGGCAAGCGAACGCGGGCAGCGGGCAGCGGCGGGCGGCCCCGCAAAAAAAGAGGGCGGGCACACAGCCCGCCCTCCAGCTCAATATCCTTATTTGACATACAAAGTCACTTTCGCGCCCTTGTCCATGCGAATTATTCTTTTCACAAACAACTCATTTCCCGTATTTGACAAATCCACATGATACCCTTCTTTTTTCGTCCAAAAATTCAACCCTGCACCACCAATACAGCCATTTCTAAGAAAACTTATACTTCCAAAGCAATCAAAATTTTGCATCGACCCATAATGGTTTGCAAGTGTCAAATACAATTCAATAGGACTTTTGGTTTCTTTTCCAGAAGAAGTAAACGGCCGATACTCCAAATAAGTATATAGTTTTCCCGAAAAGTTTTTATTAAACCTTATCTCTTCAAAAGGAATTTTCAACTCATCAATCTTCAACTCTCGACAAATTTCGGACAACAGTAGATTTATCGTTTGGATGTGTTTAAGAACAAGTTCTTTATCCCCTTCTCTCACAATCGAGAGGTTTCTTCCGTTTACCTCAACTGTTTTACCAATATTAAAAACTCGTTCTTGTCCATTTTGTTCAACAGTAACT